>JAJEIP010000139.1 GCA_022827885.1 Candidatus Poribacteria bacterium
CATGGATCTATGGACATCACTGGAACGGATACCGTGATTTCGCAAATTATTGCCGAGATCCTGACGGTGCCGTATGAAAGCGTCACGATTCGACGCGGTGATACAGATTCCGCCCCGTATTCTACCGGTTCCGGTGGGAGTGTTGTTACTTTCACAATGGGTAACACTGCAAAGTTGGCAGCGGAAGACGCGCACCAACGGATTCTTGAACTCGCCTCAGAGCGACTCAATATGAATGTGGACAACCTTGAACTCAAAGAGGGGGCTGTCCATGTTGTTACCGCAGATCCGCCGAAATCCATTTCGTTAGGTGAGCTTGCGGCGTATAGTTTGTCCACAACCGGCGGTCCTATCGTTGGGAAAGGTTCCTTCGCTCGACAACCCAGCACACCGGCGCTCGCAGCGCAGATTGCGAAAGTCGAAGTAGACCCGGACACCGGCAGAACGCGAGTCCTCAAACTTATCGCTTCGCAGGATGTCGGCTACGCCATCAACCCGATGGCTGTTGAAGGGCAAATCGAAGGGGGCACAGTCCAAGGTTACGCTTGGGCAATGATGGAAGAGATGCAGTACGGCGAAAACGGTAACGTTAATCCCGGCTTTGTTGATTACCGCGTCCCAACCTCAGCGGATCTCCCAACCGTCGAGTCTGTCATTGTTGAAGTGCCCGCACCCAACGGTCCCTATGGTGCCAAGGGTGTTGGTGAACCCCCGATCACGCCAACATTGGCTACGATGGCAAACGCAGTCAAAGATGCCATCGGTGTGCGGGTTACCGAATTGCCGATCAAGCCAGAGAAGGTTGTCCAGGCATTGAAGAGCAACGGACATAGCACGTAGTTCGTCTAATGGCAGTTTTTGCGAGGCATTCGTGCCTCGCACACGCACATCCAAATATAGATAGGTGCACAGTGGAAGTGTACCTATCTATTAGTAAATTTGTGAAAAAGGAGAAAGGCGTTTCCTCTGTTGACTGAGGTCAAAGGTTTCTACGCCTGACACATTGATGACCCCACTTCTTAAAAAAGTGCTCAGCGAAGTCTATAAACTGCAACCTGAAGAACAGGATGCTATTGCTGCTGTGATTCTTGAGGAATTGGAGGACGAAAGGCAATGGCAGGAGACTTTTGCTGAATCACAAGATAAACTTGCCCAACTCGCGCGTAAAGTCCGTGCTGACATTAAGGCAGGACGGATCAAAAATATGGGAATTGACGAGTTTGACTCTAAATAAAGCATTACTTTTGGAACCTAAAAAACTTATGTTTGGTGAAATTAGAAACGAACACGATGAACGTCTTGACTATACTTTTCACGAAGGCGAAGGCGACAGAGTTGTGGTGATTGGACACGGCGTCACCGGCAACAAGGACAGACCCGCACTCATCGCTTTAGCAGAGGGGCTCGCGGATGCTGGTATCTCTGCGCTGCGCTTCTCCTTCTCCGGTAACGGTGAATCGGAGGGTGCCTTTACGGATTCCACTATCACAAAAGAGGTGGCAGACCTCGGCAGCGTCATTGACGCACTTGATGAATACAACGTCTGCTACGTCGGGCACAGCATGGGGGGTGCGGTGGGGGTCCTGCGTACTTCCACCGATGAACGCATACACACACTCGTCTCGCTTGCGGGGATGGTGCATACGAAAGCGTTTGCAGAACGTGAATTCGGAGATGCCACACCCGATGCGGGTTTTATGTGGGATGAACCCGACTGTCCGCTCTCACAAGCCTATGTAGATGACATGGCAACGATAGACAGTGTCGCAAAGAACGCGAGTAAATTTACGGTTCCATGGCTGTTGGTTCACGGCACAGAGGACGATATCGTTCCCATTGAAGATAGCCACGACATCCTACAATACGCAAACGAGGATACAGAGCTTCTCGAACTACCGGGCGTAGACCACGTCTTTTCTGGTGACGGTACTGCTGTTATGGTTGAAAAGGTTGTCGCGTGGATTCGTCGGCACCTGTAATTAGCTTATCTTGTAATATGTGATAAACATCTTTTATACTGAAAGCCGCTGCTGCTTTGTCCATGTCAAAATGAGAAGAGGTTTGTAGTAGCGCAATTCATTGCGCATCCACAGGCACGAGGAAAGACTTGTGATATCAGATCTAAATAATTTTTTCAAAGATTTGTTGGATTGGGAAGGACAACAGTATCGTCAACTTATTCATCAATGGCCCCAGGATTTGCGTGATACAATCCTATTGGCATTTGAAGATGCTGTTTCAAAAGCATCAGTCAAAGGTTCTATTTGTCAACTTAAACCAGGAAGTTCGAACCAGTCAATTGGAAACCAAGTAGAGAAATATATCGTTCCCATGCTTGATAGCGATCTCTCAGAATTTTCAATTTCTAAGTGTAGCGGTTCTGGTTATCCAGACCAGACGCTGATCCAGCAATCTACGGACCTTCACATTCCACTTGAAATGAAAGCGACAGCTAAGTGGAATAAAAAGGATACTATCCGACGCGTATTAACAGGTTCATCCCAGAAACTCCGCACTCAATTCTCTGCATCTATTTACCACCTTCTTTTAACAGTGCTTTATTCCAAGCAAGACGACGAAGATTTCGCTATAATTGACACAATCCGATTAGACTTTCTTGAACCGACAACGACTGTTAACGTCAAACTTGAAGCGTCTGTGAACCACAAAATCTTGGTAAACAAGCAGCACTATAGTAGAGTATTTTAGTCCACGATTTTCTTCCAAAAGGGAATATCTTCATGGCAATGCAATTAGTTGTTGATTTCAATAGACCCAGCGATTATACGGTTCATCTCCCTACCCATGTAGACGAATTTTGGACATCGAAACAGCGCACTGGGCATTCCCTGCACGAAGTATCCTATCGCGCCTGTTACAAACCGCAGTTACCCGAATGTTTCATCAAGAAGTTCTGCAAAGCAGCAGCTGTCGTCTACGATCCGTTTATGGGGCGTGGGACAACCCTGATAGAAGCGCAACTGCACGGACATCGTGTGATCGGCAATGATGTCAATCCGTTGGCGAAAATTCTCACGGCACCGCGTCTGAGCCCACCGACATTAGAGCAGATCGAAGCGCGATTACACGAAATTCATCTCTCGACTGAGGCAGAAGTCGATACGGAACTACTCGTATTTTTTCACGAAGATACACTCCGAGAGATTTACGGCTGGCGGACGTATTTCCAACAGGAACGCTTTGACGCTGTGGATGCATGGTTGCAAATGGTCGCGTGTAGCCGTTTGACCGGACATTCTACCGGTTTTTTTTCGGTTTTCACCCTGCCGCCGAATTTAGCCACCTCAATTGTGGCACAGCGGAAAATCAATGCGAAACGGAATCAGGTCCCCGAATATCGGAACACGAAGGAACTCATACTCCGAAAATCTAAGCAATTATTGCGGCATAGCCTGCCAGACTGTTTTCGGAGGGATGACGCGATACTGCTGACCGAATCCGCCGATAATACGCCCCAAATAGTAGATGCATCGGTTGACTTGGTTGTCACTTCACCACCCTTCCTTGATACGATTGACTATATGCAAGACAACTGGTTACGGATGTGGTTTTGTGGTATAGAGATTGAACAGGGTAAAATTTGGCAACTGAAGTCGCTGGAGGATTGGGTCGCTCGGATGACAAAGGTCTTAGCGGAGCTCTATCGGGTTTTGAAACACGGAGGACGGATAGCGTTTGAAGTTGGAGAGGTTCGTAATGGAACAGTCTTTTTAGAAAATGCCGTTGTCAAAGCATCGCTTGATGTGGGACTTGTGCCTGAAACGCTCATGATTAACGCGCAGCGTTTCACGAAAACAGCGAATTGCTGGGGGGTCTCCAATAATAAGAAGGGCACAAACAGCAATCGAATTGTTATTTTGAAAAAAGGTTGAAAAATTTCAAAGCTTTGTCGCAAACTTTGGAGAAATTAATTATGTCAACACCTCGACTCTCAGTCTCAACGTGGAGTTTGCATCGACAACTCGGAAAACCCGGATTCACCGGACCCGCGCATGACATGCAAATCCCTATCGAAACCCATAACAAGGGACCTATTCCGCTCTTGGAATTACCCGGACGTGTCGCCGAATTCGGCATTAACACCTTGGAGATTTGTCATTTCCATCTGCCTTCTGTAGAGAAAACCTACCTCGCTGAACTCCGTGCTGCGCTCGCAGCTGCAGACGTTGAGCTTTTCTCTCTACTGATTGATGATGGCGACATCACCCACTCGTCTGACGCAGCACGCGACATCGCATGGATTGAAAAGTGGATTGATATCGCTGGTAACCTCGGTGCAACGTGCGCACGTGTCATTGGCGGTAAAGCCGACCCATCCCCAGAAACCGTGGCGCAGAGTCGCGGGGTCCTCGCACAACTCACCGAACGGGCGGACACCGCGGGTATCCGTTTGATGAGCGAGAACTGGTTCTCTATCTTCTCGACACCTGAGAACGTCAACACCATTTTAAGTGGATTAGACGGTAAGGTAGGACTCTGTCTCGATTTCGGGAATTGGCGTGGCGATACAAAATATGAAGATCTCGCCGCGATCGCCTCGTGGGCAGAATCGTGTCATACCAAAGCACATTTCGCTGCACCGCGTGAGATGGACAAGGAAGATTACGTGCAGTGCCTTGATCTCGCCCAAAAAGCCGGTTTCGCTGGACCCCATACGCTGATCTACGACGGACCCGGTGATGACGAATGGGAAGGCTTGGCGATTGAACGCGAAGTCGTGAATCCGTACCTCAATTAAGACTGGGAGGATCCAAGGATGGCTTCTAATGCTATTGCTACGATTACCCGAATGATGGAGGCGCTACCTGAAGCGTCGCAAAATCAAATTGTAGAGCATTTGCGTGAGTATATTGCTGAGTTAGAGGATGAACTTCGTTGGGAAGCTTCCTTCAACAGGACGCAAGAGCAACTCGTTGCGGCTGCTCGTCAGGCAAAACAGGAAATCGCTGAAGGAAAAGCCGAACCAATGGATTTGGATCGGTTATGAAATCGGTAACGTTACCTTCATTTTGGGCAGCTTATCGAACTCTTGATCAAACGCTTAAAGATCAAGCCAAAAAGGCTTATCGATTGTGGATTTCCAATCCCTTTCATAATTCTTTACGTTTCAAGTGCATTAATAGCGAGGAAGATATTTGGGCCGTAAGAATCACTAGAAGTTATCGTGCTGTTGGTATCCTGAAAGACAACACGGTCACATGGTTTTGGATAGGGCATCACGACGATTACGAACGTTTTTTCGGGGGATAGCCATATCCCGTTTTCATAAGAATCTCCCTTTGCGGTTGTTCACTTGATCCAAAACACTAAGTCGGTAATGTAATGGAGGACGGGTCTTGAGTGAAAAGCGTCAAAGCCCGAACCACTTGATTTCTCTGCAAGGTATAATTAAAAAATGTTTTCACTTTCACAGACACAACACAGTTTAACCATTGCTTGGGACGGACAAGAGGTCTTGGGCTACCATTTTCCTGAAGACGGTAACCGTCCCTTTTGCCACCCATTAAATTTGCCCGGTGCCCCACCGCTCACGATGAACGAACCCGGTGACCATGTCCACCATCAGGGTCTATGGGTGGCATGGAAAAAGGTCAACGAAGTCAACTTTTGGGAACAACCGGCACCCGGTAGCGATCCAACAGGCTTCGGTAAAATCGTCCATCAGCGGATTGTTTCACAAAATGCAGATGCCGACAGCGCGAGTTTAACGACAGAAAACGCGTGGATAGATTGGCAAGGTACGACGCATCTAACGGAGAAACGAGAGATAACCGTTCATCCACCCACAACGGATGCGATGCAGATTTCCGTGTCAATAACGTTGCAGCCGAACGAGCGAGAAGTCGTTTTGGATCTGCGGCGCGGTGAACCCGGAGCAGACGGCAGATTCTACAGCGGTATGGCGATCCGATTCGACAATATCATCACACCGGGGCACCTGTTGGATGCCGATGGACGCACTGAACCCATGGACATCTTCGGCAAACAGAGCCGTTGGTGCAGTTTCACTTCACAACATCCCACTGACGACAAAACTTATGGTGTCGCCATCGTCGACCATCCCGATAATCCTCGGTATCCGACGACGTGGTGGGTGCGCAACCGAGAGAATTACTGTTTAATCCATCCTTCACTCGTTTACTACGAGCCGCTCCATCTTGCATCCGATGAAACCTTGAAGTTGCAGTATCGCGTGGTCCTCTATCGCGGCGAACCCGACGCAGCGTCATTTAAGTAGAGAGTATTGTTGTAGCATAACCTGTTAGGTTGTGCTTGTGTGTTTATTGTCTGAATCTCGGATTTTCAGGGTTTATATGGCAAACAGTGAAAATACCATTACAACGGTGTTTGTAAATATACTCCGTCACATGCGAGATGCGTGGAGTGTCAACGAGCAAATTACAAGACCGTTTCTCAATGCTACAAAAAAGCCTGACGCGATCGTCACTGAAACAGGGCGAAATCCCATCGTCATTGAGGTGAAGATAGATGGTGACACGCCGAATCTTTCAGGTGAGATACAGGCAGAAGCACATTTCGGAATGCTTCTCGATCCGAGTATCTTTGCGGAACTCACCTACAATACCATTGAGAACGTTCTGCGCGTCCGCATGCCTGCCCGATTTAGAACGATGCCCCAGGATAAAATTGAGTCGGAGATGCAAAGGGCAGAGGACATCGCCTACATACTTCTCAATAAACTGGAACCAGAGCGCGAACCGGAACCGGATCAGGTTCTGTTCATCGCTGAATCGGAACCTACTAACGAGAGAGAACCCGAATCTTTCCCGCAAAGCGGTTGGTTGAGAGGGAGTGTCGCCGACATCGCAACCGCTATCCGCGTCAGAGCAACTCCCATTTCTAAAATAGATGCCGCCGCTGATTTATTGGAAAAACGGATAGAAATCGCCGCGCAGCAACTTGAGACAGCCATTAAAGAGCGTCCGAGCATCGGCGCAGAAATAGAGGCAATCCTTTTTCAGAAAGCGGGTGAACAGACCTCACGGATGGCGATGCTTATCGTCACCAACGCCTTTGTATTCCAAAGTGTTCTCGCGGGTAAACCTGAAATGGAACGGGTTATGTCCCTCAAACGGATGCTGTCTGACAATGCGAGACGGCTCCGCTACGAACAGGTTATCGCGGGATGGGACATCATTCTTAAGGTAAATTACCGTCCAATTTTCCATGTTGCCAAACGGCTCATAGCGGCAATCGCAACTGATGATGAACTCGTTGATAGGATCTTGGCAACCCTTTGTGATACTGCGAAGGAGTTAGTTGATCAGCGACTCACACAGGTTCATGAACTCGCTGGGACGGTCTTCCAACGTCTGATTGTTGACAGAAAGTATGTCAAAGCGAACTATACGCGTCTTGAATCTGTTGCGTTGTTGTCTGCCTTAGTCCTTCCCAAAACGCAAGGGAATGTGAGCGAATTGAAGGTGGCGGATTTTGCATGCGGGACGGGGTCCCTTCTCAACGGTGTCTATCAGCGTATTCTCGAACTGCATGAGCAAGCTGGTGGCAAAGGTAGCCGCATTCATACACAGATGGTGGAGAAGAATCTCGTTGGCTGCGATGTTATGCCCAACGCCAGCCACCTCACTGCCTCTCTTCTGACGAGCATTTATCCTGACTTAAAAATCGGTAACACCCGAATCCACACGATGCCGTATGGTAAACAAAAAGACGGGACTTACGCCCTCGGTGCCCTTGACTTGTTTGATATCCCTGAAGGAACGCTTCCTCTTCCAATGATGGGAACAGAAATTCAGCAAGTCGGCGGAGAAGACGACACAACGGTGATGACACAACACGAATTTCACCACAACGAGTTTGATGTTGTTGTCCTAAATCCACCCTTTACGAGACCTGATTCTGATCCTAACAGTAATACACCTAAAGCCGTGTTCAAAGGAAGCGACAGGGGCAAAGATGAAGAGAAAAAAATGCGGAAGGCACGAGGGCAAAAAGATTGGCGGGTTGGAGATGGGAATGCTGGACTTCCTTCCGACTTTGTTGACCTTGCAGATAGGATGCTGAAGACAAGTGGTAAAAGCAGAATGGGCTTTATCTTACCCGCTACGTGTCTTACAACCGCGGACTGGCGAAAAGTGAGGAATATGTGGGCGGCCGAATACCACGATGTGATTGTGATTACCATCGCAGATGCCAAGGGTGAAAGTTGTGCTTTCTCTGCTGATACGAGTATGGCGGAATGTATAGTCGTAGCAACTAAAGGAAGGAAAACCGATAACACAGGCAGAGGCACATTTATATCCCTAAATCACCGCCCGCGAAGTGTCTTGGAAGCATTGGAGGTAGCCAATGCTATCCATAGGCTTGAGAGGATCCGACGATTAGAAAATGAACCGGGCGGAGGAGATCTGCTCAAAGCGGGTGACGAACCACTTGGACATGCCCTCAATTCCCCATTATGGATGGATAAGTCATGGGAAGCAGTACGTATCAAGGAGATGGCGTTAATCCAGTCCGCGCACCGTTTAACAAACGGTGAGATGTGGTTGCCAACACAAACAACGCCCTTGGAAATTCCTATCTGCTTGGTCAATGATATTGCAAAGGTGAGTGCTAGCCATCGAGATATTTTTGAGAAGGGGGAGCGAGGCGCGTTTGATAAAGAAAAAGGCTATACAGACACCGATCTCTATCCAGGTTTATGGAATGTTAACTCCCCTATACAAAGGGCAATGGTCGTTGAACCCGATTGCCATCTCATCACGCGCCCCAACCGCCACAAAAAAGCCCAGATAATACTTTCGCATAGCGGACGTGTACATTTTAACGTAGATATGAGGTTCAATTCCAATTCGCTGGGAGTTCTCTTCACAGAAAAACCTACTCTTGGGATAAGTTCATTACCCAACGTTGTATTAAAAAAGCAGGTTTACGATTATGTTTGGACGCTCTGGGGCAATTCAACATTAGGTCTGCTCCTCCAGTGGGCGCATAGCGGGAAACAACAACCGGGTAGAGGTAGGAGTTCAAGGACTGCCTTACTCCAAATGCCTACATTGGATGTTCGGTGTCTATCGGATAAGGCATTGGCGAATGCTGAGCATATTTTCCATATCCTGAAACATCAGCGGATGTTGCCCTTCAACGAGGCAAAACATGATCCCGTGCGCCACGAACTTGATCGTCTTTTGTTGAGCGAAGTGCTGGATATAACGACCGAGGACGCACACAATGCCATGCATCGCCTCCGCGAATTGTTGTGTGCCGAACCGAGTATCCACGGCGGCAAAAAATCCCGGTGCAATCTTGAAAAGGAATGGGAAAAGCTCAATCGGTGAGCATCTCTTTTTTCTTTCGCATTTAGTTTTCATCTTGCATTTTTTCCACTTGTGTGATAGACTATCAGAACCAGTTTAGGAGGCACTGCAAAGCATACCGTACGGTACATCTGCCCACCTTCCACCTTCACAGACGGATAAAAGAACCGGGAAATCCAGGTAGGAATGATAGAAATAGAACCAGTATTTTTCAAGGAAAATCTGGCGATGCGTACAAATTTGGAGCGGACTTCTTTACGCTATATGGAGGTCATAATGAAAGTTAATTTTCAGGAGAAATTTAAAGAAGTTTTAAAAAAAGAAGCAAAAGGCTTTGGTATAGATTGGCAATTAGTAGACATAAAAGGCATCCACTATCAATCTACACTAATGACTGAACTTCCTATGACGTTTGATGAATACATGGTGAGAATGAGAGTGATAGAAACTAAAATTCCTGATATGGATAATATGGATGACTGGCTCAGATCTCATAAATTCATCTATGGCATGATGTCAAAAAGTGTTAGAACTGACTCGGAGCAAACTGATATGCTAACATTTGATGTAGGAACTATTGAATCTATAGCCGCGCAAATTCGTGATACATTCAGAAATTTTCATGGACAGTAGACCGGCACATTCGCTTTAAAAGAAGAATTTTATGTCTAAAAAACTGAAAGGCATTGGACAACCCGAAGTTACAGATACTGTATGGCGGTACATGAGTTTTGAAAAGTTTGCTAACATTTTAGCAACAGAATCCCTGTTTTTTACAAGAGCCGATAAATACGATGACAAGTTTGAAGGATATGTTCCCCAATCAACAACGCTGTCTTATGAATCCTCAGGTAGCCAGATTGTTCCAAATTTTCGTCAATACATCATGTGTAACTGTTGGCATCACAGCAACGAGGAATCCATGGCGATGTGGGACAAATATCACCTACGCAATAACGGTATAGCAATCAAAACAACTATCGGAAACTTGAAGAACAGTTTACCGGATGAACCTAATGTATTTATTGGTAAAATAGAGTACATTGAGGATTACAATCAAATTGATATGCGTGAAGATGTAGCTCCAGAGATCTGGCTGCATTACCCTTACTTCTATAAGAGAACACCTTTTAAGTACGAACAAGAAGTGCGTGCAATTATTGATATTGACTCAATTCTACAGGATGATCCGTATGAATTTGGCAGACCTCTTAAAATAAATGTTAAAGCGCTGATTGATGAAGATGATGAAAAGAGCGAAGTAATTGTATCACCACACGCTGACAAATGGGTTGCAGGTACGCTTGAATTGATAGTTGAGCAGTACGGATTTCAATTTTCTGTCAACCGATCAAAACTCTTAGATCCGCCAGCTTGAACCGGAGATAGCACTTGCTGATGCTGTTCACGTAGCGGTTACAGCAATTCACGCAATACCGTATTTAGCGACTTGGAACTTTGCGTATCTTGTAAACCTGCACACGATACCAAGTTTCTCCTTGTAGAAGTGTAATGCTACGGACTGGAATCCCACTGTTTTCGCCGTAGGAGGAAAGCCCTTCTCTTTTTTGAAAAAGAATCCCAATAATGCCAAAAATGGAACACAAATCCGATTTTATAGAGAGTTTTGAAACTGTTACCGACTCAAGGCGGGATTTTCTTGCCAAAATAGGCAAGGGAGCACTCCTCGCGAGTCTCGGAATGTTTGGAGCAGGATGTGAAGCCGTTGATCGAGGATTATTCGGTAGAGGACTCACACCGATTGTCTTGGTGGAAGCACAAGAAGCAGGACTCCCGAAGTCGGACATGCTCGTCCATTCGCAGAATCCTTTCAACGGTGAGTTCGCGCCGCACTTCCTCAACGACGATGTTACCCCAACCGCGCGACATTTCGTCCGTAATAACAGTGGCATTCCGGAACGAGCAGTAAGACAAGATCTCCAGGGATGGAAATTGGTCATAGATGGCGAAGTCCATAAAGAACTGGCACTGTCAATGGATGACCTTGCGAGTTTTCCGCAGGTCACCTTGGAAGTCGTATTGGAATGTGCGGGGAACGGGAGGAATCTGTTTGAACCGAAGGTGAGTGGAACCCCATGGCAACGTGGGGCAATCGCTTGTAGCGAATGGACGGGTGTCCGCTTGCGTGATGTTCTGCAAACCGCAGGTTTGAAATCCAGTGCTGTCTATACCGGAAACTATGGCGAGGATATTCCGAGTGACGGCAGCGAACCCTTCTCACGCGGGATTCCCATTGAGAAAGCGATGGACGAACACACCCTCATCGCTTTGAAGATGAACGGAGAAACCTTGCCAGCAGCCCACGGATTCCCCGCGAGATTGATTGTGCCTGGGTGGATCGGCAGTGCCATGCAAAAATGGCTCAACCGTATCTATGTGCGGGATCAGGTTCACGACTCCGAAAAAATGACCGGCTATTCCTATCGCATCCCCGCTTACCCGATAGCACCCGGAGATACCCCCCCAGTCGAAGATATGCGTGTTGCGACCGCATGGCAGGTTAAATCGCTCATCACCCGTCCCGAACCGCATCTGGAATTTGGGGTAGGCGTTCCTGTAAAGGCGAGGGGACATGCATGGGCAGGCGAAAATCAGGTGGATACGGTCCTCGTCTCCACAGATTTCGGTCTCCAGTGGCAGGAAACCCGGTTCATACAACCCTCAAATAGATACGCGTGGTATCATTGGGAAACCGAGCTCACCTTCGCAAACAAAGGCTATTATGAAATATGGGCACGCGCCTCCGACGAGACCGGTGCTGCGCAGCCTTTCACACAACCCTGGAACCCAAAAGGCTACCTCGGAAATGTTATCCATAGGGTGCCTGTCTCAGTAGTCGCCTAAAAAAGAATATGTGAAATTTGTAGCGCAAACTTTTAGTTTGTGGCATTCTGAAGGACGCTGATAACTGATAACCATCAAAGAGGAAAATTAAAAATATGAAACTTGGTGTTATGTCCGACAGCCACGACAACATTCCAAATGTCGAACGCGCTGTCGCACTCTTCAATGAAATCGGCGTGGACTTGGTCGTCCATGCAGGCGATTTCATCGCTCCGTTTGCTGTTGCGCCGTTAGCCGATCTAAACTGCCGCGTTGTTGGTGTCTTTGGAAACAATGACGGTGAGCGTGTCATCGTTGCGCAACGGTTTGAGGAAATCGGTGAGATACATCCCAATCTTGCGAGTGTATCGCTCGGCGACAAAAAAATCGCCGTGATGCACTACCCAGAACTCGCCATCCCGATTGCCAAAAGCGGCGATTACGACATCGTCGTCTACGGACACACCCACCAGATAGACATCCAAAAGGGAGAATCGCTCCTACTCAATCCGGGTGAGACCGGTGGTTGGACGACAGGGAAGGCAACGGTTGCCGTCGTCGATCTCGAAACACTTGAGGCAACAATCCACGAACTGTAGAGAGGGGTGATGAAATACAGAGATCTCCGCACGCCGCTGCATGAAGAAGCCCGAGAACTCAAACAAAAGTGCCTTATCTGGTCTGAGAATCATGAACACGCCGTTGCCTCTATAGACGATGAGATTCACCCACAAGCAAAGCGTGTCTGGCTGGAATTTGAAGGGCTTGATGTTATCTATGCCTATGAAAAGCATTGGAAAACAGGCGACTGGGGACTCGTTGAACGGAAGAATGGGAATATTCCGTTAGTCAACAACAATCCTTTTAAGCCTGACACCGAAAGCATTTTTCCTGTCAATAAACATTGAGAAATATACGGTAAACGGTTCTCTGTGTAATTCCAAGTGAGATTTCAATGCTTCTATGTTGCGACCTCTTCGCTATTCGGCGAGACTAATTTTCACTTCTATGGTATAATATTCATTATGAGGATTATCTCGCGCAGAACTTTGAAAGAATTTTGGGAAAAGCATTCTGACGTGGAGGGAGCACTTAAAACGTGGTATGTCCGTGTGAAACGTGCTAAGTGGGAGACACCCTCCGATGTAAAAGTTGATTACCGAAACGCTAGTTTTATCGAAAACAATCGAGTGATCTTCAACATCAAAGGGAATTCTTATCGTTTGGTGACCGCTATCCATTATCAATCTGGGATTGTTTATATTCGATTCATCGGGACACACAAGGTCTATAATAAAATTGATGCCTCAACGATTTAAGGAGCAACCATGGATATTAAACCGATCCGATCCGAAGCAGATTATGAGACTGCACTGAAGACTATTGAGCAGCTTTGGGATGCAACGCACGGTTCACCAGAGGCGGATAAACTTGATGTGCTTGTTACACTGGTGGAAGCTTATGAAGAGATGCACTACCCAATTCCACCGCCAGATCCTATTGAGGCAATTCTTCATTATATGGAGAGCCAAGGACTGTCTGAACCCGACCTTGAAGTCTATCTTGGTTCGCATACTTGTGTGTCAGAAGTCTTGAGTCGAGAACGTGCTTTATCACTGAACATGATTCGGAAATTGCATAAGGGACTCGGAATTCCCGCAGATATTTTGGTACAGCCTTACACACAGATTGATGAAGTTGCCGACTGAAATAGAGTCTTACTCGACGTATCCCAAATCGCGCAACCTGCCTTCCAGAATCTCCGTCTCCTCGGAAGTGGATTCTTGTGCCAATAGGTGCTGATAATTGGAGTTCATCAAAATCTCGTCGTAAGCGTCCCGAAAACGGTCTGGATCCTCACAGGCGAGATCCTCACCGCTCAGCACCTGCCGATACACAAACTCACCCGTCTGCTCATCTTCCCGATAGAGATATTCACCATCCGTCAACGACCAGAGTCGCACGCCGTCCGAATATCTGCTAATTTCCTCGTTATCGACCGACGTCCGAGATGTCACGCGATGGTGCGGCATTTCCAAGTTGTTTTTGCTAAGGAACCCGATACCGTAGAGGCTATCCAATTCCGACAATACCAATCGGTTGGCATCAATTTCCGATGGAGATAGTAGGTCTCGTCCGTATCCCTGGTAGTCCACATCGATGCCTGCCAGATGTGTGATCGTCGGGAACAGGTCAATCGCTGAAATCGGTGGGTTCGGAAAATTGAGGTCTGACACACCGGGAATATGCGCCAACAGCGGCACGTGTAGCACGTTCTGATTGAGCGTGCCACCGTGATCGGTGATTTCCTCACAGATGCCTTCGCCGTGATCCCCGAAGATGAAAACCGCCCAATCCGAGAGTTGAAGTTGCTTCAGAATTTCAACTAACTTGAATTCGAGGATATGCGTCGCAGCGGCGTAATAAAACCGCAATGCCTCATCTATCCTGCCACGATCCACAAGCGATTTGAGACTCGGTGCACCCGGGATCCCACTCATACCGTAACCGCCGTGTGTGTACCAGAAGTGCAGAAAACAGAATTGCGGCACGTCCGAAGGCTGCTGGATCTGCTCGACAAGGTCTTCAAGTGAACCGAGATGTTGCGCGTTCGCGTTCGGATCAACCGCCGTAATGAACGGCTCAAAATCAAGGAAACGGAACACTTCCGGACGCTCGGAGCGTCCCGTGATATGATAGCCTGCGTCATTGAATATCTGGAACAGATTCGGGATACCCTCAAACATCTTAAGGTAGGTTTGTCCGTAGACCCCGTGTTCAAACGGATAAAGTCCCGTAAAGTAGGAGGTATGCGAGGGACGCGTCGCCGGGGCTGGCGCGAAAAACTTCTCTGCGAGCGAGAAATCCTGCGTCAGCAGGTCGAACTTCGGCGTGTTGAGAAGCGGATTCGTCCGACTAAGGGCATCGAACCGCCAACAATCGATTGAGATGAGTAGAAATTTATTGACAGCGTTATTCTGCATATTTCAATCCATTAAACGGGTGTTATACTGTCGCTCGGTATGCTGATATCCACCAAACAGATCGGGTTGAAAAGGTGTTGGTGTGTAGATGTAAACAGCGTCGCCATAGGGATCGTAGAGAATAACCTCTTCGCGTGCATCACCACAGACATCCGCAGGAAAACAGTGATACCACCCCATTTTCCCACCACTGGGTGGCGGCAGTTCAGGGAACGTCACCACCTTATCTCCTGCACTATCATAAAGCGCAGCTGGGCTATAAATCAATTCACAGGTTTCGGATCCGTGCCAGCGGATAATTTCCAAGCCTGTGTTGTTCGGCGTTTCATCGACGTTAAACCTGTTCTGAATCCGCCCGCTGTTGTCTACTATCATCAGGTCGGTATGATGTCCGTTATATCGGATAACCAAGGCGTTTTCAGACGCGTCTGGTAGTAATCTGCCACATCGGATCTCTTGTCCGTGTGGCACGATGTCAAAGCCGAGTGAGAGAATCGGAGTGCCCTCGGAGTCAAGCACCTGTCCACCCCCGGAGAGGATCGCTCGGTTAGTGCCGTTCCATTCGGAAACTAAAACCGAGTCCATATTGTCGCCAAAGAAGTGATTCCAGAGGAGGCTACCATCAGCAGCGAGTCCGAAATTGCCACCGTTGACTTCGTCGAGTCCATCGCCATTGAAGTCGCCGACTGCCGGGATATATGCGGAGTGCTTCGGATAACGGAACCATTCATCGGTATGCTGCCAGAGCAGTTCCAATTTATGGTTGAAAGCGAGCAGGTTCACACCTACTTTCACAACGAAATCTTGAGGTTGCGCATTTCCGCAGAGGTTGGCAATCATCAATCGTTGATGGACGTAGTTGGAGATATGGCGTTCACCTTCGGCATAAGCATCGCACTGGCGCAACGCATCCGGCGCGGCGGTCCGTTTGACAGCACCCGTCGCGCCGTCTAAAATCATAAGGCGAATCGCCGATAAATCCCATTTACTCACTTCTGCGGCATCCGTATCTACCCAGAAGCAGATAACCTCTGCTTGTCCATCGGCATCTATGTCGTGAATAGCGACAGGACCCGGACGATCGGGTGAGACGGTCGTTAGCACGGTATCCTGCGCATCCGCGTCCCTGATTTCGAGGTGTTTGTCACCGAGGGACCAGAGGGGTTCACCTTCCAGTGTGAACGCACCGAGGAAACACGGGTGAATGCCACCGAGCGATTTGTACACAAGGAAATCGACTGTGCCATTACCCGTCAGATCGCCGATCCGGATATCACCACCCCAAGTGCTTTCCGATGTTTCATTCAGGAATGCGTCTGGAAGTGCGACCCGTTTATAAAGGTGTGCTGATTGTGGCGTGCCCATTTTTAAGTAAAAGCCTTGAAAATCCCAACGTAGAGAGCGAGGACTTTCTCTGGGTCGGGACCTGTATAAGCACATTCATTGGAGATGTAGCCTGAAAAACCGATGCGATCGAGCCATTGGAACATCTGCCGATAAAGATCGAACGTTCCTGGTTCTTCTACCCGGTGCGTATGCACCGCAGTAATGTGTCGACCTACACGCGAAAAAAGAGGATCAATACTCCCCGCATCGCAACCGATGAATTGTGAATTGAAGACGAAGCCGACGTTCGGAAGATTCACGCCTTCAATGACTTCCATTGCCGAATCTGGGTCTGTGAATGAGCCGTGCATCTCAATGGAGACAGTAATATCTTTTTCAGCGGCGTAAGCACCGAGGGCTTTCAGTCCATCCGTGACGTAACCGACAATGGCATCGCGGTTCTCCTCGGTGTATCGGTCGCCGAGCACTCGGACATGGTCACACGCCATAAATTCCGCCATGTCAATCACGCGTGTAACACGTCGAACGGTTTCTTCACGGTCAGCGGCGTTTTCAGAGTGAAAATTTTGGCAACTCGTGAGTGAGGAGATAACAACGTCACTCGCATCGACCTGTGCTTTGAGTCCGTCCCACGCCTCTCTGGGTGTATCCCACTCGAATCCGTGTTTCTGCTTGTAATCCATTAACAATTCGACACCGTGATAACCGGTCGCGGCAGCGGTGTCGAGTATGCGTTCAAGTTCCCACTCTTGGCAGGTTTGATAAGTATTCAATGACCATCTCATTTTTCTAATTTTCCTTGCGGTTCGTTGAGGGGGGTTGGATCTTTGAAATGCCTTTCCGTAGATCCGCCCTCTATTACATTACGGGCTTACATTTTTGACTACATACGTCGGTAAATCCTGTGCGAAAAAATAATTTAAGACGATAGCCTGCAACAACGGCGCAGGCGGATATAAAAAAAAATGCGGAATAAACAAATGCCCTCATTTAACGCCTTGCAAACAATTAAAAACTATTGCTGTATCGGAATCGGAAACCAGAGTCCCCCGGTTTTCGTCGTTAGTGCTCTATGTGTAGTGTGATTAATGCCAATGACATCCACGATAATATTGTTCTGAAAACACTGTGCTAACACTTCTGGTAGCGTATAAGATCCTTTGCTCGGTTCATCGGTGACGAGAATAAATCGGCGGTTCACCCCTTCTCGGAAATTGACGCGGCGGATCGTTTTGATGATCGCATTGTGTGCCCGCTCATCACCAGCGGCAGCGACAACGTGTGAGGTTAACAACCTTTTGTATTTCTCGCTGTCTCGCGTTTGCGGATGGATAATCGTATCACCTTCAAGATACCTGAAAATAACGATACCAACGGTGAAATCAACGCCTTTCTCTTCAAACACCGTTACCATCCGATTCAGCTGTCTGCCGACTGCACGGATATTATCTATCATGCTTCCACTAATGTCAAGCAGAAAAACGAGGTCAACAGCGGTTTCGATTTTACTGTCAGCGACGCTTTCCGCGATACCTTCTAATGCTTCCCCCATCCGTGCGTCTCTGTCAATCGGTTGCGCGGGACCTTCATTATCCGTTGTGGTTTTTATTTTAGATTCTCCATGAACGGTTTTGGCGTTAGGTGCGATTGTAGGTGCTTGTGTCTGTGTGGTCGCAATCGTTTTCCACGCAAGCGTTTCTGGGGTCTGCTCGCGCAGGGATGTCTCAGCCATCGGTAACCGAGCGTCTGTCCTCAGCACGGGAATAGATGCCCTCGAAGCCATGGGTGGCGCCGAATGCACCGGTTTGGCAACGTTTTGGTTAAGAGCGGGGGAGGTCTTGGAACGCGTAGGTGTTGACCGTCGCGTAGCCGGCATAGAACGTTTGCGCGTACTGTTCACATGAAAACGTTGGAGAGATGTCACCGAAATGGCTTCCGAAGTAAGCGGTTCCGAAGGTTGCATCGGCCGATACCACTGAATATAACCGAGACCGATAATCCCTGTCGCAATGGCATGTAGAACCAACGAAAATAGAAAAGCCCGCCGGGTTTTTCTACGCTTCTGTTGAAGTTTATCTGAATAGGTGTCGAGTAGCATCATACGCCGTTTCCTGTACGGGCTGGGAATGTAATACATTGTCCCGCAAGTCCACACGCGACTTGCGCTACGGATTCAGCCTATTCCCAGACTGAATCCCCAGTCCCTACGCTTCCCTAAAAAATTGAGATCGTTCCCTGATTCCCATCAACTTGGAGCGTCTGTCCCTCAGTAATACGGCGGGTTGCGTTCGGGATGTTTGCCACAGCAGGCACACCGTATTCTCTGGCAACGACTGCCCCGTGTGAAAGTATTCCACCGCGTTCCATCACCAGTCCTGCTGCATGCAGGAAAAGCGGTGTCCATGCCGGATCGGTTGAGGGGCACACCAGAATATAATTCCTATCGGACGGGCGGACATCTGTCGGTGTCAGCAGCACACGTGCCTGTCCTGTCGCGATGCCTGCTGAAACGCCTACTCCTCTAAGCGTATCAACCGTTTCGAGGGGTGTCGCGGTGCCGATCTGATCCAATGCGTCACTAAAGATAACGTCTGGGACCTCAATTTGTAACATCAATTCACGCTTTGTCTTGCGTGCGGTGATAACGTCCCTGAATACCGCACCATCTATGAGTCGTCGTAATTCATCTGGCACGAGATAGAAGATGCCGCCATCGAGTTGATAGCGACGATCCAATTCAAGCAGCGCACGGCGAATCTGTTCATAACCGAGCATGAGATAAAATTTCGCTGTCTCTCTGAAAGGCATGTAACACCTTGTAAAATCGAGTTCACGCGCAACCTGTTTTCTTAAACCGGTTCTGTTTTCGAGGTGTGCGGCGAGTTCCTTTTCTGCGGATTCACGTTGTTCTATCTGTGGTTTTCTACCGTCATCCGTAGGAAAGGTGGCTTCTGTGGGAGGGGTTTGTAACCCCGATTGCTCGAAAGCGGCAATCATCTGTTCAAGATAGGTCGTATCTTCGCGCCAACGGGGTTGCGCTAATTCAAACTCGTCAACGGCGCGATGCCCGTAATCTTTTAAGAAATCGGTCAAGGTCAAATCTCCTGTTGCCACTTCCGACAATTTCGACGCAAGCCGCGGGTGCGAAACCTGCGGGACAATAGTTTCAACTGTGAGATTGTCAGAAGTCCCACTCATAAGTCTGTTCACAAGGATTTTCGTTTCTGTTTCATTCAAGCATTTCTGAAGAGCCACCTCTAACCGTTGCAGTGAAAACCCAGCGAGGAGTGTAGCGGTGAGGGCTTTCGGTGCGAAATCGTCCAATGTTTTGGCACGCCATTCTTCAAACTTGGTCACTAATTCGGTGTCCGTTAAGTCTGAATACGAAATGTTTCGTTCTGCTTCTACTTCCTTTTGAAATGCTGGAAATACCTCTTCTATTAGCAGTCGGGCGAAGTCGGAACGGTGCTGACGTAGATGCATCTCTGCTCTGCTCATACGGATGATATGGAGCGGCAGTTTCACCCAGAATGAAGCGTTACTCCGCGTAATATCGGTTTGTGCCTGCGCGTACATCGCTTCTTGTGGATTTCGCTTCAAGGCGTTGAAATCGTGCGCAAATGGAAAGCCGTCGAAGTGGAGTTCCGCCTCACGGTTCAAATTAACGTAAATCCGCCCACAAATCAGATCAAGAATCCCTTCAGCGTTGACCCGCTCACTTGGATAAAACCCCAAGCCTCGATACGCTTTACCTAATCCACCCGCACCCGACATGAATTTCTTCATAATCTCCCACGTCATCGGGAGTGGCGCGGGTAGCACTTCCGCAAGATTATGATGGCACCAAACGGTCCCCTGTTCCTCGGCACGTGCCTCCAGTATCTGGATTTCCGCCTGACGGACTTTCTCAATGGCTTTTTTATCGACTTTTGGAATGGAATGTGCCTGATTAAGATGTGTGATAGATGTCGCGGATGTGGTAATGTGGCGCGACTGCAACAGCATAAACTGCCCATCTGTGAGTGCCCATTCGATATCCATCGGGTGTCCATAGTGGGTTTCAACCCGCATACCGAGGTGTGTGAGTTCCTTCAGTTGTGCGTCTGTTAGGCTTGGGGCATCCTGCTGTGCGGAGGGGACCACGCTTACGCCAGTAGCCGTTACCATTTCGTTCTTCGTAGCGATGCTTCTTTCCAAAACCGCGCCTGTATCCCGCGATACGTGAAAACTATCAGGCGTGATCGCACCAGAGACAACCGATTCACCCAATCCCCAATTCGATTCAATAATAGCGGCATTCGCATTAAACGGCGCAACAGTAAAAAGGACACCGGAAACATCTGCCTCACACATCTCTTGAATGACGACTGCCATTGCCAACCCTTCATCGGCGATCTTTTGCGTCTGTCGATAGGCAATGGCTCGTTCTGACCAGAGTGATGCCCAACACGCTTTGAGGGCGTCTAAAAGTTCATCGGGGGTTACATTCAAAAACGTATCTTGTTGTCCCGCAAAACTCGCTTCTGCCAGATCCTCTGCTGTGGCACTGGAACGCACAGCAAATGTAGCTGTCTGCAATTTTTCTCGCGCCGTCCGGATTTCTGTGACGAGTTCCGGCGATAGTCCAATGTCTTTAACACTGTTCTCATTCTGTTCCGATAGACCTGCAACGGATAGGCGATAGGCATCCGTGGTAACACAAAAGCCATTCGGGACCGGAAACCCCGCCCGCGTCAATTTTCCGAGATTCAACCCTTTTCCGCCGACACGAGGTAAGTCAGCATCGTCAATTTCTGAGAAGTATTTGATAAATTGCATGAACTTAAATTGGTCTGTGTGGGGTAGAAGCAAGTGAGAATAGTATATCAGAATCTATCTGCCGAATGCAAATCGGTTTGGGTTTGCTTTTTATGTGATCAAAGAAGATGGGCTTAAACACAGAGGCTGGTCTGAGACCAGCCTCTATGGTGTTTTAAAACAACGGAATCAATTGTTCTTAGTCGTCATCATCGTCGTCGGTCATCATCGTCATCATCGTCATCATCGTCGTCATCGTCATCGTCGTCATCGTCGTCATCGTCGTCATCGTCATCATCATCATCATCGTCGTCATCGTCATCATCGTCATCGTCGTCATCATCATCGTCGTCATCATCGTCATCATCATCGTCGTCATCATCGTTATTGTTTTGCCGCTCCTGTTGGTTAATCCAATCCCTAAAGAGTTGAATCTGTTCATCAGGCAACTGGGGACCCCCAGGAGGCATTCTGCCTGAAACGATTTCTTCAATAATATCACTGCTTTGAGCATTGCCAGGTTCAAATACATCCTCTCCACCCGCTATAAAAGCCTGATATGAGCTAAAATCCAGGTTGTCAGGCCCTCCGGCGACGTGGCATCCAGCAAAGGCACATCTTGCTGTGAGAATGGGCAAAAGGTTTTGTTCAAAAGAAGTTTGAATGTTATTTCCGTTAGCCGGAGCCATAGGCGCAGTCTGATCATTTTCGGGTAGTAACGGATTGCTGGGTTGAGAATCACACCCGAACAAGGAAAATAACAATGCTACGATGAGTAGAAAGAACCGTTGTGTATTCATAACCATAATAACACCTCTTTTTAAATTTAAAAATTTAACGCCACTTATGCAAGGACTTATGCAAAGTGAAGAAAGAAAAGGAAACCTATTTTGCTGAAGAGTCCCTATTTCATTGTATTTAACCCTTGAATTTCGCTTATCAGGTGATTGGATTGTAAGAAGAAATGCATAAGTCCTATGAAAATAGATTGAATAGTTTTGTAGGGGGTTCAAATCCAATTCCCTGTTAAATAAGCAAGTATCGTGCCAATAAGCAAGTATCGTGCCAACCAAAAAAATAGCTGGATATTGCTTATTTTGCCGCTTTATTCGACTTCTCTGAAAAAAAATGGACAGATATGTTCAAAAAATGAACAGAATAACAAAATTTGTGAGCTGTACAATAGGTAGGCCAGGAGAAAACTCGGACAGTTCACCAATACCTATTTTGAATCCCGGACTACATACCCTGAACGCCTAAGTCCTTAGTTGTGCGAAGATTGTGGAAATCCGTTCTATTGAGGCAAGTCGAATTTTGGAACAGACGACCGCATTGGAACTGGCACCAATTTTGCATACGTCTAATTTACAATCTATTGAGATTCTTGTTATTCACGTTATTAAATTTCTATTTTTTGTGAAAGTGAGAAGTGACTGTTATGTATACAATGAAGATAAAAATAGTGTTTGTACTTTTTGTTGGCATAGCGTTCTGTGTTTACGGATGTGGCAAAAGTTTTGACGACTCCGCTACTGAGTTGGGGGTGACATTCGGTGAGCCCGCGGTTGGCGATCGGCAGAATCCATCTTTTGAAACTGATATTTCACCTATTCTTACACAGCGATGTGCTCTCGCGGGTTGCCATGTTGCCAACGGGCCAGAAGATGTTGATCTCAGGACTTACGCAACGCTTCAAATGGGAGGTGAACATGGTCCTATAGTTATTGCGGGTAACGCGAAGGAAAGCGAACTTGTTGAAGAAATTGTTAAGGGCAAAATGCCTCCAGACGGATCCCCATTGGAAGTCTCCGAGATCCAACTCATTATTGATTGGATTAACAGTGGCGCGAAACGGAACTAAACCCTTTCAGTTGATGGAACTACTTGCCACCTCGTTCATCCCTGATTGCTGCTATGGGGGATGATAATTCTCCTTCGTCTATTTTTCGTGGTGTTTCCAAACTGTTTCACGTGATCAACAGAAGCAAACGGGGCTTAAAGGCATAAAATCAGGAGGTTTATCTGAATGCTTGTTGCTGACTTTCGATATCCAATCTGCCTCATTTTCTGCATGCTGTTCTTTGGTATAAGTAGTTTTCTTGTAGTTTTAGCCGAGAAAGAAACCGAACCAATTCAGTTGGGAAAAATTGTCGTAACCCCAGGACGGTTTACAATTTACGATGGGGCATCTGCAAAGTTATCGCTTTCCAAACAAGATATTGAACGTTTCCCTCTGATTGATAACGATGTTATGCGGGCAGCACACGTTTTTCCAGGGGTGGTCTCAAGCGACTATAGCGCGCGGTTTAGCGTACGGGGGAGCGAAAAAGACGATGTTTCCGTTAGATTAGACGGGATGGAACTCTATAATCCCTATCATTTACAAGACTTCGGCGGGGCAGTGTCATTGGTTGGGCTCGGTTTAATTCAAAGCACTGAATTGTTGATCGGTGGATTTCCAGCAGAATATGGCGAAAAGATGTCTGGCGTTTTTGACATCACGACAAAGGCAGCAAACGCAGACAAGATCTCCGCAAATTTCGGATTAGATCTCATTAACGCGACAGCTATGATAGAGGGACCGCTCTCTGAGAAAGGTGGATGGATTCTATCAGCACGTCGTGGTTATGTGGATTTAATCCTTGCACTTATGAATGCCGACGAAAAATACAAACCACAATACGCTGATATCTACGGCAAATTAACGTATCAACTCACACAAACAGATGCACTTACGTTCAACGGTTTGTATGGCTGGGACAAAAACCGGATTCGGGGAGAAGGAATCGACAATGACTTAGATTCCCGATATGACAATTCAACTGTTTGGACAAGATGGCGGCATACGTTTAATACTTCGAATTGGACAGATGTCTTTATTTTTATTGGGACATCAGGGCAGGAGAGAACGACGGGAAAATCCAATTTCGATAATCGCGACTTCCAATTTTTCGGTACAAAAGCAGAATTTACATCAAATGTTTTTGAACGACATACCTTCCGTAGCGGCATAGCGTGGCGTTGGTTAGCGGCACAATACCAATACAACGTCCAAGAACGGCAGGTAGGTATAAACGTATATAACCCGATTCTCGCGGATGTCGACGAGAGAGGAAGTGAATTCAAGGCATTCCTACAAGATGAATGGCAGCTTCATCCGAAACTTGCTCTCAACGTGGGTGGACGTTACATCGTTCAGAATTATCGGGACATGGGTATTCAAAACTATGAAATTGGCCCTCGCGTAGCCCTCGCGTTAAGACCGATGAAAAATCTCGTATTGCGCGGGGCATGGGGTATTTATCACCAGCCAGTTCACCTGATGGGACTTCCTGTAGAAGATGGCATTGAAACCGTGGGGCGTGCTGAGCAAGCTGTCCATTACATTTTCGGAACGGAGTACGCGCCAACCAATAATTTCTTATTACGTGTGGAAGTGTACTATAATACCTTCTCTAATCTTACTGGACGGCTGAGGGAGTTTGGGCGACAAGACCATATTTTCGTCTCTCCCGAATCTGGGAATGCAAAAGGTGTAGATGTGTTTGTGACGCACGCCATCTCAAATCGTTTGATATGGACCCTCGGTTATGCTTATACCATCGCAAAGGAACAGGTAGAAAACGAGACAATTTTCAGACAGTATGACCGGCGGCATTCTTTTGCCTTAAGCAGTAGTCATCAACTTTCACCTACGTGGCATCTCTATCTCAGTTGGCGTTTCCATACAGGTGAACCGACAACGCCGTTGATTCACAGAGAGGTGCGGGTACCGACAGGGGATGTTGTGTGTGAACGACAGTTTGGCGATACGCGTTCAGAGCGACTACCAGCATACCATAGTCTCGATTTTCGTATTACAAAGCGAAGCCCCTATAAAAGATGGGAAATGACGTGGTATTTCCAGATCTTAAACCTATATAATCATACCAATGTGGATCATTATGCGTTTAGTGAAGTTGAAGATGAAAAGACGGGAGCGATTATCGGTTGTGACATTGAAGAAGAACCTCTCTTTCCACTCGTTCCGACATTAGGCATTACTGTGGCATTTTAATAAATAGAGGCTGGTCTGAAACCAGCCTCTACAACATTGAAAAGAGCAAGGATATCGGAATGGACGTTAGTTATTATCATTTTCCTCATGATTGTCGTCATCGTCTTCATCGTGACCGTTATCCATACCTTCATGCTCATCGTCCTCTTCGTCATGCTCATCGTCTTCCTCATGCTCAGCATCCATTTCCTCATGCCCGTCTCCATCTTCATGTTCATCGTCTTCCTCATGCTCAGCATCCATGTCGTCATGAACGTCCTCACGCTCGTCGTCGTGTTCTGGCTGGATGACACCGTCTTGGGCTTCTTGCCCATTAATCCAATCGACGAAAAGTTGAATCTCGGCATCCGTCAGGGGTGGACCGCCAGGGGGCATTTGACCTGAAACAATCTGTTCAACGACTTCACTCTCTTGAGGATTCCCCGGAATGAACGCAGGACCGTGCTCGCCTCCCGCTATAAACGATTCGTATGTCCTGAAATCTAAACCGTGGGGTCCATCGGCGACGTGGCACCCCGCAAGCGCACATCTCGCTGTGAGGATAGGCAGAACATTCTGTTCAAAGGAGGCTTTAGCAATATCAGCAGATTCGTGAACGTCCATGGGCGATGATATATCGTCAGGCATTAGGATATGACCACGATCGCGAGTACATCCGAGCATACAAAACATTACCCCGACAGTGAGTAAGAGAAATCCTCGTATGTTTATAACCATAATAACTCCTTCTAATTGTGTTTTTAAAGATTGTAAGGCTTCTTTCTAATTCCTAATGATAGATATTGTAGAGATGCACGAAAAAGCCTACTAACCACGCACCACTTCTGTTAATTAGGAATAAAGAATAACCCATTTTGATAATACTGTCAAGAAAAATTTCAGAGCCATTCAGTTTTCGATTTTTTATCCGTTTTATGTGATGGGATATAGCGACCCAAGAGATCGCTTCTACAGGAAAGAGATCTCAAACAGAATCGAAATTATTGGAGAACTGAATGCCTCTGCACATAAGAGAATTTTCATTGACTCTATTTCTCCTTCATGCTAAACTAAAAGCATGAAAGTCTTCATCCAAATCGGGCACGGTGTTGTGGGTGCTGCTGTTATCTCAGGTCTATGTCTATGGCAGGCAGGCAGTTTCGGTGAAGCAAGACACACTCTCAGCATTATCGGTGCGATTGCTATCCTTATAGCCAGTCTCTATCTCTTCCGAAGCCGTTGGATTCGGTGGGGCAACCGGCAAACATGGCTCAAATACCATCAACGACTCGCGTCTTTGGGCTTGTGCTTGGTGCTACTGCATTCTGCTTTCCAACCGCTTGCATGGCACTCATGGCTGACGTTTTTGCTCACCCTATCGAACTTAGGAACCGGTATCGCCGTGAGTCTAACATCACGTAGGGCGCGCCGGATCCTGCTCCGATGCCATCTTATCCTTGCCCCCATTCTACTTATTAGTATTGTGTTTCACGGACAAAAAAAACTGGAGCACGACGAATTCTTTCCACTCACGAAAGTTCACGATGTGCCTTGTGCGAGATGCCATACACCTGAACGCTTTCTGTTTTATGTTAATACAACCCTTCCTCAAGATCTGGACACATCAGACACTATTCCTGAGGACTTGCACTGGTGGTTCTTACAAAATGAACGTAGGGTACCCGAGACTGCTCCTATCTCAATCAAGGAAACAGGGAATGCTTGGACAGTAACCGACACAAAAAATAAACACACCTACTATATCCGGAAGGTCACAGATAAAATTGCCATCTACGCCGATTCCGATTATCGGAGTTACACCTGTCTCAAATGCCACGTGCATAACACAGAAGAAATTCAGTTAGCACACGAGCTACACGGTGTTGCTGATTTCCACAGATGTCTCGTCTGCCACCAGACCGAAATTGACGGCACGCGTTATGGACGACAGCGATTTGATTGGGAATATGCACCACATCGAAAACGGAACTAAAATCTTATTATCGTGCCTTAAGGCTGTCCCAAGTTATCGTCAACTTATCAGTCGGTTCCACTGACAGAAATCCTCCCTCCATATTTACGAAAACTGAATGGTTCTGAGAGCAAGTCTTATCTTATGCAGACAGTTAGTTTTTTTATCTTTACACTCCTTGACAAATCCCTAAAAATTCAGTAAACTGCAAAAAGATGTTTCAAAACGCAACCGAAATTCTCACTTTAATCGCTTCTACTGCCGTGCAGTGGCTCTTCTATCGGAAACGTTGGTTTCCAAAGGACTTCGTACCCGAACGGATCCTCGTTATCAAACTTGATCATCTCGGTGATGTGCTGTTGGCGACACCGGTGTTTTCGAATCTCCGTCGGGCATATCCGAACGCTGAGCTGCACGCCCTTACCGGTGCTTGGAGTCGCGTGGTTTTAGAGAGGCATCCGGATGTTAATAAGATTATAGAATACAATTCACCCACTTTTTGCCGCACAGGGCAGCCGACATCCTTCAGAGGAACGTTTCAGCTCTACCGCGAGTTACGTCGCCAAAAATATGATCTGATGGTCGAACTCCGTAGTGATTGGTGGACTGTTTGCTTCGCGTTCGGACGACTCACACCGAAGCGACTCAGTCGTGCTGCCCTACAAATTGCGAACAGATTGGGTTTTACGCAATTCAGTGGGACCCACGAGACGACGCGTAATCTCGATGTCTTAAAGCAAGCAGGCATCCCAGCACCTGTCCAAACCGCAATCTTCTCAGTAACAGTAGAAGATCAAAAATGGGCATCCGATTTCCTTGCCACATATCAGATTGAGAGGCAACGCCCGTTGGTTGCGATCCATCCTGGGTCCCCGATTGCACTCAAAAGATGGTTGCCTGATCGATATGCGGAATTAGCGGATTGGCTGATTGCCCAAAAACGTGCGCAAATTCTGTTTGTCGGCGTGACCGATGAAATACCGATCGTCATGGAAATTCAAGCACGTATGCGAGGTGAATCAATCAATATCGCTGGCAACACGACATTGACACAATTGGCATCAATCTTGCATACATGCAATGTGTTTATCGGCAACGATAGCGGTCCGATGCATCTCGCTGCTGCCGTTGGCACGCAGACAATCGGACTATATGGTCCTGGAGATCCAACCCGTTTCGGTCCGGCGGGTGTAAAGTGTCAAACGATTCGAGGGCGGCCAGACTGCCCATGTGTGGGAACAATCTGCCGGTTCGGAAAAGCAGGATGCATGTCTGAAATTCAGGTCACCGATGTAATTCAGACCCTTGAAACGGCTGCATATTTGCCCCTGAACAACAAACATGCCTCAGCGGTAACGAATTAACTTGACATATTTTTGTAAAGAAGTTATAATGTCTTAAACAACATCCGTAAAAAATCGTCTTATCCATTAAGCATTTGATTCTTGCCTTATGCGCATTTAGATTTAGGAAATTGGAAAGGGCAATTTTGGGGTGTGATTGAACAACATTGGTTTGTAAGCGATGTGATGAATCTAAAGGAGGAATTGAAAAAAATGCAATCGAGATTAACGTGGCTCGTGCTTGTCCTTTTCGCAGTAGGCATCATGAGCATCGGCATCGTTGGCTGTGGTGGTGATACCGAAGAGGAATCCGCTGAAAAGCCGACGGAAAGTGCCTCATCTACGAGTTCTGATACACCAGCAGTTGCTGCGAAACCGCCGATCGACTTCGCAGCAGAAAAAGTCGCAATCCAAGAGGTTTATACTGCCTTCTACAAAGCCTTTAACGACAACGATCTCAAAGCCATTGGGGAGACCTTCCGGACGAATGATGGCAAGGTTGCCTTCGGAACAATCTTTGCTGGAAATGAACCGGTGCCAATCGCCTTCGGTTGGCGGAATGTTGAAATCGCTATTGAAGGTTTATGGATCGGCATCGGTACAAAGGGATCCAAATGGGGACAGAACGACCAATTGACAGATTTTTGGATTCGCTATAAAGGCAGCAAAATTGAAGCCAGTGCCATAGGCTACAATTGTTACAAAGGCGCGTTTCCTGGCGAAACACACCTCTATCTGGTGAAAGAGGAAAAGGATGGGTGGAAGATCCACGAGTTGGATAGCAGTACCGAAAATAACCTTGGTATCTTTGGCTTTCACAAAGGTAAACCCCGTCTTAAGGAAGCAGGCCGCTTCTTTACGACAGCTGCCGACAAGGTTGAATAAAATCAATTTTGGTGCACACGGTTGCTAAAGACTGCCCCTTTTTGTGCAGCTTCTAAAGAGGCTGCCCCTTTTCGTGCAGCTTAACACACTTGATGCAGGGATTTATAGCCAATTCACTGTTTTTCGCATTGGCACGGAAATTGCATATATTCCTGCATCAACAACTTTTGTTTTTTCTTAGGATACGCAAATATCCCTTGGAGGTAATAACGAATGAGTGCAAAAAGAACCTCAGGTGCCTTTATGACTTCATTGGTACTTCACGCGGTCATAGCGTTCATTGCTGGCATTTATCTTGTCACGCAAACTGAACAGTTCAAAGATCTCGTGGGTGCTGAAGTGCTCCAACCCAAGGAGCCACCGAAGCCTAAGGTCCGGAAACCTGTTGTGAAACCTGTTATTAAGCCGACAGTTCCAACGCAGAACACTGTTGTCGTCGAACAGGTGCAGGTACAACCCCGTGTAACGACTGCGTTTGTTGCTAAGTCGAATTTCCAACCGCAGACGGTCCTCGAATTTTCAAACCAAACCGTTAAAGTAGACGCCCCGATTAATCCGAATGTACCGAGAGTGGTTACGCCGAACGCACCCGTGCCGACAGTTGTAACACACGCTGACCTACCTGTTTCGGATGCACCCGGTGCCTTGGCGTTCTCCGCACCCGTCGCAACTGCCCCCTCCGCTGGACCGGCTAACATCGGTCGTGGTGTCGCAGGCAGCGTCGTGCAGGTGAAAGTCGCTTTTGAACGTCCACCCGGACTCGCAATGGTTGAAAACGTCGGTGCCGCACGCGATGCCCTCGGCGATGTCGTTGAAAACATCACACTCGGTAACGTTGAAGTCCCACCCCTGGCAAGAGGCGAACCCGGTGGACGCGTTATCGGTAAAGGTAAGGACATCCGCGGCGTCTTCCGTTTCACACGGATCCGTCACAGTCTCTCTGACTGGTGGGCTGATGCTTCTTCCCTCAACGCATTGACAAAGTGGCTCAACGAACGGACGAAGATTAAAACTGACATGAACGTTGAAGGTGGCGCATTGAAACTTACCGATGCTAACCTCTTCAAAACACCATTCGTCTTTATGACAGGACACGATCCGTCACTTACCCGTTCCCGTAACTTGCTCGGACGGCAGTATGGTGGTGGTAAAATGGATAGCCGTCTCACTGAGACTGAAGCCGCAGGTATGCGTCGCTATCTCGTTGAAAAAGGTGGATTCCTCGTCTTTGATGATTGCGGTGTGAACGCTCCTGCACAGGCGATGATTCGTCTCTTCCTCGCACAGATGCGCTATGTCATGCCTGAGTACCAGATTGAACGTATTGCGAACGAGCACGAGATTTACGATAACTTCTATGAAATGGGTGGTCCCCCTGTCGGATACGACATTTTCTGGTGGGGTACCCGTCCGCCGAAACGGAACTTCCTCGAAGGTATCTCCGTGGGCGAAAAGTTATCGGTTATCATGGTGCGTCGTGATTACATGTGCGCCATGGAGTCTGTCAGTCTCCCGACCCGTAGTGTCCACTATTCACCTGGCGTCTATCGTTTCATGACGAACGTTGTGGTGTATGCGTTAACGCACGGTCAGATTTCTGACTATTCCGGTTATGTGCCTGAAGATACGTTAGCGAAGCAGGACCTTCCGACAAGCGCCCCTGAAGCTGCGAAGGTCAGCGGTTTCGAGTAGAATCTTTATATTAAAACGTGGTTTTTGGATTGTACTGTGTTTGGGCTGTTTAGTTATCCGCCAAGGGCAACTGAGCAGCCCTTACCTATTGCAACCCAATCCTCACTGCTGCGACAAAGTTGCTGCTATTGACACTATTTGTCGTTTTATTGGCGGGGGCGTATCTCGCCTTTGTGCGTGTTGAAGTCTAAGGTCTGGTATCTTTCTTTATCCAAATGCCATTTGTCAAATTTGCTTATACCACATTCACATCCCCAAACTAACCCCATAAGTGGCATCTCCCTCCCTATGAAGATTCTACTGTCTCAAAAGTAAGCAGTAAGAAATTATATCAACTTTGTCTTGTGGGAATTTCGCCTTAATTTTACTCGTCAGCTCTTCCCTTGTGTGTTAAACTATATGGAACACTGAAACAGCATCTTCGTATACCAATAAACGTCCGCGATAGGAAACGATATGCGTCAACTTGGTAACTTAATTAAGCATGAACTGACTGATAATCTCACGAGTGGTCGTTACATTCTAACAAGCGTTGTGTGTATCGTCTTATGTGTAATTTCTATTGTTTTAATGTCGCACGATTACCAACACCGAGAAAAGCAGTCGAGTTTAGCGCGCGGCATCTCCATGCCTCCACAGCCGCTTAGCCTCATCGCAAAAGGGACAAATGAAGTCCGTCCAGTCATCCCAAATTTTCATCCCCGATATAATGTTATCGGACAGGTTTTCATGCGTTTTGGTGAAGAGCGTCACATCTTTGAACTGTTTGAGACCCCTGATTTTGTCTATATTGTTAGTATTATCTTGTCAATCCTAACGATTTTTCTCTCCTATGACAGCGTTTGCGGCGAGAAAGAAACGCATACCCTCTCTTTGGTCCTGAGCAATTCTCTTCGACGATCTACATTTCTGTTAGGCAAATGGATTGGAGGCTATATAAGTCTATTGCTGAGTTTCTGTCCAGCGATGCTGCTCATGTTCATCTATATGTTTACCTTCTCAGGAGTTTCGCTCTTCAGTGAACACTTTCTGCGACTTGGTGGTATGATCAGTTTTACTTTAATCTATCTTTCTGTGTTCTTCACACTCGGTTTACTGATCTCCACAGTCGTTCATCGAGAAGCCACTTCTCTCGTTTTGTGTCTATTTATCTGGATGATTTGGACGTTGTGGATGCCGAGATTGGCACTTTTAACGACAAGAACAATTGCGCCGGCTCCCTCTGAAGGCGAGCATAGGCAGATGAAAGAGCGCGTTGTTACCGAACATAATATTACTGAGGAACAACGAGAAATATTGTGGTCGATGGACGATGCCTACATTTCCAAAATCGATCGCCAAATCGAGTTAGGGAAAAACCTTTCCCGTCTTTCACCATTGGCATCTTATGTCTACGGTTCAACGACACTCGCACAAACAGGGATATCAGATTATCAAGATTATCGTCGGCGACTTTTCGCATGGCTTAAACGAAATGCGAGACAAGAGGGTAAATGGTCCCTATTTGTTCATCGTTCCCATCCGCTTGTGTACAGTTTCTCTGAGGCTTGGATGGATCTGCAGCTACTTCTCTTGTGGAACGTCTTGCTGTTCATGGGAGCGAACTTAGCGTTCCATCGTTATGATGTAAGATGACGAGGGGAATTGGAGAAAACATGTTCTGGACATTAGTGAAGAAAGAAATACATGACCATATCCTTAGTGCTCGTTTTGCAGTCTCAATGATTCTGGCGTTGATTTTCCTCATCGGGTCAACAGCAATGTTAGCGATGGACAAGACTTGGGCGGGACGGCAACTCTATACAGGATACAAACTCAAAGACCATCTGTATACCAATAAATATAGTTGGTATTGGATGAACCGAGACCTTCCGACATTGCGGATTTTAGCAACAGGACTGGACGAAGAACTCTCTTTGAACGCCAATAGTGAAGCAACAGCAGGACCTCAATTTGAGAACAATCGACAGTTTGTTAACAACCCAAATCGTTATCTCTTTTCGCAGTTGGATTTTGTTTTTTTCTTTAACATTGTTGGGAGTCTGTTAGCATTTGTGTTTACATACGACGCTATTTCAGGAGAGTATCGCCGTGGGACCTTACGATTGGTGCTCATAAATTCCATCTCACGTCCTTTGCTTTTGGCTGCCAAGTTTGTTGGAAGTTATCTCAGTCTCATCACTTCTCTGCTGCCAGCACTGATCAGTGTGATTCTGGTCTTATACCTGATGCCGAATGTGAATCTCCGTCCCTCTGATTGGGTGGCAACCTTATTTCTTTTTCTACTCGCTTTGCTTTATCTATCTGTTTTTTGTGCCCTTGGACTTTTTGGATCGTGTTTGACAAGACATCCGAAAACGACGCTAACCACTTTGATGGCGTTATGGATATTCATGGTCTTAGTGATTCCCAACTTCAGTCCATTTTTAGCCGCCTATTTGCGACCTACACCTACAGTCTATGAAGTTCATGAGAATATGCGAAGGCTATCAGGGGACATTCGGCAACAGAGCCGCGAAGAAATAGCGGCGTTCATACGGGAACACGGCGGCGATCTGTCGGCATTGAACGATGTCGAGAAGCAAACTATAGACGAAATTCGCGTGAAAGCGGAGCGAAAACAGATGAACCTAAGCGTCGGAAAAACAGCAGAAATCCGACAAGATTTCATCAACAAGGTTGAAGCACAAGCCGATATGAACCTATCCATATCCCTAATTTCACCCGCAGCGGCATTTGTTTTTTTAGCCACTGATGTAGCGAATACCGGAATTCTCAGTGAATGGAATTTCCGCCGCTCTGTTATTCGGTACCGTCAACAATACGCCGAGCACGTCAATCAGTATATTGAAGAAACAGGGGACTATGAAATTTTACAACGCATTTTGAAAGCAGACCCACCGAATTATGTTCCACCGAAATTTTTCCTTTCAGACGTAATATCACAGCATTTTAATCTGCTGGTAGTCCTTGTGCTTTACAACGTAGTGTTTTTCTTTGCGGGTCAAGTCATATTTATTCGAAGACCGCTGATGTGACCTATTGAATACGTCCGGCCTACTCATCCTGAATCTCATCAGAATTGTTCAAACTTAGTAATACTTAAGTCGGATTACGTTAGTTTATGCTAAATTTTTAGCATTTTTACTTGACACAATTTCTTCTAAATGCTAAAATATTAGCATATTATCTAATTTGACGTGAATGCGATTTAAGAAAGA
>JAJEIP010000019.1 GCA_022827885.1 Candidatus Poribacteria bacterium
TCTGGGTGGAACAGCACGACATCCGTCGTTACGGCTATCACGGAGCTTCACACCGATACATCTCTGAACGCGTGCCGCAGCTGCTCGGACGGGAAACAGGGGACGGGTTACGCATTATCTCTTGCCATCTCGGTGGAAGTTCATCTCTCTGCGCTATCAAAGACGGAGAATCTATGGATACGTCCATGGGCACATCTACACAATACGGGATGATTCAGTCTACCCGTTGCGGCGAGTTAGACGCGTTTGCAGTGCTGTATATGATCGACAAAGAGGGATTCTCTACGGATGAGATTCGTCGTCAACTGGTTGAAGATTCCGGCTTGAAAGGGATCTCTGGCACGAGCGGCGATATGCGTGATATAGAAGCGGCGATCGATGCGGGTAACGATGATGCCCGATTGGCATTGGAGACTTACGTTTACGGTGTAAAAAAATATATCGGTGCGTATATTGCTGCGCTTGGCGGCGTGGATGTGATCGCTTTTGCTGGGGGCATCGGCGAGAAAAGTCCCATCACGCGAGCGAAGATCTGTGAGGGACTGGAATGGTGCGGTATCCATTTAGATGCCGTAAAGAATGCGCAATTGACAGGCGAAGTCGATCTCTCAGCGGCTAACAGTCGGGCCAAAATTCTGGTCGTTGCTACGAATGAGGAATTGATCGTTTCACGTGAGACGGCGCGAGTTCTCAAAGCGGGCGATTGAAGATCGTTCACATCAAGTATTCTCGTTCGCGGAAAATCCGGATGGCGAGCCACAGTAGCACGACTGTCAGTATAAAGACTACCAGAAGTGCCACCCACGCGGATAGCGGTGAGGTTCCTAAGACTGCGTTGAAATCGCTTCGAGGGAGTTTATAACGGGGAAATAGCGTAAAAAGATAGTGTGATATAGAGAGCCGCTTGATTCCCGTTGCCATAATTGGCGCTGTGGTGATACTTTCCCATCCCATCAAATAGAGCAGTCCCCACAGGACTGGATTTTTGAATTTAGCTGCCAGCAGTGCAGCGAGTGCCCCGTAAATTAATAAGGCTAATGCCATGGAGGCGGTGTAACGTAGACTCATACCCAACTGGAAAAGCACACCGTTCTGCAGTTTTGGGTGTGTTATCATAATGCAGGTCAGAATCAGATGAGATGTTCCGATAAGCGTAATCGTCCCGACGAGGTATGCAGCGAATTTGCTAAGGAGAATCGTCGATCTATGGAGCGGGCGCATCTGAAGATACATCAAGCCTTTTCCGTCGATTTCATCTGAGATGATTGCGGTGCCGTAGAAAATCGCGGATAGATTCACCAAGAGTCCATAAAGTGCCAACGTTATCTGTGGGATGAATCGGTTGACGCTTCCACCCCCTTGTGCCATGAACCGAAATGCGAGTGCTATGGCAAGTGATAGCAAACATCCAAGCAGAATCAGGACGGTTCGTTTACTCCAAAACATTTGACGGAGTGTCACTTTAAAGAGTGAGAAATAGGCAGGGAACGATTTTGTGTTGAGAGACATTTATAACCTTTCAGTCGATGAGAATCTTAGATAATATTAACATTAATTTTGGGGTTTCGCAAGTTTTCTTTCGGATCATAGGTGTTAATTATCAGCCATTAGCAGTTAATAACAGAGGGATACTGATGATAGAAACCGAAAATTATGGTAGCCCTTAGAATTAATTAGACATTCAGAACCGGTGCGGTTAGAAACCGCACCTACCGGGCCGGGGGTAAAATGTCTGTTTATCTTTCAGGTTTACCATAAATACCTTTCTGGCGATAGCAAACTTTTCTTGCATTCCGTTTATACCTGTGGTATCCTATTTACACAGAAACAGGTAATAGGGGAACAAAACGATGAAATTAGGTTTATGCACCATTGCCTTTCAGGAAAAACCGCTGGAAGAGGTCATTGATATAGCAGCAGATTACGGCTTTGATGGCATCGAGATTTGGGGAAAGCCGCCCCATCTGCCAGCGGACTACGACGAAAATTACGTCAAAAACGTTAGGGACATGGCGCACCAGAAGGGATTGTCGATTTCAGCGTTCGGCTCTTATGTGGAACCGTTGATGGACCTACACCAGCAACATTTCGAGGAAGCCTTCAAGATCGCGCGTGAATTAGGCACAGATCTCGTCAGAATTTGGTCTGGCGGCGGGCCCTCCAAATCCATCGCGCCCTCTGATAAACGCCTGATTCTCTTCCGCTTGGTCAGCCTTGCCCAGTGGGCCAATTTCCGAAATATTCGACTTGGACTCGAAATGCACAACAACCATCTTACCGACAATGTCGCCAGTATCTTGGAGGCGATTGAAGGGGTGGGCATCCCCTCACTGCGAACTTACTATCAGCCCCTTGCACGTTCGGATGCCGACGAACCACACACTGCCGCTGAAAAACTCGCTGAACATATCGTCAACGTCCACGCGCAAAATTTTGACGAAACTGGAAAAGGATGTCCCATTGCAGACGGTGTAGTGGATTACACCCGAATCGTTGAAACGCTGAACACAGCGGGATACGACGGATACTTAGAGGTAGAGTTCGTCCACGGTGATAACAAATTGGAAGCACTTCAACGCGATCGCGACTACCTTGCGAGTTTAATTAACACCACAAATGGGGAAATGCTGAAGGATCTCAACATCGCACCCGTCTAAAATTGATATAAATGTGTCTTAAAACATAGAAACGGGGATCCGCATGCGGTTAGAAGTTGGCATCATCGCACTGGTAGAAGAGGTCTTCGGAATAACCGCAGAACGCCGTATCCAATTTGACTGGCTTCGTAATAAACCACGCTCCAAGGATTTCGGTGAGCATTACGATACCGTGATGGCGCTCTATGCTGAATTAGACGGAGACTGGCAACGCACAACGGCAAAGGCCGACGGTTACCTAATTCCCGATGCCTATTTCCCGGAACCGTACCACTTTATCTTTGAATTTGACGAACTTCAACATTTTACACACTATCGAGAGCAGACCCTCGGGTTCTACCCAGCGGACATCTCGCTCGCCTATGAACCGCAGAAATACCGTCAGTTCTGCCGACAACACCACGTGGCAGCACTTGCAAAAGGACCGGATCGGTTTCGGCGGCACACAGCGGATTTTCCATACGTCAACGGTCGCGCCGCACAACGCGCTTTCTTCGATACGTTTCGGGACTGGCTACCCCCCCTGCACGGTCTCAATCCAACCGTGAGGTTAGCCGAATTTGAAGTATCATCTATTCTTAATGGACAATTAACAGGAGATGCCGCGAAAACTTATATGGAACGTTTATTGTGCGAACGCCTTAAAATAGCTGCAACCGCTACAAAAAACACAAAAGGTAGGATAAACACAACTACATGAGCAAGCGAAAGCCTGAAAAGGTGAATCTTTCAGAATATCCACTGCTTCAGATCATAGGACAAACACCGCTCGCTAAAATAGATCTTTTTGCAAACGAGTTGCCGAACGTTGACATCTACGCGAAGGTGGAAACCTATAACCCCGGCGGCTCGATTAAAGATCGCCCAGTCTTAAGGATGCTCACTGAGGCGATTGCATCGGGAGAACTCACACGCGAAAAAGTTATCCTCGACTCCAGCTCCGGCAATGCGGGGATTGCTTACGCGATGATAGGTGCCACACTCGGCTACAAAGTCGAACTCGTGATCCCGGACAACGCCAGCGAAGAACGAAAAAAACGGATCCACTCACACGGTGCAGACATCATCTATACAGACGCTATCCTCGGTTACGATGAAGCCCTCCGAGAAGTCGATCGGCGTTATGAAGCGGATCCTGAGCGGTATTTTTTCAAATCGCAATACGAAAACGACAACAATTGGCGCGCTCACTATGAAACAACAGGTGTCGAAATTTGGAATCAGACGGGCGGAAAAGTTACACACTTTGTCGCAGGTGTGGGAACTGGTGGCACCATCACGGGTGTCGGTAAACGGCTTAAAAGTTATAATCCCGATATCCAAGTCTGTACCATTTCACCAGAGGCATTCCCCGGTATCGAAGGCCTCAAACCGCTCGGACATCCAGACGACATCGTTCCAGAAATCTTGGATGAATCCGTAATTGATTGCCGGATTCCTGCGACCATTGAAAATGCACACGAAATGTGCAGTCGACTCGCACGACGGGGGTGGTTCGTCGGACAATCTTCGGGTGGCTATCTCTACGGTGCGTATAAAGTCGCCCAACAAATTCAGGAAGGTGTTATTGTTACAGTGTTTAATGATTTGGGAGAACGCTATTTCAGTACAAGATTATGGGATTAATTTTTAATAGTACGCAAGGAAAATTATAGATATGGAAACAACCGTTATCCCGTTTCGAGGTTTACGCTACAACGCGACTCAGGTGGAAAGCATTGAGAATGTTATCGCCCCTCCTTACGATGTCATCAAATCCGATGAACGGGTCGCTTTAGAGGCACGCCACCCGGCCAATATCATCCGTTTAATCTTAAGCCAACCGCAAGACAACGATACTGACCACGAAAACCAGTACACTCGTGCCGCTGTCCGCATGAAGCAGTGGATTTCAGATGGCACGCTCGTCAGAGACACAACCGCCCGTTATTACATCTATGACCAATCCTTCAATGCCCCTGACGGAAAAAACTATACACGCCGGGCATTAATAGCACTCGTGAAACTCGAACCCTTTGAAAATCGGGTGGTCCTACCGCACGAAAAAACACACGCCGGACCGAAGGCGGACCGACTCAATCTCATGCGGGAATGTCACGCCAATCTCAGCCCTATTTTCCTCCTCTACGCCGACCCTGCGGGGGATATTGAACGGATAATGGGGAGTTTCACGGATAAAAATCAGCCCCAGATTGACTGTCCTGAAACCTTTGGAAGCACGCACCAACTCTGGTGTTTAGACGACACAGCGCGCAATCGTGAGCTTCAGGCTCTTTTCTCAACAAAACCGCTCCTGATCGCCGATGGACATCATCGTTATGAAACCGCTCTCGCTTTCCGAGATGAAATGGCGCAGCAGACATCAAACGGTTACGACTACATGATGGTGAACCTCGTCAGAATGGAATCACCGGGGTTGGCGGTCTTAGCAATCCATAGACTCCTGTCTAACCTCAATGCTGATCGGATCGCACACGCTATCGCGAAACTGCCAGAGACGTTTGAGGTGCATGAAATTGACACACAGGCAGCCCTCATGGCACAATTGGATACGATGCGAGGGGAATCCACTGCAGTTGGCATGTACACAGCAGACGATACCTACCGTTTATTGATTCCGCATTCAACGACACCTAACCAATTGGATGTAACGCTTGTTCAAGAAACAATCATCAAAAATCTATTTCAGATTGAAATACTGGCGGAACACATCAGTTACACCGCATACACAGATGATGCCGTTGCACACGTGAAAGAAGGCACAGACCGCGTCGCACTTCTGATGAACCCAACCCCCGTTGAACAGGTCTTAGATGTGGCTATGGCAGGATCGACAATGCCACAGAAATCCACCTACTTCTATCCGAAGATGGCAACAGGGTTGGTTTTAAATTTGTTGAATCAGTAAGAAATCATTCTTGGGGAGATTACGATGGATGACGTTTACAGCATAGGTTTTTGTATCACTGCTGTTTTGACATTCATAATTTCGTGGTTATACTGTATTGCCACCTACGGATTTCTTATGGGTGGCGCGATCGGTTGGATTCCCTCAATAATATTAGCTGTAATAATAGGTGCAGTATGGCCGCTCCTTGTACTCGGTATTGTAATCATAGTCATCATGCTAATAGCAGCTTGAATGCAACAATGTAAAAACTATGGTAAATAGAAGGACTCTTCAAAGCGCGACTTAAAATTTTGATAGTCGGGAATCAGAGTTCCCTTCTACATATCAAGATGTCAAGTTAATTGTAAAATTCACCATAATTCTAACAGTAAGACTCTCAAAGGTGAAGTAATGCATCACGAATCAGAACGAGATACGTTAGCATTTTCGCATCAATTATATGCAGAGACCCCGCGTCAACTCGCATTTCAGGCGACGAGCATTCCAGAGGCAGAAGCCTGGCAGCGCGAACTCCGGGCAAAACTTATCGAATTAGTGGGTGGTTTTCCGCAGGAAGCCTGCGACCTACAGCCACAAGTTCTGGATTCTTGCGAATTTCCGACCTATTCCCGCGAGACGGTTCAGTTTCAGAGTCGTCCACATGCCAATATTTTCGGATATTTCCTTTCTCCGAAGCCTTTCGACAGTTCAACCCCGAACCCAACGATTCTCTGCTTAGCAGGGCACGGGCGCGGTGTAGATGATATTGTCGGCATCGAGGAAGATGGCACCCTGCGATCAGAATATGGCGGTTATCAGAACGACTTCGCGCTCCAATGCGTAGCAAACGGGTACACCGTGCTTGCCATTGAACAATTCGGATTCGGTCATCGACGGGACCCGATTGCGCATGAGAAGGGTGGCGGGAGTTCTTCATGTCAACCGAGTGCTGGTGCTGCGCTCCTCTTGGGCCATACGATGGTAGGATGGCGGGTGTACGATGCGATGCGCGCCCTTGACTATCTCGCAACGCGCCCGGAGATCGATATGAACCGCATCGGCGTGATGGGAATATCTGGTGGTGGCACAACGACCTTCTTCACTGCCGCAATTGATGAACGTGTCAAGGCAGCCATTGTGAGCGGTTACTTCAACACGTTTCGGGACAGTATCCTGAGCCTCAGCCATTGTATAGACAATTATATACCAAATGTGCTACAATATGCGGAAATGTACGACATCGCGGGGTTGATCGCACCGCGCGCCCTGTTCGTTGAATCCGGTACGGAAGACACAATCTTTCCGATTGAAGCCACCCGTTTTGCGGTTAACGCCGCAAACGCAATTTACAAATGCTTCGATGCTGAAGACAAATTAGGTCTTGAAGTATTTGAGGCAGGACATAGTTTCCACGGTGTTGGCGCATTTGAATTCCTTAAACAGGTGCTATAAACAAGGAGAATAGAGTGGCAATTGAACTGTTTTCGATCGGCACGGAGTTAGTACTGGGTCAGATTCAGGACACCAACGCTCACTGGATTGCACAGCAAATCCTCCAGATTGGTGGCGAACTGAGGCGAGTCACAATGCTACGCGACGACCGTGAGGAGATGTCCGAGGCATTGGATTCGGCAATAGAACGGGAAACATCGCTTATTCTCACAACAGGGGGTCTTGGACCTACACCGGACGATATGACCGTTGAGGTGGTGTCTTCACTCATCGGCACGACACCTGTAGTGAACGAAGAAACCGTCGCCGAATATCGGAGACGCCGAGAGATGTCAGAGAACGATGTCATCAATGAAGCCTTGATGAAAATGGCGACTGTGCCGGAAACGGCCGTCGTCTTGCAGAACCCCGCAGGATGGGCGCCCTGTATCAGCGTGGCACACAAGTCTTCTACCATCATGATGATGCCGGGTCCACCGCGCGAGATGAAGGCAATTTTTGAAACCCACATTCAACCCCTGATCGCAGAACGTTACCGCGCAGAAATTACAACGACGCGGGTGCACGTCAATATGTTTGAAGCCGAAGTTTCACCACTCATGCAGAAAGTGATGGAACGCTACCCAGATGTTTACCTAAAGGCGTATGTCGCTCTCCGCGAAGCGGATGGGGACAAAATGCCAGTCGATCTTGTTTCAACAAGCGCGGACAAAGCGGATGCCGAAACGCAATTGGAACTCGCTACGTCTTACTTCCAAGAACTTGTTGTTGAAGCAGGCAAATCTTTAATTTTACCTTCTTAATTTTAGCACTTAACGCATCACAAAAAGGAGATTTATACTGTGAATCGCAGACCTTCAGGAAATTCAAGAAGACCGCAGACGCGGCGGTCTAACCAGAAACGGAAACCAAAATCTAAGAAACGACGAGATGCCGATGTCAAATTGGATACTGAAGTCCAATCCGAAGGCGAAGAGCAAACCCCCTCTAAAAAGGATAAAATAGAGGTCGAAGGCACGGTCGTGGAACCCTTACCGAACGCGATGTTCCGCGTGGAATTGGAAAATAAGCATCAGATTCTCGCACATATCTCCGGCAGGATGCGGAAATTCTTCATCAAAATTTTGCCCGGTGATAAGGTGACTGTAGAACTCTCGCCTTATGATCTCACAAGGGGTCGTATTACCTACCGGAAAAAGTAGTGTCTAAATAGACTCGTAGGCGCGGTTTTTCCGCCGCGCATCGGTCATCAATTTTCGTAAGTCTGAACACCCGCAAACCATGCCCTGTTTACAAAACCGATTTTATCACGCTTTCGGATATTCATGATGAAACCTGCCGGATCAATTCACGCCACTCTCGCTGCTGAAAAGGAAACAGCCCGACTCTTGGAGGCTATTGAAGCGAAACAGAGGCAGGTAGAAGAACTTACAATAGCAATCGAGACGCTGAGATCAGAAGTTGACGTATTTGAGAGACGCTACAACGCTCATATCAGCCGCTACTACCTCGAACTCGATAAAGTTGAACTCGAAATGAAGGAGTATCGCCTCCGTCTACAGCTGCGTCGAGAAAACGTCAGCGAAGAAGAGATAGAATCGCGAGTCGAATCGTGTTTCAGGGCAAGCCGCGCACGCGTTGAGGCTTATGAGGCAGTCAATGAAGCAGAACCAGCGCCGCCAGCGGATAAACTTCCTGATGCCAAAGCGAAACATTTACAAGACCTCTACCGCAAACTCGCCAAACGGTATCATCCAGACAAAACCATAGACACCGAGGAATCGGAACGCCGAGAACAACTCATGCCGCTCATTAACCGTGCCTATAACGAACACGATCTTGAGACCTTAGAGCGGTTAAGCCTCGGTGAAACAGAACTACACGTCCCTGAAAAAACAGTGATTGAGCAACAAAAAGCGTTACAAACAGAACTGCGACAGCTGAACCGAGTCGCGAGTCAATTGCGATTTGAGATAAACCGACTCAAGACGGGCCGCACCTATCAACTGAAACAACAGGTAGAAACCGCCAAAAGAACGGGGACAGATCTCCTTACGACCCTTGCCAAAGATTTAGAGCGAAAAATCAAAGCAAGCCGAGGGCAGCTCGCACGCCTCATCAACATGTGGCACCGTGCGCAATAAAGGATTTTTAATTTTACCTTGCGGGAGAACGACGCGAGTTTAGATTTTGATGTACCTTTCTAAGGACCCGCCTGCGTGTTTTTGCTTGGGCATTTCTGCGTATTTCTGCGTATTGTTGCAGGCTACGGTTTTGATGCGAATTGAAGGAAGGAATTATGCAACTGAAAGATAAAGTCGTTATTATCACGGGTGGCGGGCGCGGCATCGGCAGAGCCATCGCTATCGCGTACGCTGCTGAAGGCGCACGGATTGTCATTGCGGCGCGAAGTACCGAACAACTTAACGAAGTCGCCAAAGAAATAACCGAGCAGGGCGGAGAAGTCCTCACCGTGCCAACCGACTTGCGCAATCAGTCAGGCGTGGAAAACCTCGTTCAACAAACCGTCAACACGTTCGGTCGAATAGACGTCCTCGTCAACAATGCCGGTATCAATCCGCGCGGTCCGTTCTTGGATAGCACAGACGCCGAGTGGGAACAGGGATGGCAGATTAACGTCATGGGTGTCGTGCGTTGCTGCCGCGCCGTGCTGCCGATCATGAAACAGCAGGGAAGTGGAAACATTATTAACGTCGGGTCGGGTATGGGACAGGTGGGCCGGTCAAACCTCAGCGTCTACTGTGCCTCCAAAGCGGCATTGCACGGGTTAACCCAATCCATTGCTGAAGAGGTCTGGGAGGACGGCATCATTGCGAACGTTCTTATTCCGGGTCCCGTGAGAACGGAACTCTCAAAACCCGCGTGGGAGAATTCGGATACCTTCAGGGCAGAAAGCGACCCGTGGAAAAAACCCGAGCAGGTTGTGGCATCAGCCCTGTTTCTGGCAGCGCAGCCGCCTGAGAGTGGCATGACAGGTCAGATTCTGAGCATCATGCGTCGCAACAGTCCGTAAGCGACAGGCATTAAATACCATATTTTCACAACGGAAACGTGATACGCCGTCCCTCTTGTGCGGATCGGTATGCCCCTAAAATCATCTCCACCGCAACCCGTCCATCTTCCACTGTGACATCGGGGTCTGTCCCGTTTTTCAGGCAGTCGATAAACGGTCGAGGCACCCCACCAATCCGTTCGCCGTGACCCGCCGGGATTGGGATCCCCAAATCCTTCCACAAGGGTTCATCACGCGTATACACCTTAAGTGCGACAGCATCTGCAGGGCGCGGGATATTGCATGAGGGGGCATCGCCATAGTTTTGAATGACCACGCCTTCATCGCCATAGATTTCCGTGGTATTCTCACCGGCGAGAGTCACAGATGTATTCAGCAGAATCGCCATCTCACCCCCTGCAAACCGATAGACAGCCAAGCCCGTGTCATCAGGCGCGACATCCGTCAAGATGTTATCAATTTCGGCGATGACACTCGTCGGTTTCCCGAGCATCCAGTGGATAAAATCGGTTGCGTGAGAGGCATCGTCCATGAACATGCCCATGTTCTTCTCCGGATCGATGTGCCAACGGCTGGGTCCCGTCACGAAGGCTTCACTAAACAACGCATTGATACAGTGTCGGCGACGCAGCACACCGATTTTTCCCAGAACGCCACTGTCAATGAGTTCTTTCATTGCGATGTTTGCTGGATCGCGCCGCATCTGATGCCCCATCATAAATTTCACACCCGTTTTCTCGACGATCTCGGCAATGCGATCACAATCTTCCAAAGTGAGTGCCATCGGTTTTTGGCAGAGGATGTCCTTCCCGTCGGATGCTGCTGCGACCACCATCTCGGCGTGTCGATTTGTTTCACACGTTACGATAACGGCGTGAATCTCGGGGTGGTTGGTAATATCTTCAAGGTGCGGCGAGTAACGCATGCCGTATTGCGTTGCCGCGGCTTCTCCGCGTTCAACGCTATCGTCCCAACACGCAACGAGTTCAACATCGTCAAACGTCTGCATCTGGTTGCAGTATGCGTTGGCGTGTCCATGCGCGAAACTGATGATGCCGATACCAATTTTTGTTTCCATATATTAATTTATCCAATCTACAAGTATTTGTTGTGAATCTATTTCTGGGTTAAAAATTTGCAACCCCTCTGTGCATGCGACTCTAAGAAGGCGTTGCTCTTAGGATACCACATAAATCAGCGGATGTCACGTCAAGATTCGGATCACTTCTCTAAAACGATCCGAACCTCCGTATCCATACCGTGCTCACCAACACTCATTTCAGCGGTAATCGGACCGAGAGACTCCAGCGGAAACAGGTTTTCTGTGATATGTCGCGTCACTGTGGGATCCAATTTCTGCCCTGACAGTGATAGAAGTACCGTTAGGATCGGAAGGAAACGCCTCAATTCCGGCACGAACAACTTCGGTTGAACGAACGCCTGAATGCCACCTGCATCCGCGGAGAACGCTATATCCTCCAAGACAGGCGTGTTCCCTGTTGTCGTATCAATCACAGACTTCAAGCCCGATAGTGTTGTCCCCAAAACGAAAGAGTCGTCAACGATTGCGTATCCACCCGTAACGGCTAATAGGAAATTGAGTCGAAGCTGCACGGGTTGCAGTGTGATCCCCTTGTACTCCTGCGGTTCAAGGTATTCAAGCGGTTTGCCAGCAATTGCGGGCTTTCCGTACTTCACGATTCCCAAAATCTCGTTTAGGACATCGGGAGCCTTCACATGCGCCAGCAAAACCAACGCAGGCACAACCGACACTTCACCGGAATCAGGAGCAACCAACAAGACGGTTAAGTCCGCACCCAAAATCTCGGAGAGATCTATATCTCCAAAGAGCGCTTGCATCTGTTTCAGAATAGGCAGCGAAGCGACAAAGGCAGTGCGTTCGGGAAAAGCAAGGAACGGTTTGGCGTTGTCCGCAATCGGAAGATGAGCAGGGTTGGTGTCAACACCGTTTCGGAATCGATGTCGTGACACAATCACACCGTCTTCATATCGGTTGCTGAACGTCCAAGTGCCTGAATCCCCAAACCATCCCAACATCTGTTTGACAAGCACATCGGAACGCATACTATCGAACAAAGGCGTAAATTGCTGCACATCTATATATCCAGTGTTTTTGTCCTGGCGATAATCGTCCTGTATATCCGCCGCCATGGGATGCTCAGCGAGAAATCCTTGATTTTTCGGATCAGTTTTAGTTTCAGAAAGCTCGGTATAGAGGTCGAGCGTCTCAGCCAATAACAACGGGTCGAGGGTTAAAATACCGATTCTGCCGATGAAGGTATAACTAAAATTGCGTGGATACCCTATGATGGTATTAATTGTGAATCCGCTGTAATCGGTTTGAATTCGCTCGTAGTTTGGATTGATCGCATCCGTTGCTGTAATCGCTTCAATACTCAGTTTCTCCTGTGCACCTACTGCAGAAATAAGCAGAAACGAGAGCTCGCCTTCACGTCGATACAAGGCAAGAATGGCTTCCTCCCCAAAATAGCCCGTGATCGTCTTCAGGTCGAGTCTACCACCCATTTCGTATTCCCAGAGCTGCTTCTGATAGACGAGTTGTTTCCACCATCGCTGCTTCTGAATCTCAGTGAGAATCGGCATCTTAGCCGTCTGTTTTCCGAATTCACTGCGATTGAAAGTTTCCACCACGCCTTTCAATTCTTTGAGTGTCAAATAGCAAATTGGAGACCTGGGGAGCAATGTAATAAGATGCTGTTCCGGTTCCCACAGCGCGGTCCGGTGATAGATAATGGATAGCAAAATGATAACCCCAATAAGAACAATTAGACTGATGAAAGCGATTCTTTTAATTCTTCCTTGCGGGTCGGTCAGGGAACTTAGAACTTTCATGTGCCTTTCCGTATATCTGAAAAAATCCGCAGAAATACCCAAGCAAAACACCAAGCAAAAACCCTTCCGCTACGCTTACGGGCTACGGGTTTATTTTTTTAAATTCTTCCTTGCAGGATTGTCATTTGATTATAGCACACCCCATTCCGGTAAACAATCAAATTGACGAGAGATTCGATATGTTTCTGAAGCACGACTGCGGTCTGTCCAGCCACAGCCGTAAAAAACTTGCCTGAAGCCGAAAAATGATGTAAAATATTAAAGTTATCTTATGAAAGAGGGTGAACACCGTTCCGACCAAAGATCTCAGAATTCGGCCATTCACTATTTTCCTTATCTGCGTGTTAGTGCCTGCCAACTGTTGGTGGGTGTCCGCCTCCATTATCCGTGGCGGTGGGAGTCCGACGCAGGTTTCGCTTTTCTACAACGCCGTTATCACCATTTTAATCCTACTCGGCATCGGCGTCCTTTTACGCCGTTTGCATCACACGCTCGCGCTGAACCGCGCTGAATTGCTCGTCATCTACACCTGCATTTCAGTAGGTGCGGGGCTTGCAGGCGTGGACCGTTTTCTTGTCCTTATGCCAATTATCGGGCACGCGCACTGGTTCGCAACACCGGAGAACGACTGGGCAAACCTGTTCCATCTACACGTCCCAGACTGGTTGGCTGTCAGCGATAAACGCGCGCTTGAGGGATATTACCACGGATTCGCGAGTATCTATGAATCGCGTTACTTGACGGCATGGCTCCCCGCGATCTTATGGTGGACCCTCTTTCTGGTCGCTATTCACCTCGTGATGCTCTGCCTCAGTCTGCTTTTTCGGAAGCAGTGGGTCGAATCAGAGCGACTCAGTTACCCCATCATCCAATTGCCCTTTGAGATGACGACACGCACCCGGAATTTCTTCCGTTCACCGTGGATGTGGCTCGGACTTTCGATCGGTGTCTCCATCGACATCATCAATGGATTAAACTTCCTATTCCCCGTCGTTCCGAGTCTCGGTGGGAAACTATACGATTTGCGAAAGATTTTCACAGAGCGTCCATGGAACGGTATCGGTTGGAGTCCGCTGGGTGTCTTCCCCTTCGGTGTAGGACTTTCGTTCTTTATACCGTTGGATCTCTCCTTTTCGTGTTGGGCATTCTGGTTAATTTGGCGGGCGGAACGGTTGTTAGGGGTTATCGCTGGATGGCGGGGACTGCCGCGGTTCCCTTACGAAGCCGAGCAATCCCACGGGGCATATCTCGGACTGTGTGTCGTGGCGATATGGATGAGCCGACGCTATTTGATGGGTGTTTTACATCAACTCGTGTCCCCAAAATCGGACGAACCCATTTCATACCGTCTGATCGTTCTCGGATTTCTCAGTGCCTCGGGGTTTATCGTTGGATTCTGCCTCAAGATGGGGATGAGCTTCTGGATCATTATGGTCTACTTCGCCATCTGGTTTGCGATTGCGATGGCGATAACGCGTTTACGCGCCGAACTCGGTTCACCGGTGCACGACTTGCACTTCATTGGGCCCGATGAAATGTTGCCACGCTTAATGGGGATTCGCCGATTGGGTGCAGTGAACCTAACGGGGTTCGCTTATCTGTATTGTTTGAACCGCGCCCATCGTTCACATGCCATGCCACATCAACTTGAAGGCTTTAAACTGGCGGAGGGCGCCAACATTCCGCTGCGACGGTTTGCGATTCTCATGATGCTGGCTTCCGCCCTGGGCGCGCTCGGTTCATTCTGGGCATATCTGTCCATGTATTACTCAGAGGGCGGTTTCGCAGGATTCGGACGAGAATCCTTTAATCGGTTAGAAACGTGGCTCACCTACGCCGCGCCGCCGGATGTCCCTGCGATCGGTTTCGCATCTTTCGGCTTCGTCCTGACGTTGCTCCTCGCTGCAATGCGGATGCGATTCATCTGGTGGAATTTACACCCGGTCGGCTATGCGATCTCTGGGAGTTGGGCGATTAACCCGATGGTCGGTTCTATTTTCGTGGGATGGCTGCTGAAATGGCTGGTGCTGAAATATGGTGGGCTCCACCTGCATCGGAAAGCGGTTCCGTTTTTCCTCGGTATTGTACTCGGTGAGTTCGTGATTGGCTCATTCTGGAGTCTCCTCGCTGTTACACTCGATAAACCGATGTATCGTTTCCTGTTTTAGTGGCTATCGGAAACTGTCGGCAGTCAGCCATACATCAAAAAGGCGTTGCTATTTTTTCTGTTTGTGGTATAATGTTAAAAACGCAATATCTTGGAAGAAAACGAGTGGAATTGCAGCAGAAAGCGGAACTTATATCAGAAGCACTGGAAGATTTATTCGGCGTACCGACCCGCGAAGGCGCAGGAGACGTGTTAGAATGCCTTATCCTGACAATCCTGTCGCAAAATACGACAGATGTGAGTCGCGACAAGGGGTATATCGTGCTGAAAGATCGGTTTCCAACGTGGGAGGACGTCCTACACGCCGATGTCAAAGCGATAGAGGCAGCAATAAGGATTGTTGGACTCGGAGAACAGAAGAGCCGGACGATTAAAAACTTCCTGACTTGGCTCAAAGCCGAACATGGGGAACTCTCACTCGAATTCATGCACGGTATGGAAACAGAGGAAGCCTTAGCGTTCCTGTGTCAACACAAAGGGATCGGTATCAAAACCGCATCCGTTACCCTCTCCTTCGCGTGTGGTCGGGAGGTCTTCCCAGTTGATACACACATCCTGCGAATTTCTAAACGCCTCGGACTGATTCCACCGAATTGCAGCGCAGAGAAGGCACATCAACTCTTACCGCCGATTGTGCCGAAGCAGAAGGCGTATCCGTTCCATATCAATCTGATTTACTTCGGTAGAAAAATCTGTGATGCCCGAAAACCGTTATGCGAACGGTGCCCATTAACAGAACACTGCCTCTACTTTAGAGAGAACGCTGAAACTTAAGCAGCACTTCCCTGTATCGGAGGGAACATAATGTTTAATTGGAGAAATTTGTCGTGGAAACATCTATTTGTAGTGCTGCTGTTACTACACATCCTCCCGCTCTGGATCTTCGCATATTTTCCTTCGCAAGACGGTGCCAGCCATGTTTACAACGGTTTGGTGCTAAAGGAGTATGGGAAACACGAAAACTACCAGATGCGGAACGCATGGGAACTGAATCTAACGATCTTCCCGAACTGGCTGTCTCACATCTGTTTGTTAGCATTCCTCTACGTGTTCCCACCTGTCATCGCTGAGAAGGTACTGCTTACAATCGCGATAGGCATGGTCCCGATCGCTTTTTTCTACTTCTTTAATGCCCTCCACAAAGATGAGAAAGGACACCCTGTATATGCCTGGCTCGGTTTCCCTTTCGCCTATAACTACCTCCTCTACATGGGGTTTTATAACTTCCAACTGAGCATCTCGTTTTTCTTTTTCAGTTTCGGGTTCTGGTGGAAGCACAAAAACGACATGCAGGTAAGGTATTTGGTGTGGCTCTACGTTTTGCTACTGCTTACCTATCTGTCGCACATTGCCTCTTATGGTCTGGTTGTGTTGGGTATCTCGGTCGCGGGCTGTTGCCTATCGGGGGCACCGGCGCTAACCGCAGCGTGGCGAACGCGTGCTGAAGGATTCACGGCACTGTTGCAAACGCTTGTTATCAGCCTTAAGCCTGTCTTTCGTTTTCTGCTTTACATGGTGCCGATGTATTTTGTGCTGTTAGACTATTACCTACAAAGCACAAAACAACATCAACAAGGGAACCATCGCGGTATGGAATGGGTTTGGGAGTATTTTTGGGGTGTTAAATCGATCGTCTATTTCACCGACTGGCATGTTACAGCGAATTATTTTCTCCTCGCCGTGTTAGGCATAGCGGTTATCATCTCCATCGGTTACCGAATTCACCGAAAGGCGTGGGTGAAACGGACGGATGCGTTCCTGCTCATTGCGTTTTTGCTTACTTATATGTTCGTTAGGGCACCGTGGAGCTACGGACCGGGCGGATGGATCAACGATAGGATTCACCTCTATATTCTACCGATGTTAGCAGCAGCACTCATTCCTAATATGGGTAAATCTTTTCGTTACGCTGTCGCAGCGTGCCTTGTCCTTTTTAGCTTACTCCATTTTGGCAGGACGGCGTATGATCACGCACGGATAGCCCCAGAGATTGCGGAATTGGTGTCGGGCACACACCTTATAGAACCGCATTCAACGTACCAGATGCGAAGCGCGGATTGGCACAAATCGGATGCCTTAGGAAAAGTTGAATACGTCACACCTTATGTCCACCACATGGCACTCTATGGCGTATACGCAGATGATGTGGCACATTTGGCAAATTACGAAGCCGAGTTCAATTACTTTCCGGTAAACCGGAACGATGAGAACGCTCCTGACGATTATCTTGATCTCTGGTACCACAAAGCATCGGCAGACTATATAGTGGCATGGTATCCGCCTGATACACCTGAATTTTGGGCATATACCGCCGATTATGACATCATCCACGAGACAAAACACCTCCAACTCTATCGGAAAAAGCGAGCAGATGGACCGATACTTGAATTATGGAACAAGACAGAAGCAGGGAATTTGATAATTCGCTTCGATATGCAACCCAACGGCAGTGCCACCGCCTTAGACCATCACGCTATCGGACCTGATACGGAATATGAAAGCGGCAAATTCGGATGGAACACACGCTCGCCCCACGAAGGCTATCGCGTCTACAGAAGGACGACAGCACTCGCGCAGGACGGTGTTTGGGGTCAGAGAGATGCTGCGTTCAAACTCGACTTACCCAATGGCACCTACCGCGTTACCAACACTTTCCAAGCAAGAGAAGACGCAACACATGCCATTAACCTATTCGCAAATGGAACCCAAGCCCTTAAGGACTTTACAATAACAGACGATGATGGAGTACTTCAACATACCTATACCGTAGAAGCCACAGACGGCCACCTCACCCAAGTCATTTTTTCACCCAAAGACCGGGTGCGTCATGAAGATGATTGGGCAAATAAAAACCATTTTTGGATTTGGAACGGCTGCACAGTCGAACAAATACAATCAAAATAACGCATAATTTACGCAAATCCGTGTATTCGCTGGCGAGGTTTCTTGGGAAAACCTCTATCAAAAACGCCTTGCCGATAAAAAAAGGAGAATTGATTGAATGATTAAACCACATGGAGCCGAAACCTTAAACCCGCTTTACGTTTCGGATGATACAGAACGCGCTGAGCTAACCAAAGAAGCAGAGCAACTTCCGTCTGTCCTGATCTCGTCAGGTGCCGCCGCATCAGCCGTTATGCTCGCGTCAGGGTACTTTACACCGCTCACGGGGTATATGAACATCGCTGAAGCGACAAGCGTCGCAACGGATATGAAACTGTCGAACGGCCTTTTCTGGCCCGTCCCCGTGATGAACATCGTCCCATCGGAGCAGCTTACGGATGCCGTAAAGCACGCCGATAGAATTGCGCTACGCGATCCGAACGTCGAAGGCACTCCACCGATTGCTGTTATGAAGGTTTCGGCAATCGAGACACTCTCAACAGAACAGAAACACCTCCTCATCGAAAAGACCTTTGGAACGACTGATCCTGAGCATCCGGGTGTCCCCGCTTATGCTAACGTCGGCGACAACGTTCTGTCCGGTCCGATTGAAGTCCTGAACTATTCCTACTTCCGCGAGGATTTCCCCGATACATTCCGCACTGCGGTTGAGATTCGCGAGGACATCGAAGCGCGGGGCTGGAATACAGTCGTCGCTTTCCAAACACGGAACCCGATGCACCGTGCCCACGAGGAACTCTGTAAAATCGCGCAAAGAGACGTCAACGCAGACGGGGTCCTGATCCACATGCTCCTCGGTAAGTTAAAGCCGGGTGACATCCCCGCCGGGGTTCGTGATGCCTCTATCCGTGCGATGGTGCAGCACTATTTCCCCGAAAACACTGTCTCTATTACGGGTTACGGGTTCGATATGCTTTACGCAGGACCGCGTGAAGCCCTCCTCCACGCCGTTTTCCGTCAGAACTGTGGTGCCTCGCACTTCATCGTCGGGCGGGATCACGCGGGTGCTGGTGATTACTACGGTGCGTTCGATGCCCAAGAAATCTTTGACACAATCCCCGAAGATGCCTTAGAGATCGGTATCTTCCGTGGCGACTTCACGGTCTGGTGCAAAAAGTGCAATGAGATCGTGATGATGCGTGACTGCCCGCACGATGGGGACGCCTATTTCAATGTCTCCGGCACACGGCAGCGTGAGATTCTCGCGGCAGGCGAACCGCTGCCCCCAGAAATCGCGCGCCCGGAAGTCGCGGAGATCCTGATGGAGTATTACCAGTCAGAAGCGAACTAATATAGCACTGTGGAAGCCATTCAATATACCAAAAGTATCCCTCGCTATCTGGCGATGCGCTATCTTGGGAAACGGTGGCGAAGCCTTTACACGTCTCCGTTCTCTTGCACGCGCCTTGTTGATATTTCGGAGCCACAACTGCCAACACCTGAATGGGTTAAGGTTAGAACTCGACTCAGCGGTATCTGTGGTTCCGATCTGGCGACAATCACGGCGAAAGGGAGTCCCTACTTCTCGCCGTTCACGTCAACGCCTTTTGTATTAGGACATGAAATCGTCGGTGAAGTCGCGGAGATAGGTGATGCAGTGGAAGGATTCTCTGTCGGGACACGGGTGGTGATTGAACCTGCACTGTCGTGTCCGGTGAGGGGGATTTCGCCGCCGTGTCACCAATGTCGAAACCAACGCTTCGCCAACTGCGAAAATATCACAAAAGGCGATATCTCTGGCGGGGTCCAAACGGGTTATTGTCGCGATACAGGGGGTGGATGGAGCCAATATGTTCTGGCGCATCAGTCGCAACTTCATCCCGTTCCTGATGCTATTTCGGACGAAACCGCGGTGCTACTCGAACCCTTTGCCTGCGCGCTACACGGCGTTCTGAAAATTCCGTCCGACAGGACAGCCACGCTCTGTATCATCGGGGGTGGCACGATCGGACTGCTCACCGTGGCGGCACTTCGGATTCTCGGACACCGCAACCGAATCATCATCTTCGCCAAATATCCGCATCAACAGCGATTGGCGAGCGAACTTGGCGCGGATGACATCCTATCACCGAATAGCGATCGGTATGCCGCGTTCTGTGAACTCACAGGTGCGACATCGTATCAACCTGAATTAGGACAACAGGTATTAATCGGCGGTGTGGACGTTACCTTCGACTGTATCGGCTCCAGTGTTACCATAGACGACGCGCTCCGTTTCACTCGTGCGGGGGGTGAAGTCATCTTGGTCGGTATGCCGGGAATTCCCAAAAACGTTGACTGGACTTCGATTTGGTATAAACAACTGCGCGTAACGGGAGCATACACCTATGGGCTTGAAACACATAACGACGAACAGATTCATACCTTCACCCTCGGTATGCGTCTTCTCCAAAAGATGGAAACGCATTTGCGTCCACTGGTCAGCACGCTTTTTCCACTGCGGGATTACAAACGTGCTATCCGGACTGCTCTGAATACAGGCAAAACAGCCACAGTGAAAACCGCTTTTGACTTACGGGACTAATTTCACTACGAAACGTGAAACATCTCACGACAGACATAGCACTCCGCTGGAGTGCGTATTTGTTTGTATGCCCTTTCTATAGACATAGCACTCCGCTGGAGTGTCGGAATCTATCCGCTATAAGTCCGAATAGGCGTGATACATCCTGTCGGATTTCTCTAATCTTTATGTTAAACTCACATTACTATAAACAACTGACCGATACATACTTTCTATGACACCTCCTGCCACGTATCACTCCCAGAACCTGTCGCAAACCGCCTATCCTGCTCACACTGGACTCACACTGCGAAGCGTCCTCATCGGTATGGGAGCAGTGATATGCCAATGCTTCGCCACCCCCTATAACGATTTTCATGTCGGTGGGACGTATCTCGCAGGAAATCATCTTCCGATTGCCGTCGTCTTCGTAATGCTGGTTTTCATCCTCAGCGTCAATGTGCTCCTGAAAAGATTGAAACGCGGCATTGAATTACAGGGCAGTGAACTCCTCATCATTTGGGGGATGATGATAGTCGCCTCGGGTATCCCTTCCTCCGGGTTGATGCGATACCTCGTCCCCCTCGCTGTCAGTCCAGTCTATTTTGCAACCGCCGAAAACGAGTGGATCACCCTCTTTCATCAGCACCTTCCAGATTGGATGATCGTGAAAGATCCGAAAGCCGTTTTCTATTTTTATGAGCAATTACCGGACGGCGATTCGATCCCGTGGCGGGCATGGTTGAAGCCGATTGTCGGTTGGAGCGCCTTTGTCCTCATTTTTTATTTTGTTACCATCTGCTGGACAGTGCTTCTCCGTAAGCAGTGGGTAGAACATGAACGCTTCACATTTCCGATCGTTCAATTGCCGCAGGAGATGTTGCAATCCCCCGCAGGGGGTGCCCTCTTGAATCGGTTCTTCACATCGCGGCTGATGTGGTTCGGTTTCACGCTGCCGCTCATATTGCACGGGTTGCGGGGACTGCACTCCTACTTCCCAGCCTTTCCGAGGCCGCCCCTCGATTTCCCGATTGCCCAATTCTTCACCGAAAAACCGCTATCCGCGCTGGGGTGGTGGCCCACGGTGCACCTGTTTATCTACCCTTCGATCGTTGCCATCGTCTATCTGCTGACCCTTGAAATCTCGTTCAGTTTCTGGTTCTTCTTCCTGCTCGGAAAGATGGAGACGGTGCTTATCTACGCAACAGGTTCAAAAGTGAATCAGTGGAACTTCCACCAGAATCAACAGATGGGCGCGCTGCTCGTCTTTATCGGATTTATCCTCTTTATCGGGAAACGGCACTTTGGACGGGCATTCGCCACCATCTTTGGGAAACGTGCAAGCGATGATACCAACGAACCGCTGCCTTACGTTTGGGCGGTCGGTGGTTTAATCGTAGGAGTTCTACTGCTAACGCTGATATGTCGCCTGGCGGGGATGAGTGTGTGGGTGGCACTCGTTATGCTCGGGATTTTCCTCGCCATCACGACAGTCGGAACGTGGATGGTCGCGAATGGTGGTTTGCTGTTTATCATCTATTCTTTCCTGCCGGGTGAATTCCTGATTACGTTGTTCGGCAGTTCTCGTGTGAATGCCCCGAGTTGGACCTTGGTCGCTTATGAACGGGTCTTGATGTTCGATATGCGGGAGATTCTGATGCCGGGTGTGATGAACAACTTCAAACTCGCGGAACCGCTACGTCTCAAGCAGCGTCCGTTCCTGCTTGCGATGGGGATTGCAATCGTTTTAGCGATGGGTGTTTCTTACTATACGTCCTTAGACCTCGCATACACACATGGCGCAGTGAACCTGCAACACTGGACCTATATGATCTCCACAACCGTCCCCTTCACCCGACTCACGAGCATCCTCCAAAACCCGACAGGTATTGAATTAGAACGGCTCGGTTCGTTCATCTTCGGGGGTGCCACGATGTTCGGGATGCTCTGGATGCGACATCACTATCTCTGGTGGAAACTGCATCCGATCGGTGCCCTTTTGATAACCAGTTATGCGAGTTTCTGTTTTTGGGGTTCCTTCTTCATCGGGTGGCTTTTCAAATACACCGTTCTGAAGTTTGGCGGCGTTACCCTCTATCGCAAACTCCGTCCTTTTGTATTAGGCATTATATTAGGCGAGTGTTTCATAGGCGGCATCTGGATTGTTGTCGGGCTTTTTACGGGCATTGGGTATCGCTTGTTGCCGGGTTGATCCAGAATGAACCGTATTAGACTTAACTTCACACAGACCTCCAAAATTCAACATATATTTCACATGTGAAATATCGGATGCCAAACCATATTTCTAGACTTTACTATAATTTAATTTCCATTCTTTAGCCTCGTAGGGACAATATGTATATCCTCTGCAAATGCTCCCGGTCGTTTACGTGCTTTCTATTGACAAACCCTCTAAATTAATGTATAATCTTTAAACCATAAGAAAAGACACCGTCAGCACAAATCCATACTACCATCAATTAGCAAATTAACTTATAGGGAAATAGTGGAGAATCCATGGAAGTGAAGCCCCTGCCAAAATTGCTTGTAAGCAAAGAACATGCGTATCAGCAACTGGAGGCACAGATCGAAAAAGGCAAAAAATTTCAAAATCAGTTAGTATCTTCGGAAGATCAACTTGACAAAATAGGTTTAGAATCCGAAAATTGGTCGAAATATAACATAGATCTCTTAACACAGTTATTTGGAAATTCTAGACCTACAAGTGAATACGTAGATTTCTGTCATATCCGCTACAGTTTTGAAGATAAAGAGGATATTTGTTCTTTGTATTCTATAAATTTTCTGGATTATCACCTGAATGAATACAAAACAAATATGGTAGAAAGCATCAATAGTCTGGAGGGGATCCGCGATCGACTTGAGTTACTCAATGGACCAGATATTCCAGCACGCATCTTCGGAAACAAAATATTCATCGTTCACGGGCATGAGGAAGCAGCTAAACACAAGATCGCTAGATTCATTGACGATTTAGACTTAACTGCAACTATCCTTGATGAGCAGCCAAGCAGGGGACAAACAATTATAGATAAATTTGAAGAGCACGCAGAAGAAGCAGGCTTTGCAATTGTTTTGCTGACAGCCGATGATATTGGCGCGCCAAAAAATAATCCAAACGATCGCAGACCAAGAGCACGTCAAAATGTTATCTTGGAACTCGGATATTTTTTGTGTGGTTTAGGACGCGAACGTGTGTGTGTTCTCTATGAAGAAGGTGTTGAGTTACCATCGGATATTCACGGGTTATCTTATATCCCCTTGGATAGTGCTGACGGTTGGAAATTAAAATTAACTAGAGAAATGCGAGAGGTAGGATTCACTATTGACATGAACAAAATTTTTTAATAAGGTAACATTCCACGTTTACTAATAATTTACCGCTACTGCAAGGTCCCAGTAGCGTTACAATGGAACACAAAGTATGAATAAGAAAGGGAAGAAAAATTCGTTATTGCGTCAAATAACTCCACTTCATGATTTACAAGAACAATTGAAGAGCACTTTCAAACTTCCTGAAATCATCACAGATTCCCCTTTCGCAGAACTGAAGAAGATATCTAAGCATTTTTCGGAAATCGGTAAGGTTCCTCACCTAATGCCTGAGGCATCAACCAAATCCATCCTCTATGGGTTGTCGGGTGTTGAGGCTTATGAGAGTATTATCTTTCAAAGATCCCCTCGGATTCCTCCTCTTTCTGCACCAGAGGCATTTTGCCCTGAACCGCCGAATTTAGTGCTTACAACAATTACTAGCGAAGTATATCAGGAAAGAACCCCATCGGAGCGACACCGCGTTCCGTCTCCGGATCCAAATTCTATAAGCATCCCAAAAAAAGTGGTTATTATAGGAGGCAGGACCGACGGAACCAACCACGTGGTCGCTAGTTTTATAGAAAGACTTGGCATGAAAGCAATTATTCTTGATGAACAACCTAACGGTGGGCGAACTCGCATGGAAAAACTTGAAGCATACACATACACAGACTTTGCGATTGTTTTACTTACACCAGACGATGTGGGAGCATCAAAAGATAATCCTGATGCCCTTAAACCCCGACCATCCCAAGATACCATGTTTGAATTTATCTATCTTTCGCGCGAGTTACGACCTGAGCAATTGTGTACTCTTTGTAGAGAAGAAATAGAGTTAACCTCGTACATTGACGATCGTATACATGTAGCAATGGATAATGGCGATGGTTGGAAACTGAAATTACTCCGGGAAATGGAGTACGCTGGATTACCTATAGACCTAAACAAACTCTCATGAAACAAGGAAACATCTAAAATTCTGGTAAGAAGTTTTCGTTGGACATCTGACAAAAATTCAATCCGGGAATATTGCAAATTGATCTTACAATCACTTTAGTATTGTATTCTTATTTTATATCAATGGGTATTTTCCTATCCACCTCATGCCAAGTTAATGTGAAAACGAGGGAGAAACAATGGGAGAGAACACTTTGCCAAAGTTATGTATCAGTAAAGAAGAAGCAAATGAGAAAATACAAGAGCGAATTGAGAGAGGAGAGCAACTCAGAAATCAGCATATAGATTCTGATGAGCAATATGAACAGGCTGAATGGGATTTTATCAATTGGTCAAAGTACAATATAACCCTTCTTTCCAAACTATTTGGTAATTCCTCAATAGCACTTGAGTACGAGGCAGTTTGGGATTCTGACTCAAGACCTGGGTACCCCAACTTTGATGGCAAAATATACTGGCACCGAAAAGACTTAAAAGATAAGATCAATTATCTAGTAGGAATCCAAGCCCAACTTGAACTATTTGACGAACCATCAAACATTTCTCCACACACTTTTGGTAACGTTGGAACACACATTTTTATTGGACACGGACGTTCACGAGTCTGGCAAGATCTCAAAACTTTTATAAGCGAGAGACTGAAGTTGCCTTACGATGAGTTTGATCGTGTTTCGACAGCTGGAATGGATATTCGAGAACGCCTTGAACAAATGCTGGACCAAGCGGGTATGGCATTTCTAGTAATGACTGCCGAAGATGAACACGCCGATAGTACACTACACGCCCGTGAGAATGTGATTCATGAGGCGGGCTTATTTCAAGGTAGACTCGGTTTTAAAAAGGCAATCATCTTGCTCGAAGATGATTGTAAAGAGTTTAGTAACGTTCATGGACTCATTCAGATTCGGTTTCCAAAAGGACAAATTCGGGCAACATTTGAGGAAATCCGTCAAGTTCTGGAGCGGGAGGGTATACTTTAGTGAGTCTATCACACAATTTTTGATTAATCTTTCCCTATACCTTAGTAAAACACCCACCTCATTACGCGTTCCATGGGGTATATCCACTCCACTCAACCCTCATAATTTCGTCAGTATTTAAAAATATCTCAATTCATTAACGCTCTACTCACAAACGCTCCTTACATTTTATCGCGGCGGGCTGTATTGCCATCGGAAATTAGGGCCACAGTCTAAACCAAGATTGTGGTATAATACCACTTTCACTGAAAGGAAAATCCGATGGCGAAACGAAAACGAAGAAACTTCATCCCAGAGTTTAAAGCGGCGGTCGTTCTTGAGGTCCTCAGTGGCGAAAGTTCCCAAGCGGAAGTGTGCTGGTGACATAACCTTAGCGAAGATCAACTCTCAAAGCGGAAGCAGCAACTCCTTGAAAACGCAGCGTCTGTGTTTGAATCGAGGGATAAAAGCTCTGAGGACACTAAGGTTAAGATATATGACGCAGGCTATATAGGCAAAATTACATTTTATCGTGAACGGTGTGACGTGCCAGTAATTCTAAGTATCAGAAATAAATACCTCGCTTGGAGAGAGGTTGGAGATACTATCAAAGTAGTAGTCACAAAGCGAATTGACGAACACTATTACCACGTAAGAGTGATAAAACAGCGTTGATTACAGGTTGGAAGTATGCTATAATATTTCCAGCCTTTTTACAAAAACCCAAGCCCGAAACTACTTATTGCGAAAGGATATATTATGATTCACCACAGTCCCCCAAAAGATTATTGTGAAAGATTTACCGATAAAGAAGGGAAAATAATAGGGATCAATATACACACACTAAAACGCTTTAAAACAAATCCTAAAAATGTATGTGCCCATAATAATCTTTACAGGATTGGAGACAATGATCATTCTTACGAAAAGCATCTTGCGAGATTAGAAGGCATGATTTCAAACGATTATCCTAAATCTGACGCAAAATATATTTCATATCAAAATATAGCTGCTGTTATAGGTCTCATGGCACGGATTTATGCTTATTCGCCTAATTCCATGAAACGTTCAGAATCCTTAACTAAGGATATATATGCAGAAAAACCTGAATTTCGTCCATATAAGCAGTTATACGAATTAAGAAACATACACGCTAAACTATACGAACATTACGCAGAAAAACTGAAGGGATATAGTTTTCTCCCTGTTACTTCCACTGATCAAAAAAAGTTCATAACATCTGATAATCCTATTGTTCACTTCTTTCATGCTGACAGATCAGAATATTTTATATTCCCTATTGATTCTACTAACATTTTGATTGGAACTGCCTGTCCATTGCTTTTTACGATTAAAGACATGATTACCCCGCCGATTATTAACTCATTATTAGCACACAAAGCTGATAACTATGTTTATATGTCTGATTATCAATGTGAAATTGATGTTGGTGGGTATAACATGACATTTCAGGAAATAATAGATAAAGAACTGTCATTAGTCAATCTAAGTCGCTTATGGTATAAACGATATTTTATCCCTAAAGATATGCGCCATAATTCTGTTTTATTATCTGAAACTGAAATCAACTAATCCCAAAGTTATTTATTGCAAATTAAAACAGCGTGAAATTCAATTTAACCGATCCCAAAACAACTTATTGCGTAATTAATTAAATGATCCACGGATAAATTCCAATGAACAAACTCTATTTCGGCGATAATCTTGAAATCCTGCGAGAGATGCCCGACGAACGCGTTCATCTGATATGCACCGACCCACCCTTCAACTCCGGGCGCGATTACAATACCTTCCTCGGTGACTCCCTTGCACAAAAGAAGGCGTTCACCGATACATGGACGTGGGATACCGCTGCACAAAACGCTCGTGCCGACATCGAACAACATGCATTTTCCAGCGATACCTACAAGGCATTGGATACCTGTCTGAAGGGTTATGATTTAGTTCTACAAAACGCGGTCTCCGGCAACAAAGGCGCGATGCGCGCATACCTTGCTTTTATGGGGCCCCGCCTCGCCGAGATGCATCGTGTACTCACACCAAATGGTAGTATATACTTGCACTGCGATCCGACTGCCTCACACTACCTCAAAGGCATGATGGATGCTATCTGGGATCAGGAAAACCATAGTAAGAATGAATCTTTTCGGAATGAAATCGTGTGGTCATATCGTCGTTGGCCTGCAAAACATCCGAATTTTCAGCGAATGCACGACGTTATCTTGCGTTATGCTAAAGGCACAAATGTAACTTGGAATCAACTATACGAACCAAGACCGGCATCAACCCTCAAAAGATTTGGGAGTAAGAAAATCAAGAGTGCCTTCGCGCAAGATGGGAAACGCATACCTTCTGAGATGATGGGTGAAGAATCCGAAGGGGTACCCCTCAGGGATGTGTGGGAAATAAGTGTAATTGCCCCATCTGCCAAGGAACGCCTCGGTTACCCCACACAGAAACCGCTCGCCCTTTATGAACGCATGATAAAAGCTTCCAGCAATGAAGGCGATATTGTGTTGGATCCGTTCTGTGGTTGCGGGACAACTATTGATGCCGCACATACCCTTAATCGACAGTGGATGGGTATAGACATTACAATCCTCGCTTTGGATCCGATGCGGCAACGGTTGACAGACCGACATGGATTAGAGCCTTCCGTTGACTACCAAATCGAAGGCTATCCCACCAACATGCAGGAAGTCCGCAGACTTCTAAAAGATGGCGATAGACGGAAATATCACGACTTTTCCAATTGGGCAGTGACGAGGCTGGGACTCAGACCAACGAAAGACGTTGGGGATGGCGGTCTGGATGGTGTTGGTCAAGTTACTTTATGGAATCCGCAGGTCATGAAAGAAACGGAGGCACGTATTCTCGCTGAAGTCAAAACTGGTAAACCGACGATCACCCAAGTTCGTGCCTTCTGCCGTGTGATGGATAAAAACAACGCCGAAGTTGGTGTTTTTATTACTCTTGAACCCGTAACCGCGAGCATGCGGCAAGAGGCACAGGATATGGGCCGTTTTGAGCACAACCACCAGACCTACCCGCGCCTCCAATTCTGGCAGATAGATGATGAATACTTCAATAACCCAGATATTATCAACACCCTCGTCCGCTTACCGGACGCGTGGAGGCTCCGTCCAACCCAGAAGTCCGAACGCTACGTCGACGATCAACAGATGCAATTTCTGCGTGGATAGACGAGCGTTTTGATGCTTATACACCTGTCCTCATGATTTGAAGCAAGCTGGTCTCAAGTAATAAGGTGGAAAAAATTCATGGAATACGTCGTTATGTTCGAAGAAGGCGAAAACAGTTGCAGTGCCTATGTGCCCGATCTTCCCGTGTGCATCGCTGCGGGTGAAACAATGGAGGAAGTCAGTAAATTGATTGCCGAAGCCATTGAGTTTCATATTGAAGGGCTCCGGGAAAATGGGGATGTTGTTCCGCCCCCGTCGTCAAGTCTCCCTGTTCAAAGCGATCCGGGGGTATCGTCCGCACTGATTACAGTCCATGTATAGAGTATTATGATTCGCCTGAGCGCGCCAACCTCAAGACAGTATTATAACATAAGAGAATCGTCAACTTCCTGAGTTGGCGACTCTTTTTTTGTCCAACAAAAAATCAGATGAAAACAACGGTAGTATTTCGGTTATTTCCATTTTCGGAGAACGTTGATAGGACACCATAGAAATGTAGCACGGATGGTAATAGACACGACAACGCTTGCTCCGAATCACCACCGGTCTCATAACCGGCATTGGGTCCAATCTACTACCCGACTGACACAACTGCCACAGATCTCTCCCTTCCATCTGAACCTGCCCTATTTCGTGCAATCTGAAATGAGATTTGTCCCTTTCAGTGCAATTTTTGCTAAGAATACCCGCGGAATACCCATCCAGACTGGCATGAGACTTGCTCATAATCTCTATAGTGTGAACTGCACTAACAAATGACAAGCGGTCGTTTAGAAACGCAATAGGTCGCTTTGGACTTGAAAAAATTCCTGTGTGTTACGGCACACGGCGTGTGCCTACTACTTTTAACGGAGGTAAAACCAATGTTACGTAGAACCGACTCTTTGCGCGTATGTGTGGCGATCAGCGTGTGGTTACTCACAGTAGGTTGCGCGTCCTTGTATCAGCCACTTCCAAAACGAATAAAGGCGACACACCTATCCTGCAAGACGTATCCAAAACTTGTCGATGGTGATCTTGCCACAGCCAGCAGCCTGAAGGTAAAAAGCTTTATTGAAAAGGGTAACCCTGCTTATAGATACAGTATCAGACACGACGACTGGATAGAAGGAGAAAATAAGGCAGAGGCACTGATCCAACTTGACACACTTACGCCTGTCGCTTACATTGAGGTGCATCCAATCTCAACCATTTATCGTCTCTCGGTAGAAACATCGACCGCAGAGGCAGCGGATGAAAAAGCATCTCTCTTTGAGCCAGTGAGAAGTCACAAAATTGCAAGATCCGAAAACGGTGCGGTGATCCGTATCAACATCGACAGACCCGTTCGGATGCTAAGCGTCATTATCTATGTCAATCGTGACGCAGTACACGTCACACGAGAACCATTGACGCATAAAACGAAAGTATCCTTTGAGGATGTGATGATTCGGGAAATTCGGGTGTATCAGTAATTTGATAAAAAGATTTGCAATAGCCCCATAACTATGATAATATAAATTAAAACCCGGAAATCTACGGACATCCGTTAAAATCATCGTATGAAATACTTCACTTACTTCGGAAATCATCTCATCAACGCGAAACTGCCGGACAACTCAGAGGTCTACTACGCCAAGCCTCCGTTGCCGGGAATCAAGCGCAATGCCCTAAGCGAACACACACAGCGTGCCTTTGAAAACCCACTTGCGATGCCGCCACTACGCGAACTCGTCAACGGCAATTCAAAGGTGCTTATCCTGTTTGATGATAATTGCCAACCCTTTCCTGCCACCAAAAAGCCAGATATGCGGCAGATTATGATTGAGACGCTTCTGAAGATGCTCTATAACTACGGCGTGGAGAAACAGAACATCCAACTGATGTGCGCCGTCGCGTTGCACCGCAAGATGAAGGAACACGAACTCGCCTATATGCTCGGAAAAGACATTATGGACGAGTTCTATCCGCATCAACTCCGAAACTTCGATGCAGAGGATGCCGACCAGATTGCCTACGTAGGACACACAGAAAAAGATGAAATCGTTGAGACGGATAAGGCAGCTCTCGAAGCCGATCTGGTGATTTACGTTGATATGATACAGATTCCGCTCAACGGCGGACATAAATCCGTCGCGGTGGGTCTCGGCACCTATAACTCTATAGCACCCCACCACTCGCCGCACATGACAGCGGAAAGTCCACACGTCATGCAACCCGACGGTTCGCACATGCACGCCTGTATCGAACGGATGAGTCGTCTGATTCAGAAAGAGACACCCATCTTGGTACTGGAAGCAGCAATGAACGGTGCGATCTACCCATTTCATCTGCGCTACGTCGGGAAACCGAACCGCGACTGCAACATCGCAGAGAAAGTGCTGAAAACCTTCACACCGGCGACCCTATCGCTACTGCCCGAATCACTTCGCTACACGATTCTCAAGAGCGTGCAGACGGACTACGAACCGATACAAGTCAACGCAGGCGACATCGATGCCGTTCACGCGAAAACGTTAGCGTCAATGAAGGACCAGTTGGCAATAGATATTCCACGCCAGTTCAGCACATTGGTATTCGGACTTCCCGATATGAGTCCTTACGCTGTTGATGCGCGTATCAACCCTGTCTTAGTGGTGAGCGATATTTTAGGCTACGTCTTCAACTGGTTCTATAACAAACCCATCATCAAAAAGAACGGTGTTGTGATCATCATGAACCCCACATACGAGATCTTTCACGAAGAGTATCATGTCGCCTATAAACAGTTTTACGATGAGGTGCTCGCTGAAACGACGGAACCGTTTGAGATGCAACAGAAGTTTCAGGAAAAATACGCAAAGGACGCGTATTTAATCGACTGCTATCGGAACAGGTTCGCGCACCACGGTTTCCATCCGTTCACTGTTTGGTATTGGGCGACGTATCCGCTGAAATATCTCGCGAAGGTGATCCTCGTGGGTCCCAAGGAACCGAGGGTGGCGCAACGGCTTGGTGTTGACTGGGCGCGCAACTTAGATGATGCTCTTGCGATGGCGCGCGAAATCTCTGGGGAAGACGATGTCGTTGCCCTGACGATGCCACCATTCTTCTACGCAAACGTTGGAGATTCCAATGATTAAAAATTCTCCCATCGTTGAAGATACCCGTCGTGTTCGCCGCATGATCTCTGAGAAATTCGATCATGATATAGGTCGCTATATTGCCTATTTGCAAAGTGAGGCAACCTCACGTCAAAGAAAGAAAACTGTTCAAGGGTCAAACAGCAGTGAAAATCGCGCCATCAATGTAGAAAACCCAGAGCAGACACACAAAGAAACCAGAGTTAATTGAACTCGCAAACCTACGAGATGAAAAATAGAAGAGACTTATGACAGACACGGACATTTTGATACCTACCAGCACTATCGGAAGTTACGCACCACCGAGTTGGCTGTGCGTTACGTTAGAGGCAATCGGACGCGGAGAACTCGGTGAAACCGACATTAACGAAACCTTCGACGACGCGGTCCGCGCCGCTATCGCCGACCAAGAACGCGCCGGCGTTGACATCATCACAGAGGGTGAGATGCGCCGACAAGATTTCGTTCTCGGTTTCTATGAACGGCTCACTGGTTTAGAAGAACTCCCAGCACCCAGAACACAGGGGCCCGACGGACACGACCAACGCGGCAAATGGCTGCCCTCCGTTCCGCTCGATGCTCCTGACGGACTCGGTATCCTCGCGGAGTTTGAATTCGCGAAGAACGAGACGACGAAGACACTCAAGGTGACATGCCCCGGTCCGTTTACCCTTTCCGGACGGATCCAGACGGGTGGAATTTATAAAGAACGCCTTGAAGTCGCCTACGCCTGTGCGGAGATTATCAACACAGAACTCCGTCAACTCGTCGCTGCTGGCGCAGAATTCATCCAGTTAGACGAACCCTCTTACGCTGTTTATCCGGATCGTCCTGAAGCGTTCGTCAAACTTTTCAATCACACCGTTGAGGGTGTCTCTGCAAAGATTGGACTGCACATCTGTTTCGGCAACTATCGCGGCAGAGCCGTCGGCAAACGTTCGTATCGTCCGCTCTTTCCGTATATTTTAGACGCAGCGTTCGATCAACTCGCCCTGGAATTCGCAAACCGGGAAATGGCAGAAATCGGATTGTGGAGCGAGTTTCCGAACGATAAAGAACTCGCCGCAGGACTCATCGATGTCAAAAATTACTACGTAGAAACACCAGAGGATGTCGCAGCACTGCTCCGAGAAGCACTCAAGCACGTGCGTCCTGAAAAACTGTCCATCACACCGGATTGTGGATTCAGCCAAACAGCACGGTGGGCAGCCGCCGCAAAACTGAAAACGATGGTCGCTGGCACTGAAATTGTCCGCCGTGAACTTACAAATGGGACCCTTTAACTTTAGGTTCGGTTCCCCATTTTAGAAGAGAGGTAGCATAGCGTCGTGAGCATAAACAGGAAGATACCCACACCCGAAGAAATAGAAAAAGAATTCCAAGAATTCGTCCAACAGAAATATGGCGGGAGCGTCCGTTTAATTAACGCATCCGCCAATGAACCCTCCCCTGAAGGAGAAACAGAAGCGCCTGAGCCGAAAAAAACCTTCGATCTGAAATTCGACCTCAAACCGAAGGATATCAAGCAATACCTCGACCGATACGTCATCAAACAGGACGAGGCAAAGAAGGCACTCGCTATCGCCGTCTGTGACCACTACAATCACGTTCGGGAATGCCACGAAGACCCAACCGCCGCGGATGCGGATTACTCCAAACAGAACATCGTCATGCTCGGACCGACCGGTGTCGGCAAGACCTACCTCATCCGACACATCGCCAAACTCATCGGCGTGCCGTTCGTCAAAGCGGATGCGACTCGATTCAGCGAAACCGGTTACGTCGGTGCCAACGTTGACGACTTAATCCGTGAACTGGTAACCCAAGCGGAAGACAATCTCGAACTCGCACAATACGGCATCATCTATCTCGACGAAGCGGACAAAATCGCGACACCGCCAAATATCATTGGACGCGATGTGAGCGGGCGCGGTGTGCAGATTGGACTTCTGAAATTGATGGAGGAAACCGAAGTGGATCTGCGTAGCGGGAACGATGTCGCCTCACAGATGCGTGCCGCTATGGAATTTCAGAAAAGCGGCAAGGTCGAGAAAGAGGTTATCAACACACGGCACATCCTTTTCATCATCAGCGGTGCGTTCACGGGTATGGCAGATATTATCAAGAAACGTATGCATCAAAGCAAAATCGGCTTCAATGCTGAGATTACCAGCCAAACCGATGACACGGAAACCCAGTATTTCGAGAACATCACACCGAAAGACTTCATAGACTTCGGCTTTGAACCCGAGTTTATCGGACGACTGCCAGTCCATGTCGTTTGCACGGAGCTCGGCGTAGATGACCTGTTCTATATCCTGAAACACTCCGAAGGTTCCATTATCCGTCAATACGAAAACGCCTTTCGTGCGTATGGTATCACGGTCCTGTTTTCAGAGTGCGGTCTACAACGCATCGCCGAAAAAGCGATTGCGCAAAAAACAGGGGCGCGTGCCTTAATGACGGTTTGCGAAAAGGTCTTGCGCGACTATAAATTTGAACTCCCCTCCACCGGTGTTGAGGAATTCGTTGTCACTGCTGAAGTTGTCGACGCACCTGATGTCGAATTAAAGCGAATCACCGCGGAACCGGACTACAACCGCAGGACCGTGATGTGTGAGCAGGTTCGCCGATATGAAGCACAATTTCACACAGAACATCAATTGCAAATTCAGTTCGACGCTGAAGCGACTGCGCTTATTTGTGAACGGGCGATTTCAGAGGCACAAACCGTCCAGCAGGTCTGTGATCAACTCCTGGGTAGTTATCAGCACGGGCTAAACTTAATTAAGCAGAACACGGGACAATCCACATTCACCTTTCCAAAGGCTGTTTTGGAAAACCCAGATGAAGTCCTCGAAGAGTGGATTCGTGAATCTTACACCACAAAACGTTGAATAGTTGCCAGTCACAAGAGACTTTTGTTAAACGAAAATCTCTTTACTGACCAACCTCACCGTCATGCCGACTGCCGGCTGACAGCTCTCAAAACTAATTACGAAGATTATGAACACCGAACAGAAGAGACCGCAACGTCCTGAACCCCCGAATATTCAAGAAATCGGCGCGCCCCTCGACGGGAAACCACAAGTTAGCGACCGGCGTTTGTTCTTTCAACTGCATGTCTTTAAAGAGTGCTTCGACCACAGACTTATCACTAAGATACTTGAGAACGGATGTCTAAACGCAGTGCTATACGACGATCTAAACCATCCGACAGGGATCGGTGTGCTGTTCATCTCAGAGGATCCAGCGGTGTTAATGGCGGAATCACGAAGTCTACTCGTAAAGGCACAGGACGCGCCTCAGCTGTCATATCGTCCAGAAATGACCATGACCGGTCGAACCTATTCAAGTGGTAGAGAACCGAATCTGGAAGAGTGGCTCCTCAACAAACCGCTCCAAAACGTTCTCAACCCCGATTTTCGATGGGCGATTTGGTATCCCTTGCGCCGAAGCCCTGAATTCTATCGTCTTGAACACCGTGAACGGGGTCGCATCTTAGGCGAACACGCTTTGCTGGGGCGCGGTTATGCCGCAGGTGGATATGCCAGTGACATCCGACTCGCCTGCTTCGGATTGGATACAAACGACAATGAATTCGTTATCGGAGTGGTCGGGCCCGATTTACATCCGTTATCGCGTTTGATTCAGGATATGCGTCAAACAGAACAGACCACCAAATACATCGAATCCCTTGGTCCCTTCTTTGTTGGAAAGGTTCGGAAGCAATTTTTTAACAATTGAATCTGGGCACTGCTCCATTACATTACGCAGTGGTGTTTGGTTAATTCCGACTCTACTAAGGAGATGTAAGGTTATTTAAGAAGGCCGGCATAAGATCCAAGTCTACAACATTCAGAGGCAGTTAGACTTAACCGAAAACCACCGTGAAACGAAGTGGAACGGTGACCGGATGCCCATAGTTTAAAATATGAGAAATATTCTTGCAGTTTGCACAAAAGAACTCTATACCTATTTCGTTTCACCGATCGCCTATTTCGTCTGTTTCGTCTTTACAGCGATTTCGGGCTTCCTGTTCTCCATCCTGCTCATTAGTGCGAGCAACGTCGGCGGGACCGGCGGATACGTGATGGAAACCCTCTTTGGTAACATGGCGATTGTCTTACTCTTTTTCACGCCAGTGCTGACAATGAAACTCTTTGCAGAAGAACGGAAATCGGGAACGATTGAACTACTCCTAACCTCCCCAATCACAGACGGGCAAGTGGTTCTCGGTAAATTCTTTGCGAGTTGCACACTGGTATTGATTATGCTTGGCTTAACGCTTCTGTTTCCACTCTTAACCCAACGTTTCGGTTATCTGGACAGTGGACTCCTTATGAGCGGTTATTTGGGTATCATCCTCATCAGTTCCTCCTTTCTATCATTAGGTTTGCTGATGTCATCAATGTGTAAAAACCAACTCGTCGCTGCGTTGACAAGTTTCGGGATCCTCATAACGTTATGGGTGATCGGCTCGCTCTCAGCGCGTGGTGGCCCCATAGCAAAATTTCTGAGTTACCTGTCGCTCCCTGAACACTACCGAGATTTCTCACGCGGTATCATCCTTTTGAAAGATGTTATTTACTACGTCAGTTTCACATGTGTCTGCTTATTTGCGACGTTCAAGTCGATTGAGTCATCGAAATGGAGATAGAACATGGAAGCGAATAAAAGGGTTATAGATCCACTTCTCGGTTTTCTAACGCTCATCTTCAGTTTTATAGCGATCGCCAGTTGGGTCTTTCAAGCGCGGCTCGTTTTTTGGATCTGTCTCTTGCTCGCGCTTGTCTCACTCGCCATTTTCGCACGCCTGCGATTTGCGGACTTCATGAATTTTTTCATCAGTCGTCAAGCGCGTTACGGAGCGAACGTGGCTTTGAGTATCGTTGGCGTTATCGGCATTTTGGTTTTTGTCAATGCCATTGTTATCCGGCAGTTCGATAAACAGATAGATTTAACGAAGCTGCAGCTTTACACGCTTTCGGAACAAACGAAAACCGTTCTCAAAGACCTTAAAAAGGAAATCCAAGTCATCGCGTTCTTCAGCGACGACACCTCACAGTCAGCGGCACGTGCGAAAGATATGTTAGAATTGTACCAGCGTGAGACTGATTTTATAACCTTTTCATTTAAAAATCCTTACATAGATCTCCAACTGAGCAACAAGTATCAACTGAGATACGATGGAACGATCATTTTCGACAGCGAAGACCGACACGAAAAAGTGACCACCGTTGAGGAACAGAAATTCACGAGTGCGATTCTCAAACTCATCCGAGATGAAACGAAAAAGGTCTATTTTCTCGTGGGGCACCAAGAACATGGAATCAATGACTTCAATAACGACGGATATAGTGAAGTGCGGACAGAGTTAGAGAACCAGAACTATGCCGCGTTTCCTCTCTCGCTCTTGATAGAACCTGACATCCCAGCAGATTGTGAACTGCTCGTCATTGCGGGTCCAAGAACCGCCTTGACGGCTAATGAAATTGGCATAGTGGGGAAATACTTAAGGCGTAGCGGAAAATTGCTCTTGATGCTCGATCCATCGGACACCGCCGCAGAAGACGTGAACAGAGGGCTCGTTAGACTTATGCGGAGATGGGGGATTGCGATCGGAAACGACCTTGTCATCGACGAGACGCAGTTCGTCCCGTTGTTCGGACCCAAAGCACCGGTCCCAGGATTTGAACTGCACGAGATTACCCGCGCTATGCGAGATCCCGTAGCATTCCCCGTGACCCGTTCCGTTACACCTATAGCAGACAGAGTCTCGAACCTAAGCGTCAAATCGCTTGCCAAAACCGTTGGTGGGACAGACGACAGCTGGGGCGAAAAGCAACGCGACACGGACGGCACCTTCAGCGGTTCATTTACCTATACGCCCGGGGTAGACACACCACCCCCAGTCTCTGTTGCTATTGCCGCTGAGCAAAAAGTCGATCAAAATAGCGATAGGGATGCCTCACGCGGTCCAACCCGAATCGTCGTTTTCGGGGACTCAGATTTCGCAGCGAATGCCGCTTTCAGAGAGGCGAACCGCGACCTCTTTCTCTCTACGATCAACTGGCTGACATTAGAGGAGGATCTCATCGCGATCCGTCCTATCGACTTACAGGGACAAACGCTGCGCCAAATGCGCGTTCACGACACACGTTTAGTGCAAATCACCTCTGTTTTCCTGATACCTTCAATCGTCTTTATTGCTGGACTCATGGTTTGGTGGCAACGCCGTAAAGGAGAGGACGCGTGAATTTCAGGACGACCCTTATTATCATTGTTATCCTCGTAGGTATTGCAGGCGCGTATTTTCTATTTTTTCAGCAATCGCCAGAGAACGCATCAACACGCGAAAGACCACCGATCCACCAGGTTTACGATATAACGCGAGAACAGGTCCAACAGATGGAAGTCACGTTCACGGATACGGCATATCAAGACCTGAAATTGGTAAAAGACGCAACGGGAAACTGGCACCTAAAAAGCCCATTTCAGGCAGATGCAGACAGTGAAAAAGTGAACCAAATGTTAGATGACATACTCAATAAACGCGTCAAGCAGACGCTTGAGGTAACAGCGTTGGCACAGTACGGATTGGATACCCCCAGCATCACACTTTCACTGTGGACAGAACAGGCATCACCCGCAGCAGTCTTCTCTATCGGTAAGAAAGCGATTAATTTCTCCGTCTATGTCAAAGAGAAATCCGAAGCACATATCTTTCTGATCGAATCCAGTGCGCTTGACGATCTGACGAAATCCCCGACAGACCTCCGGGACCGGTCGGTTATTAAGTTCAATACAGAAACGGTGTCCAACATTCAGTTGACGTATTTTAAGAGTCATCAGTCATCTAAAACCCTTAATTGCGAAAAGCGAGACGGGACCTGGTTCGTCACGCACCCCATCGAAGCAAAAGCAGACACCCAAGAAATTGAGGATATTCTTTCGGAGTTGCGTTCATTGCAAGTGTCAACATTTGAAGCCGACCAAGCAGACGCTGATACCCCAGCGCAATTAGAAAAGACCGGGTTAGACACGCCACGCATCCAGATAGAATTGACAGATGGAAATAACACCCACGCGCTTGAGATCGGTGCAGAAGTCCGGCCAGAAAATGGGACTCCCAGACACGTCTACGTTAAATCCGTTTACCAACACGCTATCTACACCGTTAGTGACGACATTTATCAACTTCTCAGCACATCTGTTTTCGATCTGCGGGATAAAAGGATTATAGACTTTCAACGCACGGATACGATTCGCTTTGAAATTAAACAGGATCAAGAGACAACTGTCTGCTCCAAGAACCGTGATAACGCATGGGAATTACAAACGGCGACAGGAACAATGAAGGCAGATGCGCAAGCGGTGGACGATCTGTTGTTTGGCGTAGATTCCCTCAAAGCCGCTGCTTTCGTCGACAACCCTGCGAAAAACCTTGCGTCCTACGGCTTAGCGTCCCCGTCAATTGCGGTTGCCTTTACACAACGGGGTCAAGAAAAACCAGCGGTGTTGCATATTGGAGACGTTACTAAAGACGGAACCGTTTACGTTAAAGCCGAGCAGTCCGATCAAGTTGCCCGTGTCGAACGCGGCTTAATCGACAAGATTGCGCTCGGTGCGGCATGGTTAAGAGATAAACAGGTTCTCAACTTCCACATTGATGACGCGATTCGGTTCACCTTGCACGGAGAAGAATCGCTGACATGCCAACGCCTCGGGACGAACTGGCGACTTACCTCACCGGTGAAAGAAGAGGCAAACAACACAGAAGTTAACGCTATCATCTACGAACTCGACGATCTGCGGGCAGACACTTATGTCCCGAGCGAACCTGTACTCACTGATGCGGTTACAGGCTTCAGCACCCCGCAGCTCCAGATTACCGTAGAATTGCGAAATCGGAAGGTATATACCTTGCAAGTTGGAAATCAGACGGAGGCATCTGGACGTTTTTACGCACGACTTCAACACGAACCGAATTTGATCTTTCTGCTCAACGCAGAACTCGTTCCGAAACTGAAAACGACACTTACACGGCTTCGGATGCCGTAGCCATTTTCTGTTAATTAGAAATATGCAGACCTATCTTATCGCAATCGCTTACTTTTTCGTTATCATTGAATTGCTGATTATTAGTAGGTCCTTTCGGTACGCTCGGCGCGAACGTAAGGCGGATCGACCGCCCTATACCCCCAAGGTGGCAATCATCGCGCCGCACTATGGATGGGATGCCGACACAGCAGAACACGCCAAAGGACTTTTGCATCAAAATTACGCGGGCGAGTATGAAGTCTTCTTCGTTACACATGAAAAAGCAGATGTAGGACACGATATCTCTTACCCACACCTGTGTGACATTGCTGAGGCGCATTCGCACGTCCATGTGCTGCTCGCACCAAACATCGTTGAAAACAACCTGCCACGCTCACAAAAGGTGCAGAACCTCATGACAGCGATAGAAAAACTCCCAGACGATATCGAAGTCATCGCGTTTGTAGATGCTGATGTTGATATCCGAGAGGATTGGTTAACGCTGCTTGTGAATCCGCTCCAAGAACCAGACATAGGGACAACCGTGGGGGGCCGGTTCTATTTCCCGCAAACATGGAACATCGCCTCTCTGGTGGAAGCCATCTGGGTAAACTTCCAGATGAGTTTCCAAGGCGATCATCCATTTTCAATGGTCTGGGGTGGCTCTAACGCCTTCCGACGCGAGATGCTTGAGAAGGCACACATCCTTCAACGCTGGGAAGAAGCAACCATCGAAGACCTGAATACGACCCTTGCCATGCGAGATGTGAAGCACAAGGTGCATTTTGTCCCAGACTGCGTAGCGATTACACGCACGTCTAATCGAACATGGCACCAAATTGTGGAATTTACGAACCGCCAGCTGATTATGACGCTGCACATGGGACTTTGGCGGCAGTGGCTCGCGAGCCTCATTGTGCTTCTACCGAAAGGTCTCTGTATATTCGGAGCGATTCCACTTCTATTCTATCGTGAAGGGGTGCTACCGATTGTTTTTATCCCGTTTCTGGAAGCATTTGGTTACAGGCTTTACGCCAAAAATCTACCCAAGTGGCTTCGCGAAATGCCGAAGATGCGGGAGACAATTGGCATAACCTCTTATGTGACTTCAGTTTCGCTACTTCTCGGAGGCCTCAACGCCCTCTATGCAGTATTCCAACGCAAAATCACATGGGGCGGGGTGCGCTATGAAATTTTGTCTGCGACGAAATGTCGGGTTTTAGGAGCCGTAAAACCCAAAGACTTCGGTTAAGGTTCAAAACGCGTTTGCGTTTTTTTTCGTAATGTAGTATAGTATTGATGCAGGAAACCCACTACATTCATAAGAGGAGTAAAAAATAGTGGAAACCGAAAAAGTTATTAAATCGGAAAAAGAGTGGCAGGCACAACTCTCACCGGAAGAATATAAGGTAACTCGGAAGAAAGGGACAGAACGCGCCTTTACAGGAAAATACCACGATTGCAAAGAGAAAGGCATCTATCACTGTATCTGTTGCGGCAGCCCCCTTTTTAGTTCCGAAACCAAGTACGATTCTGGAACAGGATGGCCCAGTTTTTGGGAGGCTGTCTCCCCAGAATCCATTGAAACGAAATCGGATTTCAGTATCTTTTTCATGCCGCGCACTGAAGTCATTTGTAGCCGGTGTGACGCACACCTCGGACACGTTTTTAACGATGGACCGTCGCCGACAGGTAAACGTTACTGCATGAATTCCGCGGCACTTACACTGGTAAAACCAGAAAATGAATCCTAAACCCTGTCGTTTAAGAATTATCGGTATCAGTCAAAAGTCTCGTTCAGCACAATTTACCCTCTCTTGTTGGACACCCCGGAGCGGTAAATTATCACAGAGAACCCTCTTTACTGAAAACTGACAACCGATAACTGATAACTCATAAAGGAGCATTGATGGCACTACGTAGTCGAATTTCACCACGGTTTTTTGTCAATGAACTCGCCAGTGCTATGTCGGAAGATTGGGATACCTCCAGCAAGTTCGTTCGCTATCAACTCGCCAAAGAAAGTTTCAATTGGCGACACCCCCTCGGTGCCAAACACGGCAAAGGCGACGCTATTCAACTGGTAAGCCTCCGTATTACCGATATGTGCAACCTCCGTTGCCATTCCTGTGGACAATGGGGCGATAATGGATACCTGCTCGGAAAGTCCATGAAAGAGCTGAAGCAGCGCGAGGTTCCGGTTGAAGTGTATAAAAACCTTGTGGATCAGATTGTGGATGCAGGCTGGTCCCCGGTGTGGTACATCTGGGGCGGTGAACCCATGCTTTATCCGGGCATCATCGAATTGATGCACTATATCAAAGAGCGAGGCATGCCTATATCACTGGTGAGTAACGCAACGAACATCGCCAGACGCGCCGACGATATTCTGGAAACCTGTAAAATTATCTACCTCAGTGTTGATGGACCGAACGAGGAAATCCACAATACACAACGTCCCGGTCTAACGCCAAACTACGATAACTTCAAAGATGTCAAGGCTGCATTAGAAACGCTCAGTGAAGCAAAAGCGAAACGGAATATAAAGTTTCCTTATATTATTCCGCTCAGCTGCGTCACAATGTATAACATTGACGTTGTCGTAGATCTCTATAAATTCACGCATCAATACGCAGACGCGCAAATCTTTTACTTGACCTGGTGGATAGATTCCGAAGCGGCACAGGAACACACAGAAGATTTCGAGAAACGCTTCGGGTTCAAACCGCAAACCCATTATGGTTGGATAGGCACGTGGAAAGACTTCGATCACGGGGTCATCTTGGATCGTTTTGAAGAGATGGAAAACATCTCCAACGAAAAGAGACGCTGTCCTCCGATCATGATGCCCCGACTCAACACACGGGGTGAAATCCAACGGTATTACACAGATCACGATCAAACCTTCGGATATAATCAGTGCGTCAGTATCTACATGACAATGGAGATCGATAGCAACGGTGATGTTAGCCTCTGTCGTGATTACCACGACTATATCATCGGCAATATCAAAACGGATAAGGTCGTTGATATGTGGAACAACCAGAAGGCGATGAAATTTCGACAGTCGGTGAGTAACGATGGACCGATGCCCGTCTGCCGCCGCTGCTGCGGATTGATGGGATTTTAATTTTACCTTGCGGTTCGGTTAGGATAAACTCAAAACTGACAACTGCTAACACATTTGAGGAAACTTTATGAAGATTGGTTTACGTATTCCCGGAACCGCTCGACAATTGCCCTTCGCAGATTTTTGTAAGTGGTGTGCGGATAACGGGTTTGAAGCCGTTGACATAGGAGAAACGACCCCCGAAATTGTTCAAACCGCGAGAGATGCCGGGCTCGTGATCGGGTCTGCGGATCTCCCTGGTGTCAGCGACTTACTCAGTGCAAAAAAATCTAAACAGAAAGCCGGGGCATCGGCAGCAAAAGCCGCCATCGAAGCCGCTGCTGACAACGATGTCCATATTATGTTCTGCGTCTTTGTGCCAGAAGATGCGAGTCTCGGCAGAACCAAAAACTTTGATATTTGGAAGCGAACCATCCCACCTATCGCCGAATTCGCAGCCTCTAAAGGTGTAACCATTGCGGTAGAGGGATGGCCCGGTCCCGGTCCCGCCTATCCTGCTCTCGGTTGCACACCGGAGATGTGGCGTGCGATGTTCGCTGAGTGTTCATCTCCGGGATTAGGACTTAACTATGATCCATCACACCTCGTCAGAATCGGGATCGACTATTTACGCGCCCTGAACGAATTCGCACCCTACGTCAAACACGTCCATGGAAAGGACACCGCCTTCGACGAAGAAGCCCTCTATCTACACGGCAATTTGGGACCGAGCCTGCAATCTGCAAAAGGTTTCGGTGAAGATTGGTGGCGTTATACGATTCCTGGCGATGGGATAGTGGATTGGCTGAGAGTGGTGCAACGCTTGGAAGACGAAGGTTTTGATGGTATCGTGAGTGTAGAACTTGAAGATTACCGGTATTGGCGAACGTGGGAATCAGAATCGGACGGTCTGCGCCGCTCACGCGAATTCCTCGCGGAGTTTGTTCGGTAATCGCTCCCATGTTTGCAAAGTCGCACCGAGTTCGTTAGAAATGTAACGGCGCAGCCAAGGAGAATTTACGATGAAAGAAATTCTTAAGAAGGGCATGGAAGCTTCGCCTGAGAAGTACCTTCCACACCTAATTACAGAAGAGGAGCGCACGCACTTTGAAGAAAATGGGTATCTCTATGTGCCAAACGCGCTCTCTACTGAAATGCGGGAACAACTCGTTCACGCCGTTGACACCTTACACAATAAAGCACTCGCTTCGGGTAGAGCACAGCCCGGTTCGCACTGGGGGTGGTCGGACTTCTTAGGTGCCGATGAGGCGCTCTTGAACCTCATTGATTTGCCCACGACGTTACCGAAAGTCTGGGGAATTTTGGGGTGGAATATCTACCTATACCACGCCCACATGCACGTTAAACCGCCAGCAGCATCGGATGCCGAAGAGGGCGCAGGATGGTTGGAATGGCACCAAGACAGCGGACGCGTTAACATCGAATTGGAAACCCAGCCACGTCCGCGTTTATCCCTGAAAGTGGCGTATTTCCTCACAGATGTCTCTGAACCGGGCCGCGGTAACTTCTACATCCGTCCGGGCAGCCACCTGAAATCGGATATGAACGTTCCAACGGCGGAAATCAGCCGTGATCCGCGCGAAGCCACCGCAGACGATGTCCCTGACGATGCAATGCCGGTCTGCGTGGAACCCGGAACCGCCGTTCTGTTCGACAGACGGCTCTGGCACTCGCGGAGTCCAAACCACTCAGAAATGACTCGGAAGGCACTTTTCTACGGTTACGGCTACCGTTGGATCCGTCCGAAAGACGAGATGACAGTTGAACCGCTCTATGAACGGTGCGATGCGATCCGGCGGCAACTGCTCGGTGCCGCGACCCGAAACAATGGGCGCTACGTTCCTTCGGAAGACGATGTGCCGCTGCGCGGATGGCTCCTTGAAAATCTTGGGGACGATCCTACCTTTGCGATGGGACCCCGGCATGCTTAATCCGCAATTTTTTAGGGCGAGGTCATGCACCTCGCCCCCTATTTCTAAGGACAAAAACGTACATCTGCATTTACAGACATGTACCACTCTCACTGAGGATCGACTTTACCTGAACAGAAACGATCACAGTCTTAGTTAATAATTAAATAGATCAAAATGGAGGCAGAAGTGGCAAGAAAAAAAATCAGTGTTATCGGTGCGGGGAATGTCGGCGCAACAGCGGCGTTTCTGATCGCACAAAAACAACTCGGGGATGTCGTCATGATAGATATCGTAGACGGGGTCCCGCAAGGTAAGGCATTGGACATGGCACAAATGGGTCCGGTAGAGATGTTTGATGCCGCAGTTGACGGAGACTTGGACTACACAGCAACCGCAGGCTCCGATCTCGTAATTATCACATCAGGTTCCCCACGGAAACCGGGGATGACGCGTGAAGATCTGTTGCAAACAAACGCCAATATCGTCGGCAGCGTCACAGAAAACGTCGTGAAACAGTCGCCAGACTGCATCATCATGATGCTCACGAATCCGCTCGACATCATGACCTACCATGCGTGGAAAGTCTCAGGCTTTCCCTCCCATCGCGTCGTTGGACAGGCAGGGGTGCTGGATTCCGCACGGTTCCGCTATTTTATCTCGCTTGAACTCGGTGTATCCATGGAAGACATCCATGCGCTCGTCCTCGGCGGACACGGCGATACGATGGTTCCGCTTCCACGCTATACGACCGTCAACGGTATTCCGATTCCACAACTGATACCGGAAGATCGCATCGAATCAATGGCACAACGGACGCGTGACGGGGGTGCTGAAATTGTTAACCTCCTTAAAACGAGCGGCTATTATGCTGCGGGTGCCTCACTCGCACAGATGGCGGAAGCGATCATCCTGGATAAGAAACGGCTGCTCCCCTGCTCTGCCTATCTCACCGGACAATACGGTATCGACGACCTCTATATCGGGGTTCCGATTAAACTCGGCGGAAACGGGGTGGAGGAAATTATCGAAATCGAACTGACGGAGGACGAACTCGGTTCCTTACAACATTCCGCGGCGACCTATAAAGAAGGTATCGAATTGCTTGGGTACTAAGTAATCTTTTCATTCTATCCCTGAATATAACCAAAAGGCGGGCTGAATGCCCGCCCAACCTTCATCACTTCAAAACCTATCAATGCTAAGCTACCTCACAACGGCAAAGTATTTGAACGGCATCCACTGCCTCAAACGGCTCTGGTATGAAGAAAAACATCCCGAAAAAGCCCCGCCTCTCCCCTTGTCCCAACAGCGACTTTCCGATCAACGCAAAATATTAAAAACGCTCGCCTACTCCCGATTTCCAGAAGGTGTGCACATTGCGGCAGAAGACCCCGATGTTGCCGTCCGACACACCGAAACCGCAATCAACCGTGGCGAATCCTGTCTTTTCAACGCTGCCTTCCTTTTAAACGGTGTTTTTATCCGATGCGATATCCTCCAAAAAGACGGAAGAGGGTGGCGAATTATTGAAATTAGAGCCTCGAAAAAAATTAAAAAAGAATATCTTCTTAACTTGGCTTTACAAAAGTACATATTGGATACCTGCGATATACCGATCTGTGCTACGCAATTGATGCTCTTAGACGAAGCGTGCGTTTATCCAGATTTGTCCAATCTGTTTGTTTGTGCAGGTGTGACGGATAAGGTTAATGTGTTAAAACGGGAAGTTCCGCGCTATCTACGGACACTCAAAACGACACTTTACAGAGACATTGAACCAAACGTCCTGATTGGGAAAAACCTATGCAACCGACCGCATAGGTGTCCCTTCAAGACATCCTGTTGGACATCAGTGCCTAAAAATTCAGTTTTCACCATTCCGAAGATCAAAGATCCTGAAGCGACTGCCTTGGCAGAAAAGGGTATTTTTCGCCTCTCCGATCTCCCAGCCGATTTCCCACTGACCCCATCGCAACGCATCTATGTTAACAGCGTTCTCGAAAATAAACCCGCAATCGACAGCGCAGCACTCCGACAAGAATTAGCAAACTTGCAATATCCGATCCACTTTCTCGATTTTGAAACCGATAGACCTGCGATCCCACGGTTCGAGGGTTTCAAGGTATACGAAGAATTTCCGTTTCAATACAGTTGTCACGTCCTTCAACCCGATGGTGGGGTTACACATCACGAATACCTGCACACCGATATATCCGATCCATGTTTACCGTTTTTACAATCTCTACTGGCGCACATTTCTGACCGCGGTTCCATAGTCGTTTACAATCTATCTTTTGAACGTCGGATCCTCAGAAATCTGGCTGAATCTTTTCCCGAATATGCTTCGGTACTTCAATCAATTATTGAAAGACTCTGGGATCAATTGACGGTTCTCAGAAAACACTACGAACATCCGGATTTCTGTGGGTCTAAATCCCTCAAATCGGTGCTTCCTGTATTAGTGCCTTCGCTTTCCTATGAGAACTTAGACATTCAAGAGGGCGCGGACGCCCCAGCGGTTTGGAATATGATGCTCAGTGCCAGCAATGAAACCGAAAGGCAAGAATGGCATCGACGTTTGAGCGCCTATTGCAAACTCGATACGCTTGCGATGGTCGAAATCCATAAGGTATTGCAAGAAAAAAGCACCTGTCACGCATAACGTGATAGGTGCTATGGATCAGAATCCGCAATAAGCCAGACGAAACGACATAACCTACTATTTCTGATCTTTTTTCTCATCCTCGTCAACGACTTCGTATTCAGCATCAACGACATCGCTATCCGCAGGGTCAGCCGTTGCTTCAGTCGCAGAAGGACCGCCTGCTGCAGCTCCTGGATCCGCATCGGCTGCCTGCTGATACATCTGTGCAGACACCTCATGCCAGACCTGTGTTAACGCCTCCGTTGCGGATTGGATTTCAGCATGGTTGTCCGCTTCCAATGCCTGCTTGACCCGGGCAACGGCATCGTTCACCTTCTCCTTGGAAGCATCGTCTACCTTGTCCCCGAACTCGTTGAGGTTCTTCTCAGTCTCGTAGACCATAGAATCCGCCTGGTTACGCGTCTCAACCTCCTCACGTTTCTGCTTATCCTCTTCGGCGTGTGTCTCTGCATCCTTCACCATCTGATCAATCTCGGCATCGGTAAGCCCAGAGGAGGCGGTAATGGTAATCTTTTGCTCCTTACTGGTTGCGGTATCCTTCGCAGATACGTTGAGGATGCCGTTCGCGTCAATATCAAACGTCACTTCAATCTGTGGGATACCTCTGGGAGCTGGCGGTAATTCGCTCAGTTGAAAGCGTCCGATGGTTTTGTTGTAAACCGCCTGTTCCCGTTCACCTTGGAGGACATGCACATCGACCGAGGTCTGATTGTTCGCAGACGTCGTGAAGATATTCGATTTCTTCGTAGGAATGGTTGTATTCCTGTCAATCAACCGCGTGAACATTCCACCGAGGGTCTCAATCCCAAGTGAGAGCGGCGTGACATCCAACAAAAGAATATCTTTGACTTCTTCATCCCCAGCGAGCACACCGCCCTGGATTGCGGCACCGATTGCGACGACTTCATCTGGATTGACCCCTTTGTGGGGTTCTTTGCCGAAGAGTTGCTGGACGGCTTCTTGAACCTTAGGCATGCGTGTTTGTCCACCGACGAGGATAACCTCATCGATATCGGAGGGTTGCATTTCAGCATCCGCCAGCGCCTGTCGGCAAGGATTGAGTGACCGTTGGACGAGGCTATCCGTAATCTGCTCCAGTTTTGGACGAGTGAGCGTCAAGTTCAGGTGCTTCGGTCCGCTGGCATCACTGGTAATAAAAGGCAGATTAATCTCAGTCTGTTGTGTACTGGAAAGTTCACACTTTGCCGTTTCTGCGGCTTCTTTCAGGCGTTGCAGTGCCATCGGATCGTTGCGGAGATCAATGCCTTGGCTACTGAGGAATTCTTGCGCCATCCAGTCAATAACCGCCTGATCAAAGTCATCCCCCCCGAGGTGTGTATCACCGTTGGTACTTTTCACCTCGAAAACGCCATCCCCGATTTCCAGGATAGAGATGTCAAACGTGCCGCCCCCGAGGTCATAGACTGCGATCTTTTTATCGCCTTCATTTTGCAACCCGTAAGCGAGAGATGCGGCAGTCGGTTCGTTGATAATCCGCTCGACCTCTAACCCCGCGATTTTACCTGCATCGGCTGTCGCCTGACGTTGGGAGTCGTTGAAGTAGGCAGGAACGGTAATAACCGCTTTCGTGACCTCCTCTCCGAGATATGCCTCGGCGGTTTCTTTCATTTTCCGCAAAACCATAGCCGAGATTTCAGGCGGCGAGTAATCCTTACCCTCAATATTTACAGCGACATCGCCATCTTTATCTGCTTTTAATTCATAGGACACACGGTTGGCATCGTCTCCAATCTCGTTATACTTCCGTCCCATGAACCTTTTAATCGAAAAGATTGTATTTTGTGGGTTCGTGATCGCTTGTCTTTTTGCGACCTGTCCGACGGGACGTTCACCGTCACTGGTGAAACCAACAATCGAGGGAGTCGTTCGGTTTCCTTCGGTGTTTTCAATCACCTTGGCATCGCCGCTCTCTAAAACAGCCACACACGAATTTGTTGTTCCTAAGTCGATTCCAATGACTTTGCTCATTTTCGATTTCTCCTTGGCATAAATATGATAGATTTCAGAATTAAGCACAAACTAAAGCTTATGCTACAAATACGTTTATTTATTTTTCGGCTTTACCATAATAGGACGTGCTCAAATGTCGGTTCGCGTCTTGGGACTGGCACGAACTAACAGTTTATGCTACAATATAGTGTGCAATATTTATGCCAACAGAAATCGTTTGAAATAGTGAAAATTCCCGCAGGTTGTCTGCCAAATTGGCACAGTTCTAAAAGGGGCATGATTCTATATGTCAATTTGACTTACTACCGCCCGTATATCTTCCTTTAAGAAATCCCCATGTCGTCGACAATTTTTCATCGGGTTCAACAGCCAAAATCTCTTGGATACTACTCCCCTGAATCTCTTTAACCTCATCCTGTGAAAGCCCACGGTCAAAGAGTACAAACTCATCAATAACGCCGTTATAGTAGCGATTGAGCGCGGGCGGATCCTCCCTACCGAGCAAGAGCGGGGCATCAATCGGCACCAGTTCATTGCCATTCTTCGGATAATCTATCAGGACCTCGCCATCAAGATAGACAGTCCACCACTCACCACTCTGAAATGAAACAGCGACGTGCTGCCATTTGTCTTTAACGACATCGCGGGGACTTTGTGCCGGCACAACGCGTCCACCTGTCAACTTCCATCCCATCCATATAAAACCGTCGGGATGGAGCAGCACCTCGAAAAATTCCTGCACATCAGGTCCCTTCGCTGCTATGAGTTGCCATGTGCCGGGTCCCACCTTCAAAGTGGGCAGAATCCAAGCGGCAATTGTAATTCCATCGGTAAATTCAAAGGCATCGGAATGTTCTACGCTAACGATCCCATCTTTTCCGCCGAAATTCACCGCTTTCCCGAATTTCCCATCCGTCCACGACGTATCTCCCTCTAATTTTCCATCCTGTCCGTTACCTGAGAGATCCGCTACGGCTTTACCAGCCCCCTCTTCAAAAGCGAAATAGACGACCAACCCCTCAAGTTCCGCGGCCGTGCTGATGTTTTGTCCACTTACTATTAGAAACACAGCACACAGACACATCACAAATTTACGCATGAGTAGCCTCCAATCCCATCGGGTCAGTTTGCTAAGTCCGTTACGGCACACGGCGTGTGCCTACTACTTTTAATCGAACTCACGTTAAGTAATACGGGCGGATGTCAAGAAAAGAACACCCGCCCGTCAAACAGGATTATTTAGTTTTAAGCAGTTGTCTAATTGTGGGCGGTTTTTTCGGGGACCGGAGCGGTTACAAACCGCTCCTACCGAGCCTGGGGAAACCAAGCAGAAGCATGGAAAACTGAATAGCCCAATCCGTTAAACACTCGCATATATCTCTACGCAAACGGGAATGTCCCTTGATACCCGCGCGGACGAGAGACATGCCACACGCCTTCATACATCGGGGTCACCTGATAATGACACACGACATTGCTCCGCTCCATGTCGTCCCGTTCTTTGGCACCTTGATGCGGGATGTGATTGATAAACACGACACAATCCCCCGCTTTGGGATGCAGGATAACATGTTCCTGTGCGTCACACCACGCCTCGAATTTAGGACGATCCAACGGATAGAGATGCGGTGGTTCTGACAGATGACCGCCTTTGATAAATTTGAGGTGTCCCTCACCGGGATCGTTGTCCTGGAAATAGAAGGTGGTGTTAATCCCGACAGGTGCCATTGCGAACGGATGCTCCTGAACATATCGCTGCTCCTGCCAATAGCCGTAAAAATCCATGTGCCATTCCTGGAGATAGGGACCCGGATTGATATGTGCCCGCAGGCTCCGCAGTTGGCACTGTTTGCCCATCAAGCCCTCAAGGTAAGGACGGACACTCGAATGCCCGACAAGCGACTGGTATGTATCGGGTTCACGATCAAGGAGCGTATCGAACCACATATTGCCGACGGCGTTCAAGCCTTCCTCCCAGCCCTGTTCCCGCGCATAATTGATGCGCTGACGGATACGCTCTGTCTCATCTGGCGACAACGCCCCCTCTATCAAAACGAAGCCATTCTGTTGCAGTTTCTTGAGTTCATCTTTGATGTCTGCCATCTTCTCATCTCCTTCTGAAGATTCAGAGTTGTTGACGGTATTCTATATGCTTCTATAAAAGAGGTCAACCTTAATTGCCAACGAACAGTTTGACGACCAAACCCCAACCGCTTATCCCGGCAAATATCATAAGGACAGCAGCAGAAATCAGCGCGCCGACGAACATAAAGGGACGCGTCCGATACGCAGCAGGCAGCTTCGCGTTCAGATAGAGTGCTGCGAGCATCATCAAAGCGATCGAAAAATTCGCCAAAATAAAGCCAGCGACTTGTGTCAAGATGTCAAACGGGATGTTCAACCAGATCAGCACCATCGTCGTGAGAAAAATATAGACACATATCCATCTACGAAGTGTATCGTAGTTCCATTCGCGGTGGGGCCAGATGGCTTGAAAGAACTCTTGCATGACCCGTGCGTAGATTTCTGGGAGTGCCTGTAGCGTTCCCCACAGCGCGACGATGATACAGATATAGTACACCCATACAAGTGAGCCATGAATATTTTTCCAGACACTCGCCTGATCGGTCAGTAGGCTCCACCCTTCAAAAGTGCTTTGCATCCCATACAGGACAGCAGCACCTGAGATCATGAACGCCCCTGTCACGATGAAGAGGACGATCGCGCCCATACCGATATCCCACTGGAGTGGGGCCAGGATTTTTCGGAGTTGACTGACCTGCTCAGGGTGTTCAGGGAGATAATCGATTCTATCACGAGTGGAGGCACGCTGACGGATCGCGTCAATGTTCCGATGTGATGTCATCCCCCATCGGTGCATGCTTACCCAATTTGCGTAAACAACGTATCCCATTACAGAACCCCCGACGTAACCAAACGCAGTCGCCATTGTCAATAAAGGGTTTTCAACCGCATCTTTGGGCGCCCATTCAGGGAATTCAGGCAAATGTCCAAAACGGAGACTTCCAACGAGCGCCTTACCAAAGTCCGGACGCACCATGAGTGTACCAATAATTGTCCCAACAACAAGAATGAGGCAGATAATGAGTTGCTGTTTTTCAAGCCTGTCAAAGGAGATACGTAAACCGAAAAGGAGTGCAAGGGTGATAAAGCAGGACGTGATTAGATTTTCCCAAACGAGTTGGGGGACGCCTGAAGACAGTGTATCTCTGAACAGGAAATGGAGCAGTGCTCCACACGGTTTGGCGATCGGCACCCATGCCAAAGGCGCACCTACCATCTCAAAGATAACAATTGCAATGAGGAGCCAACCGCGCGGTCCGGGTAGTTTCGCGAGCCGATTTCCGATGTATTCACCGCTCACCGCTGTGTAGCGACCGAGTAGATAGGTGACAAAGATACCTTTGACGACGCAGCTGAGTAGGACAAGCCAGAGCAGGTTATATCCTGCCCACGCTCCTGCCCGGACGACAACAATCGTTTCGCCCGCCCCGATACTCACCGAGGCAACAATCGCCGCGGGTCCAAACACCGATGCAAGCGCGATAATCTTTTTCAGCGACCACGGTTCAGCATACGGACCGGAGACGGGTGGAATCTCAACAGGTTCAGTCGTTTGTGTCTGTTCTGTTTGCATAAACAGTTCCCAATAACAACAAGCGGACTTCGAGAGAAGCCCGCTCACCGTTAACTTATACGCTTATTCTTCTTCTAAGGGTTCTAAGGGTTGTGCGTTGCCAAAGACAGGGGTCGGTGCGTTGCCGGGTGCTGCCCATCGAGAGGCATTCGCAATAACGTGGCGAACGTTCTCATCGTAATAGATGGGATACGTCTCATGACCGGGACGGAAATAGAAGATTTTCCCTCTGCCCCGATAATAACAACATCCACTTCGGAAAACCTCGCCGCCGGGGAACCAACTGACGAAAATAAGGGTATCGGGTTCAGGAATATCAAACGGCTCGCCATACATCTCGGCGTGCTCAATTTCAAAGTATTCGCCTAAACCTTCAACGATTGGGTGTCCGTGCTCAATGACCCAGAGACGTTCCTTCTCGCCTGCTTCACGCCATTTGAGACTACACGACGTGCCCATCAACCCCGTAAAAGGTTTAGAATAGTGGGCGGAGTGCAGGACAATCAGTCCCATACCGTCTAACACACGGGCGCGAACTTTAGCGGCAATTTCGTCCTCAACAGCATTATGTGCTGCATGTCCCCACCAGATAAGGACATCGGTGTTTGAAAGCACATCGTCCGTCAAGCCGTGTTCGGGTTCATCCAGCGTTGCACCCCGAACCTTAAAACCGCCGGCTTTATCGAGGCCATCGGCAATTGCGGCATGGATGCCATTCGGATAGATACCGCGAATAAACTCGTTCGTTTTTTCGTGTCTAAATTCATTCCAGACTGTAACCTGAATCGGTTGCGTCATAAGTTTCTCCTTTATAATAGTTATTAGTCTTCAGTCATCGGTTATCGGGTAAAAGGTCTCTACATAATAATTCATACAATTCATCTTTTTTCTACTGAAACTTCAGGGTTAGGGCTTGATAGCTCTGATGACACAATTGAAGTCTCTCGTGCTACGGACCCGGCACTACATTCTGTTGCTTCTAACGGTTGAATCGAGAACCGGCATCCGAGGACAGCCAAAATCGCACTGAACGTGTCAATGCGTGGTGCCTCTTCGCTTGAGAGCATATCCGAGAGGACTTGCGGCGCAATGCCAATTTTCTTAGCAACCTCTGAAACTCCACCTCGTGCCTCTACAACATTCTGGAGACCCATTAGAAAGAAGGGCGTGTCACCATCCTCTTGGTATTCCTCAAGTGCTACATCCAGATAACCGATTGCCTCCTCCCAGTCGGAAGTAAACCGTTCCATTAGAATTTCTTCCCATGTTCGATATTCTCTCATGTAGGCTTTCAGTTTTCTGGGCCGTATGTTCCGCATTCAGGTTTTGCTTGACCTCTATTGCCTTCTATTCCTAAAACACCAACTCCGTCTCCACCGCCTCATCGTAGTCTACGCCTTCAACCTCAAACCCGAACAGGTTTCGGAAGCGTCGCCTGAAGTCTGCGTAATCGGAGAGTTCATGGAAATTGTCGGTATCAATTTGACCCCAACGCTCCGTCACTGCGTTTGTCACCTCAGGTTGTAACTCACGGTCATCGAGACGAATATAGCGTTCGTTGTCGAGGTGTGGTTGTAGTCCAGGTCCGAGATGCTCCGAGAAGAGCCGTCGCATCTGCCCAATCGGTGCCTCATTGATGCCCTTGGCATTCATAATGTCATAGAGGATACTGACATAGAGCGGCACGACCGGAATTGCTGCGGACGCTTGTGTAACGACGGCTTTGTTCACCGAGATATAGGCATTGCCACCGAGTTGATTTGCGAGTCGCTCGTCAAGTGCGTCAACACGCGTCTTGAGATCGTCCTTCGCTCTACCGATAGTCCCGTCCCAGTAAATGGGCCACGTTAAGGTGCTCCCGATATAGGTATAGGCAACAACTGTAACTTCCGGCGCGAGCAACTCCGCTTCTGACAATGCGTCAATCCACATCTCTAAATCTTCACCGCCCATCACGGCAACTGTATCCGTAATCTCCTGTTCAGTTGCGGGATCAATGGTAACAGGAGCGATGGTTTCTCGATTCAGATCAATCGTTTTCCCTGTATACGGCTCACCGATCGGTTTTAGGACGGATTGATGTGAGGCACCGGTTTTCGGGTGTATGCGGCGGGGTGCGGCGATACTGTAGACGAGTATATCTATTTTGCCGAAATTCGCCTTGAGTCGGTTAATTGCCTCCGCCTTCATCTCATCGGAAAACGCATCTCCGTTGAGGCTATCAGCGAAAAACCCATCCGCCGTCGCCTGTCGATGGAAAGCAGCAGTGTTATAGTAACCCGCCGTTGCAGTGCGTCTGGCATCGGCGGGTCGCTCATAAAGAAGTCCAAGCGTCTTCGCACCGTAAGCCCACGTGAGAGCGATCCGAGAAGCAAGCCCGTAACCTGTTGATGCTCCGATGACGAGTGCGTTCATATCTGTCGCTTTGTAGGGAATGCCCTGTTTAATCTCATCTATCTGATTAAGGACATTCGCATGACAACCCGCCGGATGGGCATTGGTGCAAATAAACCCGCGTATCCGAGGCTTAATAATTTGAATCGCCATTGTATCCTTCTTTTCTCAAGCCATTAGTTTTCAATTTCAACAACCATCTCAACTTCAACGGGAATCCCGCCGGGCAATTGCACCATGCCGACTGCGGAGCGGGCATGTCTGCCTTTGTCCCCGAACACTTCCACCAAAAAGTCCGATGCCCCGTTGACAACCGCGGGTTGGTCGGTGAAGTCGGGTGCCGAATTGACGAATCCAACCACTTTGACGACGCGTTTGATTCTGTCAAGATCACCGAGTGCGTGTTTGAGGGTGCTTAACAAGCCAAGTGCCACTTGGCGTGCTGATGCATAACCTTCCTCGATCGTCGCATCAGTGCCGAGTTGGCTCTTATAGATTGGACCTTCGCCAGTTCCGGGTCCGTGCCCAGAGGTGAAGATAAGATTGCCGGTCTGTACCGTCGTGACGTAATTCGCTACCGGAATCGCGGGTTCTGGTAATTCTACACCTAATTCCTCAAGTCGTTGTTCTATTTTCATCCGATTTTCCTTTTATTGAAGATTAAATCCTAACATGCCGCACACACGGCACTTTTGGCATTACTTGCAAGCCGATGCTCGCTGTAAATATTCGTATTTGCCTCTATTATTAAACAGGTTTTCGCTAATTTTGTCAAGCAAGTTTTGATCGGTTGTCAGTTAAGAGCGCACTTCATAACAACTCCGAATACGCAGACCTTTGTAGGAGAGGTTCGTCCGCTGGACCGATAGGATTTCAATCCAAATTTCTGCCAAGAGAGTTACACCGTCGCAATAATTTGCTTTGTAGACCGACCTATGCTAAAATGGACGAAGGTTTAATCGAAATATCCTTATATCCTTGGTGAAAAACAGAAGGAGTGACTATGAAAGTAGCAGCAGTCTTAGGTGAACATCAAGCAGGACTCGTCGAAGTACCAGATCCGACACCGAAAGAGGATTGGGTCGTTGTAAAAATCCATGCCTCGCCGATGTGTACTGAATACCACGCTTTCGAGTATGGACACAAAACTGACGGGCTTGGACACGAAGCCGCAGGCGAGGTCGTTGACATCGCTCAACCCGGAAAAGTGGAAATCGGCGACCGCGTTGTGGTGATGCCCCAATACCCCTGTGGGAAGTGCGTACTCTGCACCGACGGGGACTATATCCACTGCGAAAACAACTACAATTTCGAGGAATTCGTCGGGTCGCGTTACGGTAGTGCGACGATGGCACAGTATATCCTCAAACCCTCTTGGTTGCTCCCGAAGATTCCGGACAACGTCTCTTATGAACATGCGTCCCTTGCGTGTTGCGCCTTGGGTCCGTCTTACCGAGCGTTTGATGAGATGGGCGTTAACGCGACCCATACCGTGTTAATCACCGGTATCGGTCCTGTCGGATTCGGTGCGATTACCAACGCCCGATTTCGCGGTGCGAAAGTCATTGCAGCGGAACTGATCCCGTGGCGCGTCGAACGCGCAAAACAGATGGGTGTCGAAGCGGTTATCAACCCAACCGATGAAGATGCCGTAGACCAGATCCGTGACCTCACTACGGACAGACGCGGTGTAGACTTCGCACTCGACTGCTCAGGAAATGTTCAAGCACATAGACTTTGTATCGATGCGACGCGGCGGCGTGGCACGATTGCATTCGTCGGACAGAGCGGCAGAAACGACACTGTCCTCCACGTGAGCCCAGATCTCATCGGTAAAGGGTTGCGTCTCGCTGGGGCATGGCACTATAACCTGAACCAGTTCCCCGGATTGATGAAGGTTATCGAAGGCTCACCCCTCCTCGACCTGCTTATCAGCAATATCTTCCCGATGAGCGAGATCCAGCAGGCGTTTGAAACCTCCGCATCTCAAGAAAGTTCAAAGATTATTCTGAAACCCTGGGAATAAGCCATGCCGACTACACATAAACCGAATATACTCCTCATCGTGTCCGATGACCATGCGGCACCGGCGATCGGTTGTTACGGCAGTGAGATGAATCAGACCCTGAATATCGACCGAATCGGTAACGGCGGCATGCGATTCAACAACTGTTTCTGCACGAACGCAATCTGCACACCGGCACGTGGCTCCATCCTTACGGGAAAATACAGCCATCAGACCGGCATCAAAACCCTCGCGGATACCATCGATCACACACAGGAACGGACGGTTGCACAGATGCTGCATGAAGACGGGTATCAGACGGCGATTGTCGGGAAGTGGCATCTCGGACACGGGGGTGTCAGTGATCCGCACGGATTCGATTACTGGAATGTGTTTCCTGTCCAAGGTGCACACATCAATCCTGAAATGATTGAGATGGGGGAACGGAAGCAATTCAACGGATACTCCGCTGATATCGTGACCGATAACTCGCTGAATTGGCTACAGAACAGAGAGACAGATCAGCCGTTTTTTCTCATGACAACCTACAAGGCGACGCACGATCCGTTCTTTCCGAATCCCAAGCATCAACATCTCTACACAGAGGAGATCCCTGAGCCACCGACTTTCAACGATGGCTACGAAAATCGGGCAGCGGCTGCCGCAATGAACACAGCACAGGTGGGTATCATGCACCACAAAAATCATCTGCCGGAACCGATCCCTGAAAATTTGGAAGGCGATGCTTTGAAACGATGGAACTATCAGTGCTACATGCAGAACTATCTGCGGTGTGCCCACGCCATCGACGAGAATGTCGGACGATTGCTCGATCATCTGGAGGTGGAAGGTCTTGCGGACGATACGATTGTCATCTATTCTGCAGATCACGGATTCTTTTTAGGCGACCACGGTTGGTATGACAAACGGTTCATGTATGAAGAATCCATACGGATTCCGTTGCTCGTCCGGTATCCACGCGAGATCCAAGCGTCGGGTGTAAGCGAACAAATTACACTGAACGTTGACTTCGCGCCGACGCTATTGGACTACGCAGGCATAGGGATTCCCGAGGATATGCAGGGACGGAGTCTCCGAACGTCGTTGGAAGGTGAAACGCCAGTGGATTGGCGCGCGTCTATGTATTACCGGTATTGGATGCACCTGGCGCACTTCAACATCCCCGCGCACTACGGCGTGCGGACGGAACGGTATAAACTCATCTACTATTACGGTGAGGCGTTAGGGTCTGGCGGTGCAATCGACCACTCTACACCACCAGAGTGGGAATTGTTTGATCTGGAGAGGGATCCGCATGAAATGCACAATGTTTACGCAGATCCGGCATATAACGGGGTTGTGGTGGAATTGAAAGCGGAATTGGAACGCTTGCGGGATGCGTTGGGGGATTATGAGTAGGATGGATTGGAAACTTTCGAGAGTTTACCCTTTGAGACGTTTTATTGCAAGATGTCAATAGGTTCTTTGCGTTCCCTATCTGTTTTATCAAAATCTCGATCAAAACTGATGAGTTGGAGGTTATATCTCACTGCAGCAGTATACTGATAGGCATCATCAAAATCGAGGTTGAATTTTTGAATGGGCTGGTTTAAAGTCTTAAGATCTTCCAAGGTTAGCGAAAGTATACGAATACCATCAACAATCATGTCCTCCACAAACCGAGTGAAAAGTGTAAGATTCTTCAACCGAAACAAAGCAATACCGATAGAATAAACAGAAAAATCTGTGATGAAGATTGTGTCTAAATCAACAGACTGGAGAAATGATTGAACTTCGGTTGTCCTTTCTTGACGCAATAACGCTTCAAGAAAGATATTGGTATCGACAAGATACACTAATCTCTCCATTCCATTGTTTTCTTCTGAAGTTCAAGTGCTGTATACTGGTCTCGATATTCCTCCAAGCCGCCGATCCAATCTAATTTAGGTTTCTTTTTTCGCTTTGGAACCTTTTCAGTTAGAAGTGCCTCAATGAAATGGATTACTTCTTTATGATATTCAGGTGGAAGCTGCTTGAGTTTCTCAACAATGATAGATTCCATTTTTATACCTGCTCTTTAATTTTTTCTCTTATTCGCTTACATAACACCTTTAGGACCACTTCAACTCGATTGTGTTAAATATTGTAAACTATCTTGAGATTTAAAGCAATTTCTTTATCAAATCTTATAGGACTATTTAACTTCCAGTTCTCCGAAATATTATTAGGGGCGTTTCAGCCATCTTCAAAAGTTTAGACTTTGAAGAGAAAACGCCCATACACTATTACGATACATCATCCATCGCGTTTTTATGATGAATTGTCTAACAATTGTTATTACTCGCTCTTTATCCGTCCCCAGGTGACAGCGATTTTGCCTTCGGGTTTCACATCAGAAACGAGCATCTCCATTTCCCTCTGGATGTCCTTTTGCGACAAGACTTCGCTGTAAATGGCGAATTCGTCAATAATACCGTGAGCCCCTGCCGTGGTGGCTCTGTATTTAAACTTGTTATTTCCTCCGATTCTCGGGGATTCATGAAATGCAGGAAATCCTGCGAACCCTTTCGCTGTAGCGACTTCCTCGCCATCAAGGTAGAAGTAAGCACTGCCTCCGAAATCCCAAGTTGCCGCGACGTGCATCCATGTATCTTTCTTAACAACATCAGCGGCTTGAGCGGCAAGATAATAATCTGTATCGGGTGCGTCCTCTACCGCGAAGTGGAACTCATTTTCCCGTTCTCCAATGACGGCACCTTTTCCAATCGAGAAGAAGACGACTGCATTGTTGGCATCGAATATCCTAAAGGTCCCAGCGTCTCCACCATTCCAGTGCGGCTTAAACCAGAATAACACGGTGCCGGGGTCGGTCATTTCGTAATCGAATTCAATGAACTGGTCCAAGGCTTTGCTGAGTTCGATGCCCATCCCGTAGGGACCGTCTTTACTTTTCACACGCTTTGCATTGCCTTCAATCCTACCGTCATTTCCGTTTCCACTGGCATCTTCAACGACCCCTGCCTTTCTTCCTTTGAAAGAAAACCAAACTTCAGGTTCGGGGGCGGCATCTCCGATATGAGGTAGCAGCATCAAGCCAACTGTGCATATAACAACAAATGTTAAAGGTTTATAGATAGACTGAATTGTCCAGTTAAACATAACATCCTCCCTTTTGATGTGTTTATTATCAAACTCGATTGAGCCTTGAATCCCTCCACTAAAGCGTTGGAGTAACGCATCTAACCCATGCCATTATTATAAATTATCTTGAAATTTAAAGCAATTCTTTATATGATATTTCCCAAGAAAAGGACACCCCTATCCCGCTTGAGGAAAAGATATGACACCGAAACAGAAGTACCTCTTTGACCTACGTGGCTACTTGCATTTAGAGAACGTCCTGTCCCCAGAAGAACTTGGCAACACACAGGCAGCGATCGAACGGCTTGTGCAGGCAACATCAGATGAATTGCCACCCGGAATTAGCAGAGGTGGTGAAGGCTTCTCCAATGGGTTCTCTGCCGATAAATCGCTTGAGGCACTCACACTACATCCCGCTACCTGGCCCATCATCAAAGAATTGACGTGGAACAAACCTCGTTTCAATCGTGGATCGCTTGTCGTCAACACGCACGAGCGGCAGGAGATGACACCATTGCATTGTGCCGGTGAAGGTTTTCGTTGGACCCGACGGTATGGTGTTAGAGACGATCAGATTTTCACAAACGATGTCGTTGCTTTCTTCTATTTCACGGATGTCTATCCGGGGGATGGCGGTTTGGTAGTTTTGCCGGGGTCTCATAAGCGCGAATTTGCGCGTCCTGAAAACCTATTCTTCCCCGAACCCGACAATCCAGATGCCCCGCTCCATCCAGCACTTGTCAATGTGACACCGAAGGCGGGGGATGTCGTGATTATCACTGAACTGTTGACCCACGGTGTGCTGGTGTGGAAGCCGACGGATCGCGATCGGCGATTCCTGATTCTGCGATACAAGACGCAGTTCTTTCAAGATGAGCGTGGGATCCGGGAAGTCTTCCCACCTGAAGTGATGGAAAGGCTCTCCCCTGAGACGAAAGCGTTGGCGGCTTACGGACCCGAGTGGGAAGAAAAGGATCTTGTTAAACAGGATACCGTGACGTTGACGTAATCGGATCAATCCAATGGAAATCGTTAGAGCTGAACTCACGGATGTCGAAATACTCGCTGAACTGAACAAGCACCTCATCGAGGATGAGCGACACCCGAATTCGATGAACATTGCTCAACTCACGCAACGGATGAAAGCGTGGTTGGCAACCGATTACATTTGTTATGTGGCGAAGCAGAACGCGGGTATTGTCGCTTACTGTTTATACAGAGATGAGGGTGGACATTACTATATGCGGCAATTGTACGTGGACAGAGCACACCGACGCAAAGGCATCGCTACACAGCTGCTGGATTGGTTATACGAGAACGTATGGACGAATAAAAAGGTCAGATTGGATGTACTTGCCCATAACGAAGATGCCGTCGCTTTTTACAAGAACTACGGATTCAGAATTGGTGTCTTCAGGATGGAAAAATAAGAAGTGTGAGGAAATCAACGATGAAATACGACACAGTAAACCGCACCTTTGATTGTGAACCGACGCTTACCGATACAGAGGTGCTACAATACTGTCGGGATGGCTACCTGCAACTCCAAGGTGTTGTCCCTGATGAGATTAACCAGCGCACGTGTGATTATCTCAACGGCGATTTGCCGATAAATCCGTGTTTCATGCCCGATGGGATGACACACGCAGATTTAGAACGGATGCGGGATACACATGAACCCAGCTCGATTCTGCTTGAGGATTGGTATATTGAACATGTTCTTCTCAACCCAGCACTCGCCGGCGCATTGCGCTCACTGCTCGGTAAGGACGTTGGGTTACCTGTGTTAGTCAGCAACCACCGTGTTAAGTGTCCGATGCCCGCACAGGGATGGCACCACGATGCCGATCACGTCTTTGGTCCTGAAACCAACTTTGTGGAGGTCTTTTACTTCCCACAGGATACACCGTCGGAATTGGGTCCAACAGAGATTCTGCCGGGTTCACATATCCGTTCCACAAGTCGAGATATAGCCGAGAAAGGGGTTTCAAGCGAAGGGCCCGCGGGTTCGTTTGTTATCCATTCGCAAAGTATTCTTCATCGGCGCGGTGAATCCACGGCGGAAGGGCTGCGCCATATGTTGAAATACAGTTATTGGCGGACGGTCCCACCAACGCGGGATTGGAAGGAAGAATCAGAATTTGATCCTCAGACTGCCGAATACGGTGGACACGGCGTGGCGAGATACGTGGCACACATGTTCTACTGGCTCTGCGGCAAAAGCGATGAATTTCGGCTCATCGGTGGGCAAGCGTGGCCCTGGTCGAGTGTGAACCAAATCGGTCCTTCCTATGGGTTTGGGCATAAAGAAGGTTACCTCCCGAACTGGCGAAAGAACAATCCCGATGACTACGCTATTCCATCTTCCTAATTTACCTTAAGGCATCGAGTTCAACACGATACCGTTTTTCAGTGGCGACGAGCAACGCTTCGATGACCTTCTCCGTGCCCCCCGACTCCGCAACAAGGGTTTCCATTTGCTCCACTGCGAAAGATGGCACATGGCTAAAACAGTTCTGAGAAGACTTGTCGAGGTGATTCCCAACGTTTAAACTCAGCACTAACAAAAGTGCGCGTTCCAATCGTTCAATACGCTCGTCACGCGCTTTAAGTTCTTCCAATACATCCATTTGCATTTATTAGTCTCCAGTTAATTTAGAAAAGATAGCCCTAATTTTCTGAAATAACAAGCATCTGATTTGTTTCTACGTTCTGTAAGGTTTGGGTTTTGCCACAAAGCCACCGCACTGTCAGTGTATCAACCGACATCGCATCACCAAATCCGAAATGTAAACGGAGGTCGTTCTGACTGAGGTAACCTGAACCGCTTTTGACCTCACGCATCTGCGTCAATCCCCCGGAAACAACGGTCACACGTGCTCCAATCGCATCTCGATTGCAATGGGTTCCGATGAGTTTGATACCCAGCCACTGCGACGCGTTGTCGCTGTCGTTCCGTAAAACGGTCGGTGCGTCTTTGAGGTTGGAGACAACAATATCAATATCGCCGTCGTTATCTATATCACCGAAGGCAGTCCCTCGACTCACTTTTTGCTGTGCTATCGCTGGGTCGGGATTTTCGGAAAAACGGATACCCTGATCGTTCAGGAAAAGTTGATTCGGCTGTGCGTAGATGCCAATCGGATCGATCTCTGCGATATTGTCATCCAGGTGACCATTGGCAATAAACAGGTCCAACCAGCCGTCATTGTTAACATCAATAAAATCGACCCCCCACGCCAAATACGGAAGACTCCTCTCACCGATCCCTTTGACGAAACTCATCTCGGTAAAGAATCCGCTCTGGGCATTGTGATAGAGACTATTCGTCTGATCCTGAAAATTCGTAATCACGATATCGAGATAGCCGTCGTTATCGAAATCACCGAGATTCGCGCCCATCCCGCTATAGGCACGTCCCTCCTCGCTGAGCGCAACGCCTGCGAAAAGCGCATCTTCCGTCATCTCAACACCCTTCCGTTCATTGCGATAGAGGAAATTCGGGGTGGTATCGTTCGCAACGAAAATATCAACATCCCCATCGTTATCCACATCACCGCAGACAACACCCAATCCCTTTCCGTTTACTGTGCCGATCCCTATGCGCTCCGAGACATCCGTGAAGGTGCCATCACTGTTGTTCCGATAGAATACATCGGCGACACCGGGTAACGCCTCTGGCGTGCAATACGTTGGAATCCCCAATCGAGCACATTCTGGGTTCGTCTCTGGGTCGAATTGAATATAGTTGACGACATAAAGATCCAGATACCCATCGGCATTAACGTCTACAAACGCACATCCACTACTGAACTGATCGCCGGCAACACCCGCAGTGGCAGTAACATCCGTAAAAGTGCCGTCCCCATTGTTGTGATACAGCACATTCGGACCGTAGTTCGTCACATAGAGATCCGTGAAACCGTCGTTGTTGTAATCACCGACGCAGCACCCCAACCCGTAGCCCGTATCACCGACAGAAGCCTCGTCCGTTATATCGATAAAAGTGCCACCCTCGTTGCGGTAGAAACGGTTTGTTGGAGGAATAGACGAGGTCATCCCTGGTAAATCGCTACCGTTGACGAAATAGAGATCCACATCCCCGTCATTGTCGTAATCGAAGAGAGCAACGCCGCTGCCGATCGGCTCAATAAAGTACTTCTTGCCACTCTCACCATTTACATGCCGAAATTCAATACCGAGTTCGGCAGTTACATCGGTAAAACGGACACCTTGATTTTGTGAGGAATTGGGTTGTGCAAGTAAAGATTTTAGCACGAGATGTAAGAGAAAGAGGATAAGTAAGGGCTGGGTTGCCCAGCCCTTACAACGGAGTGTGGGTCCCGTCAATTTTTTGTAACGCATAGTTCGTGTATATGGTATAATGGTTATCAGTTTTCAGTTATCAGTTTTCAGTTAAGAGGTATTCTTGTAACAACTTACCTATCTTTGGAGTCCTCCAAGTGCAGGGGTATTGTCATAAAAACGGGAATCTTCTAACCGTTACTGACGACTATAAAAGGAGAATTTCTAATGGCTAATACTCTACGTTTCGGTGTTGTCGGTTTAGGTATGGGCATGAACCGCTCCCGTATGATTCACGAGACAGACGGTGCGGAACTCGTTGCCGTGGCGGATCTCGTTGAAGAACGGCGCACGTCGGCTGAAGAAAACTTCGGCTGCGAAAGCCACGACGATGCGCTTGAGATGTTCGATCGCGACGATATTGACGTGGCAATGATTATGACACCGAGCGGTCTCCACGGTAAATTTGGAGAAGAAGCCGCACGCCGCGGTAAACACGTCATCACCACAAAACCGATGGATGTCAGCGTCGAAAATTGCAACTCTCTCATTAAAACATGTGAAGACAACGATGTCAAACTGCTTGTCGACTTCGGTGAACGATACGGCACACATAACCGTCAGATTCAGCAGGTTCTCGCAACGGGTGCTCTCGGTAGACCGCTCCTCTGCGAACTCCGCATGAAGTGGAAACGCCCGGATAGCTACTACATCGGTTGGCACGGCACATGGGAACTCGACGGTGGCGGTTCTATCATGAACCAAGGCGTGCATTACATCGATTTGATGCTCTGGTTCATGGGTCCCGTCAAACGTATTATCGGTGCGCACTTCGATGTCTACGATCACGAAAATTGTGAAACCGAGGACATGACCTCGGCGATTCTTGAATTTGAAAATGGCGCGCTCGGACACGTGCTGACGACGACGACCTTCCCGGGAAGCAGCGTCTCAATGATCCACGTCCACGGCGAAAAAGGCATCGTCGGTCTCGGACCGGAGATTTGGGAGTTTGTCGATGATGACGAACCCGAAATCGAACTGCCGCCGTATCCGGCCAACGTCATCGAGGATGCGATCCAAGTGATCAACGATGGTGGGGCACCCGCAGTCGACGGCTATGAAGGCAGACGTTCTGTCGCTCTTAACATGGCTATCTACGAATGTGCCCGGACCGGCAAAACGGTTGAACTATCATAGACACCCTTCCGAGGCGGGTCTCGATGCCCGCCTATTTTCCAGTTATCCCTTTTCATAAAAGTATAAAGTTGGGTTTCGCTATGCTCCTGATGTCGTCAGATGGTGTCTGGCATTGAGAAGTGTTTACGGTGTTACCACTACCTTTCTCTATTTCGCTCTACCCAACCTACGGCACTACATACGAAATTGACGCTTATAGTGCGGTTAGAATGCAGATCGCATGAATCAACGGTATGAATGTCTCCGTGTGGCATTCACCGGGGCGATTACGCCGCAAAACCGCACCTACCTTTTTGTAAAACTATCTCATTTGCAATTCGGGCAAAAATTCGGTATAATATTTACTTGGAAAACGGAAACCTCGCCAGCGAGCGTGTGCGAAACGAAATTGGACTCTCCCCAACAAACTGGATAAAAAAGACGCATGAGAACCGCAAAACTGATGACGATGGGCTGTAAGGTTAATCAATACGATACGCAATCCATGCGCGAGACCCTTCGACGCAATGGATATACGATTATTGATAATGAGACCTCCCAACAACAGACCGACCTCTACCTCATCAACACATGCACCGTAACAAACACCGCCGATCAAAAAGCACGGCAAGTCATTCGGAGAGCGATTCGCAAGCACCCGAACGCAAAAGTGCTCGTTACAGGTTGCTACGCGGAAAGCGACCGTGAGGCGATTGAAGAGATACCGGGTGTAACGTTCGTTTTCGGCAACAGAGAAAAAGCGGATTTTCAGCAATACCTTGACGTCCTACATACCGAAACATCATCTGAGGCGCAGTTAGAAGCCTCGCCAGCAGCGGCACTCCACACGTCCAATCCGCTCCTTGCGATAGAACCCGTCCAGCACGATGCGATTCGCGAACACGCACGCTTTAGCAAAGGTGTGAGCGACGCTGGCAAACGCACGCGTGCGCTTATCAAGGTGCAAGACGGCTGCAGTGCTTTCTGTACCTACTGCATTATCCCATACGTGCGCGGTAGAATGACGAGCCGTCCCCTCAATGACATCGCCAATGAAGCCCGTCGCATCGCTGACAGCGGTATTAAAGAGATCGTCATTACCGGCGTGCATCTCGGTGCTTACGGCGTGGACACCGGTAGAGAAAAAGACATCGCCGACATTTTAGAATATATCCACGACATCGAAGGCATTGAACGTATCCGTTTCAGCTCGATTGAACCGATGTATTTCCCAGATTCCCTCGGCGAGCGGATGGCAGCACTCCCAAAATGCATGCCGCACTTCCATCTCCCACTCCAAGCAGGCTCAGATGAGGTATTGCGACAGATGCGTCGGCGTTACACCACAGTAGAATTCGCACATCTCGTTGAGAACTTACGCCGCGTCTTTGGCGATGATATCGGGATTACCACCGATATTATGGTCGGGTTTCCCGGCGAAACGGATGCTCACTTTGAGGCATCCTGCCAATTCGTTGAGGACATCGGATTCAGTCAATTGCATGTATTCCGTTATTCCCCCCGAAAAGGTACGCCTGCGGCGACCTATCCAGATCAGGTGTCCCCACACGTCTCAGCAGCACGCAGCCAAGCGATGATCGGGCTTGGTGAACGCTTGAACACGGCATTTCGACAACGGATGCTCGGTAAGCAGAAAGAGGTGCTCATCGAAGCGAGCAGAGAAGGGAAAAACAATCGTCTTGCTGGCTTTACTGACAACTATCTCCGTGTTCTTGTGGATGCCCCCGAGAGTGCAATCAATCAGATTCAGCGTGTTACGCTGGGTGCGTTAGAAGGGGACTGCATCGCTGCCGCTTGACCCTAAGACTCCTCCGCCTTCGCCTTTAAATCGTAGAGAATATTCACTGCATCCAAGGGGGTTACCTGCGTGAGCTCCAACCGTCGGATCTCTTCGACGAGGGGATGCGTTTTCGGTGTAAAGAGTGCCATCTGTAGGGAATCGCTTTGTATTGTCTTTCGGGAGACACGGCGACGCGGTTTCGGCAGTGTCGGGTGTGATTTCGGGGGTTGACCCGTCGCACCATCCGCTTCAACACTGAGATTGTGCTGTTCAAGCACTTCAAGTATCTGTTGTGCACGGGTAATCACGACCTGGGGGAGTCCTGCGAGCCGTGCGACGTGGATACCGTAACTTTGGTCTGCACCCCCTGGGACAACTTTTCGGAGGAAGGTCACCTTCTGTCCATCTTCATGAACGGCGACATTGTAGTTCTTGGCACGCTTATATTTGCTGGCGAGTTCCACCAACTCGTGATAGTGCGTTGCGAAGAGCGTTTTCGCCCCCATCCGCTTCTCATCTAAGAGATACTCCGAAACTGCCCACGCGATGCTGAGTCCATCAAACGTACTGGTGCCGCGTCCGACTTCATCAAAGATGACGAGGCTGTTGCGGGTGGCATTGTTGAGAATATTCGCTGTTTCGTTCATCTCAACGAGGAAGGTGCTCTGTCCCATGACAAGGTTGTCCGAGGCACCAACCCGTGTGAAAATCCGGTCTACCAAACCGATCTTCGCAGCGGCGGCAGGCACGAAACACCCGATCTGTGCCATCAGAACGATGAGTGCCGTCTGACGCAGATACGTGCTTTTGCCGCTCATGTTCGGTCCTGTGATGATATGTAATTGCTCATCATCGCAGTTGAGGACCGTATCGTTGGGCACGAACCCTTCTTGGGTGAACAGCTGCTCGACAACCGGGTGTCTCCCATCACGGATAACGATTTCGTCCACCGCCGCGACGGTAGGCTTCACATAGTTGTATTTCGATGCGATATACGCGAAGTTGGCAAGCACATCCGTCATGGCGAGTGCCGCCCCTATTTTCTGTATGACTTCCGTCCATTTCGACACATCCTCGCGAATCTGACAGAAGAGCTCATATTCCAGGGTCTGTATCCGATCCTCGGCGTTGAGGACCTTTGCCTCTTGTTCCTTGAGTTCAGGGGTAATGAACCGTTCGGAGTTCCGAAGCGTCTGTTTACGGATATAATGCTCAGGCACCATGTGCAGATTCGGTTTCGTCACGTCGATGTAGTAGCCGAAGACCTGATTAAATCCGATCTTCAAGGATTGGATACCGCTGCGTTTACGCTCCTCCTCCTGCATAGCGGCTATCCAGTCCTTTCCCTGTCCTACAATCTGCCGCAGTTCATCGAGTTCCTCACTATAACCGTCGTTTATGATGCCGCCTTCACGGATTGTCGCGGGTGGGTTTGGATGGATGCCGTGTTCAATCAACGCAACTAACTCTGGCAGCGGGTCCAAAGTATCATTGAGGGATACCAACAAGGCACTACTGCAGTTTTGGAGCTGCACCTTAACATCGGGAATCAGCCGAAGGGAATCCTTGAGTGAATGTAGGTCGCGCCCGTTCACAGAGCCGAGACTGATACGTGAAATGAGGCGTTCAATATCATACATCTGTCCAAGGGCATCCCGCAATTCCTCCTGCAAGTTAATCTGGGTTTTGAGTTCATCGACTGCACTGAGGCGTTCCGTAATCCTTTTTTCATCGAGCAGGGGTTGTAAGAGGCACTGACGCATCCGCCTACCCCCCATCGCTGTCACCGTCTCATCAAGGACTTCAAGGAGCGTGCCTTTCGTGGAACCGTCGCGAATGGAGGCTGTCAGTTCGAGGTTGCGTTGTGTATCGGCATCCAGCACCATGAAATCCGAGAGTGTATAGGTATGAAGCGAAACGATGTGTTCAACTTCCTGTTTCTGTGTTTCGTTCAGGTAATAGATGAGCGCACCGGCGGCAGAGATAGCGGTGGGAAGGTGTTCACATCCGAATCCGTCGAGCGAAATCGTTTGGAAATGTTCCAAGAGTTCCGTCCGCGCCGTATCCAAGTCAAACCGCCAATCGGGGAGTTCATTGAGTGTCACCTTGAGTTCGGTTTTGAGACGATCAAACATCTCGGCGTCCTCAAAGGTATCGGCAAAGAGGCACTCTTTCGGGGAAAAACGGTGGATCTCCGCCCAGAGGCGTGAAGGGTCTGTCAACTCGGTTACCCTAAATTCGCCGGTAGAGAGATCTGCGACAGCGACCCCGTAAGTGCCTTTATTGAGATACATCGAAAGGATGTAATTGTTCTCTTTATGCTCCAGCACCTTTGGGTCGGTTACAGTGCCAGGTGTAACGATCCGGACGACATCGCGTTTGACGAGCCGATTTTCGTCTCGTGCGAGTTTTGCGTCCTCGGTCTGCTCCAAGATGGCAACTTTATGTCCGGCTTTGACGAGTTTGTAGAGATAGGAGTCGAGTGCGTGATGTGGGATACCTGCCATCGGTGGCGGTGGGGACTTCTGGTTTTTATGACTTCTCGCTGTCAAGGCGATCTCAAGCAGGCGGGCAATGAGTTCAGCGTCTTCAAAGAAGGCTTCATAGAAATCACCGACTCGACACAGGAGTATGGCATCTCCGTGCTGTTTTTTTACGTGTTTATAGAGTTCCATTAATGACAGATCGGAGGGTTTTGAACGTGGCATATCGTTTCCTTGTTTATAGGCTGTTTTTTGGGCGAAGGGTCAATTTTTAATACCGTAGCACATTTTGGGTTTTATGTCAAATCATTTATAGTTATCAGTTGTCAGAAGAGGCTGGAAGATCGCGTCCATAATTGATAGGAAGATATATTTACAGTATCCTCAAGGGAAATGCGGCGCGTTTCACAGTTTTCATAGCAAACGGGAAAATTGGTGAATTTTAGGAAGGGGCGTAAATCTATGCTATGGCTGGGTTTTATGCGGTTTTCGCAGTGAGTTACTATGAAGCTGCTATGAAGTTTGCTATGAAAATTAGTCAACAGTCGGGATTCAGAGATCCCTCCACAAGGATTATTGACAGTCGGTAGTTTTTAGGGGACGGGATGATCGGTTAGGAAAGACGGGTGCGGTTACAAACCGCACCTACCGGTTTTGCTAAAATTTCAGATACATTCATCAGATACATTCAGAGGAAGACTATTGCATGGATGAGAAAGGAGCAGGTAGCAGCAGTTTGCTCTCCTGCGTGATGGGTCTGACGGAGCCTTTGGGGGGCCAGACACCTGTCTCTCGCGTCTCTGCTCGGATGCGTTGGCGTTCCTCGAAACTCCTATATGCCCAGAGATGGATGAAATTGTTGATCCCACCGTATTCTGAGTACCAACAGCCTGCCAACGATGAATACTTCACACGCTCAGGGATCGCTGCACCCCACGCTTCTAAGACTTGTGGCATGCCCTCGGCGGGATAGGTGTACAAACGCATTTCATATATCGGTCCGAGATCTTTGTCGCCTAAAGGTTCCATAAAAGGGGCCGGCAAGAAAATCTCGGATACCATGGATACGATGAGATCGCTTGTATCGGGGGGCCATATCGGGTTGGGTCCGGCTTCTGCGGCGCGTCGAATCTCTGCCCGTTGTTCAAGGCTCTCGTAGGGCCATACAGCGACCATCTGGTTTAACGGTCCGACTTCGGTGTACCAGTGTCCACCGAGTTTTGAGAGTTCTTGACGTGCGGGTAACTTTTCGCCGAAGCGTTCCCAGTATTCGTTCAGTTGTCCGAGTTTTAGGTTGTAGGTTCTTATTTCATAGATCATGCTGTTCCTCCCGCGTTTTAAGAATTACGAGTCTATAATCGAACGAATGTCGTCTTCACAGATAAAATCAATTGTGACACCGTTTTGACGGAGTGCGTCTCGGGCGTTCCACCATTCACTATCTACGGCCTGCAGAATAGGAGGCTTTTCGGAATGTGTAAGTGCGACGGCGATAAATTTGCGATCTGCTGGATCGAAACCCTTTAGTGCCGGGTCGGTTGGAAACTCGCGGAAGTCATTTTCCGAACCATCAGTAGGTATAATGGAAACGAAGTCACACTGCGTATCTTTGTTTGTCAGGAGCCATGCGAGAAATCTATCGCCAACATCCGAACCGCGAGAATGAAGATTCCGCATATATTCACCAAGAATTCTCCATTCATCGTCAAGAACTAACTTCATTTCGCCAGACATGATTTGTTGAAGTTTTTCAGCACAAGTGAGAACACAACCTGCGGAGGCTTGTTGAGATCTGCCGTTGGCGACTACAGCGACATTCGTATCTACGACAACAGTCACAAACCTTGCTCCTTCTTGCGCTTCATCTCGGCTTTTGTCTTCCCAACCAAATCACCCGTTGCATCCCCGAAGAAGTTTTGTGGCCAATTCGTGATGTTTCCGTAATCGTCTACGTCGAGCCTCTCGATTTCGGATACCCCTTCGTTCATTTCGCAAAAATAGAAGGCGGTGTCGTCTGCGGAAATTTTTTCCTCAGCGATCCGCCGCATTAACCGTATGAGTAGATGCTCGCTATGGCTCTCAAGAATAATTTGGAGTCGCCGATTTTTTACGACCTCAATGAGAAGATCTGCCAATTCTGATTGGACTTTCGGATGGAGGTGTGCTTCAGGTTGTTCAAGGATGAGGATACTGCCCTCAGAGACGTAATAACAGAGCACTAATACCGGTAGGACCTGCGAAACCCCGAAGCCGACATCGGTGAGTCGGACTTCGGGACCGCCCTTGTACTTTCGGACGAGAAACTCATAATCTTTTTCTCTGTCGGAGATAGGGTTGAGGCGATAAGAATCGATTAAATCTAACCGCTGCAGCCATTCCATTACCTGTTTATCAATATCTTGAAGTTTTACTCTCTTTGAAAGGATGGCAGAAATCATCTCTTCTCCGCGCTGTCCGGTATCTTTCGGATGGTTGCCCTGCCATGCGTAACGCGAATAGGGGGATTCACGAAATGAACCGAGGTAGCAAATTCGGTGGAATAGATTCTCAAAGGCATCTTTAAGAGACTTGAAAGATTCCAAAGGGCCAAAGGGATTAGCAACACCATAGCATCGAAACAATTCTGCCCTTTCCCAATAAGATCTTAATTTGTATTTATATCCTGACAATTCCCACTCTATCTTAAATTCATGCTCACCACTTGCATAACAAAAATTATCCAAGTTCACCGAATGCTCATATTTTTTAACAACGGACATTGAGAAGGAAAGGGAATCGGTTTCAATCGGACCTAAATTTTGTCTTTCAGGCAGCTTCCATGATACAGCAACACCAAGACTCAAATCCAAGTTGTGTTGGTGAACGGTCTCATCAAAGCCTCCCAAGTTAACAAGTGAATTATCATCACCGAAATCAATCACACCGTTCCAATTGGATGGACGCTCCACGGTCTGCTTCAGCATGAGCAACGTTTGCAGAACGCTGGTTTTGCCGGAACTGTTCGCGCCGAAGAAACCAGTTAACGGGGCTATCTGCAATTTAGGCATATCTTTCCACGATTTGAAATTTTGCGCACTGAGTTCGGTGATCATGACGTATACCTCGTTTCCTGGCACAGAAAGAGGAATATTTCTGTTCTTAGACCTATCCAAATGCTGAAGAAACACCCAAGCAAATACACTCTACGGGACTCAAGAGGTTTTGAAGTATGCAAGGTTTCTATGTAAAATCCGGTGCGGTTGGAAACCGCACCTACCGGACTTGGGTGCGAGGCGGTTATTTTTTTAATGAATTGATGCCTATGATACGGTAAAAAATCGCACTTACCAATTCAGGGAGGAAAACCCGGGGCAGTTGGAAACAGACTCGGCTACCGCTCGCCTTGCTGGCGGATTGCGACTAACTCTTGTAGAATGCGCCTGTGGAGACGGTGTAGTTCAAGGACCATTCCGATGCCGATCGCAAGCGACACACCCGCTGCGAGAATAAGTTTCTTTTTTAAGGACATGTCCCGCTCCTGTACTAACCTGAGCTCGGTAAAGCAGTTTTTGTACCATCCACTGGTTTCCTCACAGTGAGACGGACGTTAGCAATCCGCACAAACTAACAGTTTATGCTACATACAGAGGACAGTATCTCCATTGCACATTTGGAACGTGCGATGAATCGCACGACTACGAACCCCCTTCAAAGTCAACAAAACACTGGTGGAAAGGGTTTCTATTGGAAGTTTTCGACAATCGATGCGCCGAACTCGGAGGTGCGGACCTTCGTCGCGCCTTCCATGAGACGCTCCAGATCGTAGGTCACTTTTTTCTGGAGGATGGTCTTCTCAAGTCCCGAAATAATCAGGTCGGCGGCTTCCTGCCAACCGAGGTGCTCCAGCATCATGACAGCGGAGAGGATCAGTGAACCCGGATTGACAACATCCTGATCGGTATATTTCGGGGCAGTGCCGTGCGTCGCCTCAAACAGGGCGACTTCATCGCTGAGGTTACCACCGGGTGCCATACCGATACCACCGACCTGTGCCGCCGCGGCATCTGAGAGATAATCTCCGTTCAAATTCGGGGTGACAATCACGTCGTATTCATCGGTTCGCGTCAAAATCTGCTGCAACATGCTGTCAGCAATTCGGTCATTGACGATAATTTTGCCTTCTGGACACTCACCATCGTAATCGCTATAGAGTTCATCCTCTGTAATGGTTTGCTCGGGGAATTCCTCTTTGGCGAGTTCGTATCCCCACGCACAGAACGCACCTTCGGTAAACTTCATAATGTTGCCTTTGTGAACAAAGGTAACGCTACGTCTACCGTGGTCAATTGCGTATTGGATCGCCATCCGTGCCAAGCGTTTCGTGCCGAAGATGCTGATCGGTTTCACACCGATACCCGAATCCTCGCGAATGTCTACTCCCATTTCAGTGCGGAGGAGTTCGATAACCTTTTTGACCTCCGGTGTGCCTTGTTCCCACTCAATACCGGCATAAACATCCTCGGTGTTTTCACGGAAGATAACGACATTCATCTTTTCGGGATGGGTTACAGGGGCAGGGACACCTTGGAAGTAGCGGACGGGACGGACACATGCGTAGAGTTCAAGGACCTGACGGAGCGTCACATTTAGACTGCGGAATCCACCCCCGACAGGTGTTGTGAGCGGTCCCTTCAGGGCAACACGGAAGTACTCAATTGCGTCGAAAGTATCCTGCGGGAGCCATTCGTTGTATTTCGCCATGGCGTTTTCGCCAGCGTAGACATCAAACCAAACGATCTCGTTTTCACCGTTATAGGCTGTCTGGACGGCTGCATTAACAACCCGGCGTGTAACCTTCATGATGTCTCGCCCGATGCCATCGCCTTCAATGACAGGGATAATCGGCTTATTCGGCACGACGAGCTGTCCATTATCGATCCCGATTCTTTCACCTTCTGTCGGGACTGTTAACTGCTCAAATTCAATCACGGGTGTTCCTCTCCAAATAGTTTTCAGTCGTCAGTTGTCAGTTTTCGGTGCTTGGAAAAACGTGCCTTTCGCGTTTGTTCGTAAACGTGTTCGCTTAAGGAACTGAAAACCGTTAGTGCCTAAAAGGAAATCTCACTTGCCATCCGGTTGTGTAATGCGACGACTTCGTTTGCGATGGTCATATCGTCAGTCGGTCCCGGAATAACATCAGGGTGCGGTGGGATAACGGGACGGATAATCCGCAACTGGAGCTGCTCGCGGGCATCCATTATCCATCCAAAACCCCGGAAGATGTAGGTCAATAGGGTTCTGTCACTCTCATAGATGTCCAATCCTTCTTGGACTGCCCATCCCCCGAAATCGGTATTCGGCGTTAAACGGAGGGGCGGTTCGTTCTCACGTCCGGGACGGACAAAGCCTTCGACGAAAGCGAGTTGATAGATGCGCTGCGTAATTCCCAACCGTTTTTTCTGCTGATCGTTGAGTTGAATGTCGCCATTGTCAACGGCTTCTAAGAAAGGATTGAAATAGATAGCGGGTCTGGGGTCTTGCTGGATTTCATCGGAGCGTCCAGCTGCAGCGATTTCGGGGTGTCCAAAGGTCGGCAATGCGGACAGCATCCGTTGCTGGATTGCGTCCTCTCGCGTCTCAGTATCCAGCGGTTCAATTTGATTAATGAACGCTGTCATGTCGTGAATCGCCCCGAAGTGCCGGTCACCATCTAACGTCATCTGCGATGCGACAAAAAAGTCGGAGACTGCGCCGGTGTGCAGGGTTGCAAGATACCGTGCGACGACGTTGGAACCTGCGGAACCGTGGTGTGCCTGTATGATCCCCATCCGTTCCAGGATATTGGCTTCGACGGCACTGGCTTCTCGCCCTAAAAGGAGACTGTAGCAGGTTTGGAAAGCAGTTTTTTCACGTTTCTGGTGATCGGTGATGAGATCAGTGGCACGCATTGCGAGGACTTGCGGATGTAATGCGTTGTTCTCGCGGAGTTGATGGCGCATATACACAGAAATCGTTCCGACTGCGACATTCTCCATGTGTGTCCCGATCAATTCAAGCAGGAGTGCGCCGGGATGCCGTGTGCTGTTAATCCCTTTCTGATTCGGATGACTGAGTTTACGGAGTGTTGAGAAATGTTGAATGGCAGCTTCGGGACCTGCCTCTGGGAAGGCTTTAACAAATTCTGCGACCTGATTGATGAGGCGTTGTTTACCGGTTAGGCTCTCTCTGCGAGTCGTGGTAAAGTTATAAAATTTCTTATCTATTAATTCTGACAGCAGTGCCTCTTCATCAAGCCCTGTGGCATCCGTTTCAGGTCTTCTACCGAAGAGTCCGGCGAAGATAACCCCTGCGGGACTGATCTGACCCGCGACGATCTCACTTTCAGAGACAATCCCCCGAATAGCAAAACTGCGAATGTTCAATGTTATCTGGGTGCCAGCACAGTCAACCGCAACTTTATGCAGCGCCGGATTCGCGAAAACGGTTGTCGATTGTGGCATGGAGCTAAAACTGGTAAGCACGGCTGTAATCTGATCTTCACCCAACTCTGCCGCTCTGTTTAAGGAATCCGTTACTGGGGCATACGTTGAGGCTTCTGGCACACCAGAGAGGATTTTTCGGACCGCGGCTGCCTGCTTCGCCCCCAAAATCTTGTTCAAAATGATTTCTCCTTCGTTGACTATTTAGTAGAATTTTTCGTCTCAAGTTTCTCCGAAATTTAATGTGTCCACATCCGCGTAACCACCCTTCACGGGACAGGACAATGAAGTGCTTCAGATTCTGTTTAGAAAAGTTCTGATCGACTCTCGTCAATACTTTAATATATTTTAGCAGATTTCCGATTAAAAGTCAAGAGAAAATCGAAAAACACACAGGATTAAACCGACCCATGTATTCTGATTCTATCAAAAATTTGACTTGCAGAAATGCGGATTTTGTAGTATCATTATTAAGGAACGTATTTGATTAAGGGGACGCTGCACGTACCGAGATTATATCCCTCTTGCAAACAGAGATCGGTGTGCGCTGCACGGTGCCTCACATTCTACTTTTTCATAGATAAGGAGCTTAATTAGATGAGCAATGAAGCATTAGGAATGGTTGAAACACGTGGACTCGTCGGTGCGGTCGAAGCTGCCGACACCATGGTGAAAGCCGCAAATGTCAAACTGGTTGGAAAAGAACAAGTAGGGGGCGGTTTCGTCACTGTTTTGGTCCGCGGAGATGTCGGTGCGGTGCAAGCCGCGACGGATGCTGGCGCAGAAGCGGCGAAAGCAGTCGGCGAATTAGTGTCGGTGCACGTCATCCCTCGCCCACATTCAGATGTGGAAGGCATTCTCGGCGGGAATTCTTCTGCCAAGAGTAGCAAATAGATCGCAAACCTCGTAGGGTGAGGGATGGCTTTCGGACCTCAGCCCTACACCGCTTTAGCAGAGAGCACGTCGCACTGCTATAGGTTCTATATCTATCGTCTGGATCCGTTAGCGGTTTCAGTACGTGTTCCGGTTGGTGCCGTGCGCAACGAGGTATTGGAGGGCTGAATGGCACAAATTGACGAAAAACAGATTGAAGAGATTGTCTCCCAAGTATTAAGGACACTTCAACAAGACAAAACAGTAGTAAGACCACCCGTTACGCCCGTAGGGGTCAGTGCCTCCGCGCGGGCAGGCGTTTTTGGGACAGTAGCAGAGGCTATCGCAGCCGCAAAAACAGCACAAGCGGCACTGGTCAAACTTGGGTTCGCAAAAAGACGCGAAATCATTGAAGCGATTAAAGAAGTATCACTTGCCAACGCGAAACGGCTCGCAGATTTGGCGGTCCAAGACACAAATATGGGGAATGCGGCACATAAAGTGATGAAGAATGAAGGTGCCGTAACACTCTCACCGGGAGTGGAGGATCTGATCTCCGAGGCGGTATCGGGTGATTCTGGAACACTTCTCATCGAATATGTCCCTTTCGGGGTCATTAACTCGATTACCCCTACCACAAATCCAACATCAACGGTGATTAACCACGCGATTATAATGCTGTCAGCGGGGAACGCTGTTGTGTTCAGTCCGCATCCAAACGCACGCGACTGTACCGAAGAAACGATGCACGTCATCAACGAAGCAATCGTCAAGGCAGGGGGACCCGCCAACTTATTGACATCGGTTGCGAACGCCAGTCTGCGAACGGCGAAAGAGATCATGGAGCATCCTGAGATCGCGATGCTCGTTGCGACCGGGGGTGCGTCCGTCGTCCGGACTGCGCTCTCAAGCGGTAAAAAGACGATCGCTGCTGGACCTGGCAATCCGCCTGCGATTGTTGATGAAACAGCGGATATTCAGCAGGCAGCGAAACATGTCATCGCCGGCACGAGTTTTGACAACAACCTGCTCTGTATCGGCGAAAAAGCACTGTTTGTTATCGATTCCGTCGCAAACGAAACGGTTCGGGAGTTAACGCGGAACGGTGGGCATCTCCTCGGTGCGAGCCAACTTCAGGCATTAGAGGCGGTTGTCACAGAAAAAGAGGAATCCAACAAGGAATACATCGGTAAAGATGCGCTGACGATCTTAAACGCAGCGGGTATCACAGCCCCTGCGGAGACAGTCGCGATTGTTGTGGAAGTTTCAGCGGATCATGGGTTCGTTATGAACGAATACCTGATGCCGATTCTTCCCGTCGTCCGTTGTCGCGATTTCGATGAGGCGTTGGCAGGCGCAGTCAGAGCAGAAGGCGGACGTGGACACACTGGCGTGCTCCACACAAACAACACCAAACGCATCACGCAGTTCACAAAGGCAATAGACTGCAGTGTTACGGTCATAAACGCCCCCTCTTACGCGTCCTGTGGATTAGAAGGCGAAGGCTACCTCGCGATGACCATCGCGGGACCGACAGGCGAAGGGTTCACACGCCCACGCACCTTTACACGTCAGAGACGCTTAACGATCGCAGGTGATTTATCAGCACATACGCAGTGACGCAAATAGTTGTATTTGCGACCGGTCTTGGTTGCTTAATATTTTTCAGAAGCCCTTTAAAACTGGATAAAGTGTTATGCGAACAGAGATCGATTAAAACTGGATAAAGTGTTATGCGAACAGAGATCGATGAACTGAGAGCGTTGATACGTTATCATGAGCATAAATACTATATCGAAAACCTGCCGGCAATTTCTGATGCGGATTTCGACGCGCTCATGAAGCAGCTTGAGGCACTCGAAGCAGCGACTGATGTTCCTATCCCGCCAGATTCACCGACGCAACGGGTTGGAGGTGGTGCTGTATTAGGCGCCCGTCTGCAACACCGGACCCCTATGCTGAGTCTGAATAACAGTTACGATGAAAATGAGCTGCGGGAATTCGCTGAACGCATCAACAGATTGTTAGAAGGGGCACCCGTCGAATACGTCACAGAACTCAAAATCGATGGATTAGGGATTTCGCTCATCTACGAGAACGGTGTATTCACACAAGGGCTCACACGCGGAGATGGCGAGTACGGCGAAGACGTAACTGATAACTTACGAACCATCCGTTCTGTGCCATTGCGGATACCTGTTGAAAGGGAAATAGCCGTGCCACCGGTGTTAGAGGTCCGCGGTGAAGTCTTCCTTCCGAAAGATTGTCTCGATGAGATTAACGCCCAACGCGAAGCGGAAGGCGAATTGCCGTTTGCGAACCCTCGGAATGCCGCTGCGGGTTCCCTGAGACTGTTAGACGCTTCCATTACGGCAGCCCGTCCGTTAGATATTTTCCTGTACACCCTCAATTACGCAGAGGGAACCGAATTCCCGACCCATACAGCGTCCCTCGAAAATATGAAGGCTTGGGGACTCAAATGTAATCCACACACCGTCCCCCATACATCGATTGAAGCGGTTCAAGACTATTATGAACGCTGGGTAGAAGCACGCCATGAACTCCCTTACGAGACCGATGGAATCGTCGTAAAGGTTAACAATTTTTCCCAACAGCATGAACTTGGGACAACCTCCAAATACCCGCGGTGGGCAGTCGCCTATAAGTTCAACGCGCAGCAAGCCATCACAACCATCGAAAAGATAGATGTGCAGGTTGGACGCACGGGTGTCCTAACACCGGTTGCGATCTTGAAACCCGTCATCCTCGCTGGCGCGACAATTACAAACGCCACCTTACACAACGCGCAAGAGATCCAAACGAAAGACATCCGTATCGGTGATCGGATTGTGCTTGAGCGTGCCGGAGATGTTATCCCTAAAGTTGTTGAGGTGCTAACAGCCGACCAAACTGATCGCGAAGCTCCTTTTGAATTTCCGGAACGGTGTCCGGCATGCGATACGCCCGTCCAACGCACGGCGGAAGAAGTTGCGGTTCGGTGTGTGAATGTGGCGTGTGTCGCACAACTGAAACGGAGGATTGCGCATTTTGCTTCACGTAACGCCCTCCAAATCGAAGGTCTCGGTCCTGCCACTATTGACCAACTGGTGGATACAGAATTGGTTCGCGACGTTGCCGATCTTTATGCGCTGGAGGTAAAACCCTTAAGCAAACTGGAACGAATGGGTGTCCCGTCCGCAAGCAACCTTGTCCACCAGATTGAACAGAGCAAGGCGGTTCCAGCAGAAAAACTCCTTTTCGGACTCGGTATTTTTCATGTCGGTGAGACTGTCGCGGAACTGCTTATTGAACAGTTCCTATCGTTAGATGCACTTAGCGCAGCAACACAGGAGGAGATTGAATCGGTAAGAGGTATCGGTCCACAGATAGCGAAAAGCGTTTTCAAATTCTTCGCACAGAATAAACCGTTGCTTGATAAACTACGAGCGGCAGGCTTGCACTGTTTCACCGTAGCGGCAGCCTCTCACCGCACGGAAGCGAGCCTCGCGGCAGATGGCTTCTTTCGTGGAAAGACATTCGTTGTCACGGGGAGTCTTGAGGGGATGACGCGTGGCGAAGCATCGAACGAGATTAAGCGTCGGGGTGGCAGGGTTACATCAAGCGTAACGCGCAAGACGGATTACCTCATCGCTGGAGAAGGTGCCGGTAGCAAATACACCAAAGCCGAGGAGCTGGATATCCCAATTTTGACAGAAGCAGATTTCTTTGAAAAACTACAGTTATGAAGTTGGGTTTCAACTTCGTTTCAACCCAACCTACGTTCCCATTTTCAAACTTCCGTGAATCCACTTTATTGGACTCCCAAACTGCTCCGGTGTTTTGCTCGATGATCGCCTCATAATTCTTAGTCAGACGCCTGATAATAGGCACACGAGGTCTGTAAGCGACACTCCTGACAATTCGGTGTCTTCTTGTGGCAGACTCTGGCACCGTGACTCACAATCAGCGCATGGTATTCGTTGAATAGGTCGACATCGTGCGGAAGGTTCTCCATAAACAGCGCACGGAGTTTGTCATAGTCGTATCTCCCTGTAACCCATCCCAACCGCGAAAAAAGTCTATAGGTATAGGAATCAACCACAAAACTCGGTTTACTCGCAGCGTAGAGAATTATTGTATCCGCCGTTTCGGGACCGACACCGTAGATGGAGAGGAGTTCTTCACGCAACTCAGGGACATCCTGCGTAAACATCACGTGCATAGGACGATCTGCGATATGGTCAACAAATGCCCGCACTTTTTGCGCCTTCATCCGAAAGTAGCGTGAGGGTCGGATGAGTCGCTCCAACGCGGATTGGCTGATAGATGCTATCTCCTCAGGGGTAAAAGCCCCGGCATCTTTGAGATTGTCCATCGCTTTTTCGACGTTACGCCATGAAGTCGCCTGTGTTAGAATCGCACCGAGTGCGACTTCAAACGGAGTGTCTGCGGGCCACCATTTACGGTTCCCGTGTTGTGCGAGCAATTGATTATAGAGTGTAAACAATTTTTCAGTAATATTGCCTTCACATAGAATTTGCATTATGTAGAAAGACCCCTCATAAAAAAGGAAAAGACTATGGATTTAAGTTTCAGCACGAGCGCAGGCAACGGCGGTTGGAGCCTTGCCGAATGCGCAGCATGGGCAAAAGCCAACGGATTTGACGCCATCCGCCCGAACGCTACCGGCGTTGTCGAACCGAGTGACATTATACAATCGGGTGGCGAAGCGGTCAAGGAAATTTTGGATACCCACGGCATCTACCTCGCAGCCCTCACGGCGCATTGTAACCTGCTTGACGACGATCGAGAAACACGGGAGAATGCGCGCGATGCCCTGATGCAGGCAATCGAAGCGACCCACATCCTCGGGGCACCGGTGGTGGTGACCTACGCTGGCAGTCCGGTGAGTTGGCATTTCTATGGACAGTTCTCTTCAGAACCGGGCAATCCAGGCGACAGGTCGGTTGAACTCGTCGGACGATTCAAAGAGATGTGGATACCGGTCGTCCGCTTCGCCGAAGAGAAAGGTGTGCAGCTCGCGTTGGACTGCGCCGTCCGTATGGGTAACATCGCCTGTAATCCTGAAATGTGGGAACGGATCCTTGACGCGATTCCTTCAGATTCGCTCGGACTCTCCTGTGACCCGTCGCATTGGCTCTGGATGGGTATCCTACCCGCTGAGGACGCGATTCGCATGTTCAACGGCAAATGGTATTACGCCGACGTGAAGGACTGTGAAATCAGTCCGCGGATGAAGTTCCGACAAGGTATCATCGGTAACTGGTGGTGGCAGTATCGTGTGCCCGGACGCGGGCAATTGAATTGGGGAACGATTACCGGTGCGCTGCAGGAATCGGGTTACGACTATGTGCTCTGTGTCGAGAACGAGGATCGCGGTGCCCCGGGGTTAGACGGCTTCGCGCTCGGTGGTCGGTATCTCCGTCAATTTCTTTAGGGGTTGTCAGTCGTCAGTTATCAGTTGTCAGTTGGAAAACTGAATGGCTCTGGCATCAATTCCGCTATCTCTTGCAATTGATTGTGATTTGTGCTAATTTTTAACTATTCTTTACGGTTAAATCAAGTGAGTTTGGAACCTTAAGGTCCCTTTGTGTAATCCGCCCTCCATTTCATTACGGGCTCTGTGCTTTGACAATCAAGAAGAAAGACAACTTATCACCAAGGGCAATCGCAACGCATCAAGTCTACACGTATATCCTATCCTGCACGAAACGACGGATAAAAAAATGCTAAAGCAATTACAACCGAAATCACAGAGAATCGCGATTCTTGCTGAAGGTTCGTTCGGTATCCTCGAATCGAAAACCGCTACGGTCTTGGTCCGCTATCTCCCTGAGAACGTCGTCGCAGTTATCGACAGTGAAAACGCAGGACGAGACACCAGCGAAATTATCGAGATCGGGGAAGGTATACCAATTGTCCGGGATCTCGCCGAGGCGATGCAATTCGATCCGACCCTGCTCGCAATCGGTATCGCGCCACCCGGCGGTGAGCTCCCCCATGCGTGGCGCGCAATCCTCCACGAAGCGATACACAATCGACTCCACGTCATGAGTGGCTTGCACCAATTCCTCAGTGAGGACCCAGAACTTGCAGAACTCGCCGCAGCACACGATGTGCTGTTATGGGATGCTCGAAAACCGCCTGCCAACTTACCCGTCGCGACGTGTAAAGCCGACGCTGTGGATGCTACAGTCATTCTCACTGTGGGTTCAGATTGCCGCGTCGGTAAAATGCTATCCGGCATAGAGGTCACACGTACGGCACGTGGGCGCGGTTTAGATGCTGAATTCTGTCCAACCGGTCAAAACGGGATCATGGTATGGGGCTGGGGTATTGCGATCGATGCCGTTGTCTCTGATTTCACTGCTGGTGCCGCGGAGCAGATTGTGCTTGAGGGTGCGCAAAATCACTCACTGCTTATCGTTGAAGGACAGGGTTCACTCGTTCATCCGGGGTATTCCGGTGTAACGTTAAGCCTGCTCCACGGGAGTCTACCCGATGCGATGATATTCTGTCATCAACCCTCGCGGGATACGGTTGCTCGGTATACAGTGCCGTTGCCCTCGGTTCCTGAGATGATAGCACAGTATGAAGCGATGGCGGCACCGATAAAACCTGCCAAAGTGATCGGATTGGCACTGAATTGTTTTGATTTATCTGACGCTGAAGCACATGCAGCGGTTCATCAAGCGGAGGCAGAAACAGGATTACCTGCAACGGATGTCGTGAGGTTCGGTGCGGATAAACTCGTTGACGCTGTTCAGGCATTTCAGAAAAAAAATAGAAACGCTAACGCCGTAAAACTAAAGGAGATACAAAATCTATGACCGACGAAGAAAAATTTCGATTCGATCTGAGCGGATTTCTCGTCCGTCCCGCGATCCTTGAACGCGACGAAGTAAAGGCAATCGTTGAGCAGATTGAACGGATACATCACAATCCAGAGTCTTTACCACCAGAACAGCGCGCCGTGCCGGGCGGTCCGGCGAGTGTCCTGATTGACCATCCTAAAGTGCTCGATGTCTTGCACGAAATCATCGGACCCGATGTTCGCTTAGAAAACTGTTCCTCCATCTGGCGTGAAAAGGGACAGGAACACGGCGGGCTCCACGGTGGTGGACCGCAACAAGGCGATCCTATTTTCGGGTACCGCTGCAATAACGGACGGATTCACGCAGGCATGGTGCGCGTCGTCTTTGAACTCACAGATGTCACCAAAAAGGACGGTGCGACACACTTCATCGCGGGGAGTCATAAGTCTAACTTCCCGATGCATGCAGATCACATGTCATTAGAGGAAGGGAAACGGAGTCCGTTCCTGATGTCCTATGACTGTCCAGCAGGCAGTGCGATCTTCTTTACCGAGAACCTATGTCATGCGGGTCCCGTGTGGCAACGGGACACGCCGCGCGTCGCAGTGCTAAACGCCTATGCCCATCTCGCGACCCACTGGCATCGGTTGAAGACGCCCCCCGAAGTAATCTCCGCGCTACCGCGTGACAAGCAGGCCTATTTCCGTGAACCGTGGGTCGCTGATTTCCGCACAAGTCCGGCAACGATTAATACGATCGAACGGTTCTTGAACAACGACGAACCGCCCGTCAATACCGACACCAAGCCGTGAATTAACCCCCTAAATCCCCCTTATCAGGGGGACTTTAAGGGGAAATCCATAAGTCCTATGTATCTTAAGGTTACGGCATCGTCGGCACTGTAATCTCACCAGCAATGATGCCTGCTTTCAGTGCCTCGACCTTTTCGAGAAGTTCGGCAGAAAGCAGATCCTTGTTGCCTTCGCCGAGCATATAACCGACAGTGCCCTCAGCGAGACCGAGGGAGCGAACGCCTGCCATTAAGTCGCCAGCGGCGAACGCTTGGATAACGTTATATACAGAGTCGTCAATCCCGACGCGGAGTCCTGATAGGACGACTCCGGGCGCGAGATCCGTAATATCAATGTAGTTCCATAACACATATCTGCCTTCTGCGAGTTTCGCGGCTTCAATCGCGCCGAACCCCGACTGATCTGCCATCGTGTAGATGACATCAACTCCGATCCCATATTGCGTTAAGGCGATTGTTTCGCCGACGGCTGGTTGATAGAACCCCTGTTCGTTATCAGCAACGTAACCCTTGACGATCTCTGCGTCTGGATTCACGGCTTTGACCCCAGCGACGTAGCCGGCTTCAAATTCGTGTATTAACGGGACATCCGCCCCACCGAGGTAGCCAACCTTCCCAGTTTCCGTTTTTAGCCCGGCGATCGCTCCAAGCAGAAACGTGCCTTCGTTCACTCTGTGTGTGAAAGAGACGACATTGGGGAGCTCCACTGCGGCATCAAAAATGACGAATATAACCTCTGGGAATCCCGGTGCCACGCGTGAGATGGGAGCCGCCATCTGGTAGCCCGAAGTGATAACTAAGTCTGAGGTTTGAGCGGCTTCCTGTAAACGCATGTCCCACGTCTCGGGACTGCTTTCCATTTCGGTTATATCAATACCGAGTTCCGTTTTTGCTTTCTGGGCACCGTTAAAAAGCACATCACAGTAAGAAGAATCGCCGAGACATTCTCCCGGATATACAACGCTCACCCGAATCGAGGCAGAATCCATCATCTCCGGTTGATCGGGAGGTCGCATATCCTGAATCTTCTCACAGCCACACGTATAAATTAAAAAGACTGCGATCCCTAAAAAGGTTGCATTCTTCAACACGTTCATATATTTCATTCTTTTCCTTTCAAAGCAGTAGACACACTGTGTGTCATTATATTTTAAAGTTAGGACCCGCACAATTCGTCAGGGAACGTTTTCCTAGCAGGCGTGATTACTGCGTAAGTCCTGTCAAATATTGGCACGCCTTCAAACATCACTTAAAATATTAACGGCACGTGCTGTGTGCCGTTACATCGGTTCTTTGACCCCTAAAATAGCCCTAATCCATGCTGAAAATACTTTGCTTTTTCGCTTCAAATCAGGTATAATAATCATGGGTTTACTCACAAGCGGGAACCCTATATTTCCACATAAATATTATACGACACCAACTCTAAAAAAACACAAAAATTTCCGGATAGAATGGACGGAGGGAAATCCGATGAACATTCTTCATGAATTAAATGAAAGACAGAGAGAAGCTGTAACACACAAAAAGGGTCCACTCCTTGTTATTGCAGGTCCCGGCACAGGGAAAACAAGAGTTATCACACACCGCATCGCGTATCTGATTCGCGAACACGGCATCAAAGCGGAGAATATCCTTGCAATCACTTTCACGAACAAAGCTGCGCAAGAGATGCAGGAACGCGTCAACACCGAGATCGGCGAGCCGCACGGTTCCAACATTAAAGTTAGCACCTTCCATGCATTTTGCGTTAATGTGCTCCGAAAACACGCCCTGCGGATCGGATTAAGCGAAAACTTCACTATCTTCGATCAGGAGCTTCAAGATGAGATATTAACAGAAAGCGTCCGTGCGTTGAATCTCAACGCTGACGACTATCCGCCGTGGTTGCTGCGTAATATCCTGAGCGATGCAAAATGTAAATCACAGAATCCGGTTGACGCAGTAGAGACCATGGACATTCATGACGCAGAAACCGTCGAAAACCTCCGAAGCGTCCTGCGCGGCTATCAAGACAAACTCACGGAATACGATGCCCTCGATTTCGACGATCTCCTTGTGAAAACCGTCGAATTGTTTGAACAAGTACCGGATGTCCAGCAAGACTATCACAAAGCAATCGCCCATATTCTCGTTGACGAATTCCACGATGTGAACAGCGTGCAGTATCGCCTCCTCCAGCTGCTCTGTGCGCCGCCCGAACACAACCTCATGGTCGTCGCTGACGAAGATCAGGCGATCTATAGTTGGCGCGGCTCGAATCCAGCGTATATTGACGACTTCAAAGCCGATTATAATCCAACAGAACTTGCTTTGGACGACCATTATCGGTGTAGCGAGAAGATTTTGCGCGCCGCAGAGGAGGTCATCTCCAGAAACACGGAACGGCAGAAACAGCACACCCTCAGAACCCACAAAGACGCAGGACGCGACATCTTTCACTATACCTTTGACACACCTATGGGGGAAGCATGCGCTCTCATTAAGGTCATTCAGAACTTGGTAACGCAACGCAACTATTCCTATCGCGATATTGCTATTTTCTACCGCACACACAGACTCGCGAACGTTTTGGAAGAACAGTTGCTACGGGAACATATCCCATTTCAGCGAATTCAACCGACGCATTCCCTTGCGGAAGGGAATAGTAAAGGTATCCTGGCGTATCTCCGTTTCATCCAATGGCAACTCCCGCAAGATTTGGAAGCCGCAATCAATTTCCCTGAAACCTGTATCGATGACTTAACATGGGTGCGCTTGAAGTGGCTCGCGCAATGTGAAGATGTCGCGTTTGTCGAGCTTTTGAAAAACATCGAAGCATATCCAGAGGATGTCGGTCCCTTAACCCGCCGGAACGTCCGTGAATTCTGGACACACCTTGAGAGGTTATCAACCGAAATTGAAGGCGAGCGGGTCGATCAAATTATCCTGAAACTTTTTGATACTTTGGAACGCTCTCGGACGCCGTATCGCGCTGAAGAGCTGGAGATCATCGAAAAACAACTGGAGCCGCCGAATCTGGTAACCGCCCAAGATGTGCTCTACAGCGCGCTGACGCTCGGCGAGCCGGTCCAAATTACCGCCAGCCATGGGATTGACGAGTATTGTGCGGCACACATTATCTACCAGACGCTTGAAACCTACCTCAATCACACCCCAGAACTCCATTTGTTGCCGCCTGAGGGGAACAGACCGAAATCGAACGAAAACGGGGTTCATCTGCTTATCGGGGATTTCGAGGACATCGGGGAAAGGGCAAGGGATGCCCGGACAATTCTCATCGGCACAGCGGACGTAGTAAATACGGATGTGCTTCGTTTGGAAGCAGAAGCGGTTCATAGCATTACAGCACTTAAGCTCTGCCAACGGCTTGTCAATCGCTTTGAAACCCCAAATATGACAGATATGGTCGTTTACGACTTGGAAACGACGGGGCTCAATCCGAAAACGGCAGAAATCGTTGAGATCGCTGCACACCGTCTCAGCGCAATCGGCGATGAAGTTGAGCGGTATTATCGCTTGGTCAGACCGCCGGGCGGACACATTCCGCAGTCTGCGACGCGCATCCATGGGGTTGATACAGAGACCGTCAAGACCTCACCGGCGATTGAAATGGTGTTACCTGAATTCCTTGGGTTTATCCAGAATAGGATTCTCATTGGACACAATGTAGCGGAATATGACAATCCGATCCTTGCGCGAGACCTGAGAAGGTATTTGAAAAGGGATTTATCCGCTCCGCATTACGATACGCTCACTACAGCGCGCAGGCTTTTCCCGCGCCAACGCTGTAGTATGAGTGCGCTTGCAGAAAAATTTGAGATTGAACACGGACGTTTACATAGTGCCTTGGAGGATGTCAGAGTCAATCGAGAGATATTCAAAGAACTCATCAGAATCGACGCTCATAAACGCGAGGCGAAATCCCTTCCTGAATTGCTACCCTTTGTTGGGATCGGTATTCTTGCGAAAACGGAAGAGGTCGCTCGCTCAGAGGAAACCTTAACGGAGACCGATACGTTTTTAAATGTCGCGAAACGCTTCGTCCAGACACACAATATCGGACCCCTGGAGAATCTACCACTTGACCCCACAGAAGCGGCACACGCGAGAGAATTTATGGAAACGTTACAGGGTGCCACCGTCCGTGAGTTCCCGGAAGATGCTGACTGGCGACACCGTCGAATTCAGTTTATGAACGCAGTCCTTCACTTCGAGTTGATTAGTGATGAACACGGACTTATCAACTTTCTGGATTATCAGAAACTCCTCACCAATATTGATGAACTCGACGATAAAACGGAGCAGTTGACGTTAATGACCTTGCATGCCGCGAAAGGGACAGAATTTCCGGTCGTTATCATCATCGGGATGGAGGAGGGAAGTTTTCCGATGTGGCGGCAGAATATCACGGAGGCAGAATTGGAAGAGGAGCGTCGGCTTTTCTATGTCGGTATGACTCGTGCGCAAGCGCAGCTGTATCTAAGTTCTGTGGTGTATCGTTTCGGGGATCGGGACCGTGCCTCGTCGATGTTCGTTCGAGAGATTCCGTCGAACTCCGTGATGAAATGGAGTCCACGGGATAGGAGGTAGCGGGGTGACAAATGGTTAACTTCATGCTACTTACGAATCAGCATCTTACGCGTTGCCGTGAAATCGCCTGCGGTGAGTGTGTAGAAATAGACCGCACTCGCCACAGGTTCACCGACTTCATTTCTGCCATCCCAATACGCCGCACGGCCGCGGCTTTGATAGATACCGGCGGGTGTATGTCCCAACGCTAACATCCGAACCAACTCACCATTTACAGCATAGATACGCAAGGTAACTTTCGCAGGTTCAGAGAGTTGATACGGTATCCATGTCTCTGGGTTGAACGGATTCGGATAGTTCGGCAGCAGTGCTGTTTCTTCTGGAATCAGCAACGCTAAGAGACTTTGAAGGTAAGCAATACCCCGTTGGAAGGCGAGAGAGCCGTCGTCTTCAACCTGTGCCTGTTCTATCCACGCTTGAACCCTCACTGAATCCAACCCGTCTATGCTGTCCATCTCAAGAATGGAAGGTGGAGCTGCGGCAGTTGACTCACCCATGTGTTGCGCCACAAGGATGAGATCAAGGATGCTGATAATTCCATCACCGTTCACATCTGTTCGCGAATTAACGAATGCTGTTTTTCCGAAATCTCGTGCAATGAGAATCAGATCCAAAACGTTTATTATTCCATCTACATTCACATCCGAGATTAAGCCGTCCTTCACTACAACAGTAACCTTATAGGGGCCTGCGGGGATTGTTTGACCTCCGACAACATGGAACAGAAAGTTATTGAGTGTCAATTGTGTCTCACCACCAGCCTTCGCTGAAAGGGTTACTGACAGCAGCATACCTGTGCCATTGACAGCATTTCCACTATGTTTCGCTTCACTGAGACCTATAATTTTACCGGATTGATTATCAATTGCTCCTCTCCTAAAGAGGGTTGTTCCACCTACCGACTCCAGAAGATAGCCTTTGCGGACCTCAATCGCTTTGAGGTGTCCAGGATCAAAAGTGATATCAAACTCCCATTCTACTAAATCGGTCGCATTTTCTGCGTAGATGTCAAGCGTAAACGTATCACCTGCATTGATTACATCATTGGTAAAAACATGTCCGATGCCAGCAAAAGGTAGCACTGTATACTCCGCATCCGCTCGAAAGCCAAAAAAACCACTCCATCCTCCAGTAGCGTTGCCAACAGCGACTAACAATGTATTTCTTCCCTGTTTTAGGGTGACTGAAAAAGAACCCCTGTAATCGGAGGCACTTCGCAGCGTGATCTCCTCACGAACGAGTTCACCATTGAGCCAGACCTTTACGGCATCATCGCTTCCCACAAACATCCTTGTGTTCTGTTCCCGTGGGGAATTTAAGAGGATGAAACCATAAATGACCCGGTCATTTCCGTTCCAGCCGAGAGGTCTCGTCATTGCGGTGATGTTATTATTTCCATTGGCGGAAATTTTGAGAGAAGTCCAGGCATAGTCTCCCACTGTGTCCCCTGGTGAGACACTGGTAGTTGCGATGTGTCGCTCTGTAACACTACCACCACTCGCTTTTGCCAGCAAATCTGTGGCTCTGTCAAGACGTTCATCCGGTACCAGTACCCACAACCACGGTCCCTCTATTTTCGGACCGCCTTGTGAAGGCTCCAAGTTGGCATTTTGACTATGAGTAGGTGTAATCGGGTGCCCTGGATCAATAACAATGCTTTCAACGAATTCCGTATTCATTCTTTTGTAAGCATCCACCCATGCAGGCAGTATTCCTAATCGCCGCTGCAGTTGCGCCTGGTAAAGTGAATCAGGAGAGACGCGAGTTCCGAATCCCTCGAAGTAAACATTTCGGGGAAGCGAACCTCCTAATGTTTTGTATCCGATTAGGCTGGCTTGAGTGAAGGTAGAGTGGTCGGGTGCCCACAAATCAAAGGTGCTGTCGGAAAGGACAGTATTGTTCCAGCGTGTGTATCCATCTAAATGGTGAGGCAAACTCTCTCGTCCGCCGCCACTCGTATGGTGGCTGTTGCTGTTGTAATTATCAAATAACGTATGACGTGCCTGTGAACCGTGCGTATCAGGTCCTCCAACTGAGGGTCCCCCTACATGCCATACAACATTTCCAGCCGACCAATGCGACACATTCGTGCCATGCCACATACCTCTATCCGTATGATCTTGTAAAAAAGCATTTAAGCAATATGTTGAAGCAACAAAATCACTCAAATTATGCCCAAACCTACCATCAACTATATTGCTAATTGCCGAACTACCGTAACCGTGAGTCAGTCTAAATGAAGAAATAACATTAGAAAACCGACATCGGCGGATCCATGAATGTGCAGTATTCGATAATCCAATCCCACCACGTCCGACATGATGTAAATGTACATAAATTTCATCAAAACTACCATCAATATGTAAATCTTCAAAACCGATACCTTCTGATAGATCGGTCCAAACAATACGCATACCGTGTTTTAGATGCGTTACGAGCGGGGCTTTTAGATAGACACGGTTCCCTTCAATTCTATCAATCTCATGATGTTCTCTAATATTAACGCCGCCTTGAATATTTGTATACGAATCAGGTATATCCGTTAAGGGTCGTGAAGAATATTTATCATAATCCTCTCCCCTAAGATTAAATCCCCTTATTGCAATAAATTTGTGGTTTATAAGTGGCGTTGAATTGTTTACATCAAAGTATTTTATTCCACTTGGAAATGAACCATTAACGCGTGGTGATCCATCCCAACCGATATCAACTTCTTGTGTAATAAACAAGTATTGATTACCTTCTGTAAGTTCATTGTGCATCTTAATCGTTGTTCCGCCTCTTCCAGCACCTTTAGCTCCGCTCCCACGAACAATCACATGATGGCCTCTTATCACAAATGGATCTTTTACATCACCATCAAGTAAAACATCGTATTGCCCCGGTGGAAAAAAAACGATACTCCTCCCTGAAGCAGCTGCAGCCACTGCTGCCCTAATACCAGCACTGTCAGATCTGCCATCATCAGGGGTTGCCCCATAACGCGTCACATTATACACTGTATACCCAAAATCCTCGGGTATTCCTTCTGTCCCATTTTTATAGCCAGCATAAGAAAAATCAATCAAATCAGGTGTTCCAGCAGAAACTTGTTCGCCGATGAATTTCTTCCAGATGTTCGGCGTGATTTGGGCTGATGCCAGTGGCAATAGGAGCAGGAACAACGATGCGGCAGCTGTCCAGTTTCTCACTTTGTTAATCATATTTCGATTGTCCTCTTTTCCAGTACCCAATAAGTTAACCTACCAGGATAAGGTATGGTGAGGTTAGGAAACTCTGACAGAGAGAAACGGGACGAGATACTTCTTACTTATAGTTTGTATCAAATGACCCCATGAGTTATACTCATAGTATGAGTTCATCTAACAGGTAGATGTATTTACATCACCGAGACTCACTTCATGGAGGTCGATATGAACCGTAAGAAG
>JAJEIP010000009.1 GCA_022827885.1 Candidatus Poribacteria bacterium
TCTGCCAACCTGATACGTTCATTCTAACACAAATTCGGACCATACGTCAAGAAAAAAATGAACGTTTGGGTCCTTTCCAAGAGGGCGGTTTTTCCTTCCAAAGCTAAAGCATTGGGATTCCAAAACCGACTATTCCCTTGAGCATCAGCCCTCTTCTCTCATCGAAGGACGATAGAGACAGGTTTCCGCATCGACGACACGCCCATCAGGGAGTGTGTACTGGTTCGGGGTGCCTTCTTTACCCCACGGCTCTTTGAAATCTCGGCTTCGCTCTCTATCTATATCTATCTGTTCCCTAACAGACTCCCATGAGAATCCGTCCATGAGTTGTTGATGGAGGGATGCCTCCAGCTCTTGGGACGCTGCTTGACCTGCGAGATTCTCAAATTCATCTGGGTCTGTTTCCAAATCAAAGAGAATGGATTCATCTTCAGGGAAGGCAACATATTTATAGCGAGGCGTTCGGAGCATACGCATCGGTCCCGTGGTCTGGTTCGACCAGTATTCAGTGATTGCAGTGTTACGCCACCCTTCAGTGTCCCCCGACATAAGGTGCGTCAGATCCGCGCCATCTAAATCTTCAGGGGTAGGGATACCCGCTCTGGTGCATAGCGTCGGGAAGAGGTCGTTTAACTCGACGGGGGCGGTCACGCGTTCTCCGTATGAATGCGGTAGATGTCTGTCCGATATGATTAAAGGCACGCGTGCGGCTGCTTCATAGTAACTGGATTTCCACCACTGTCCGTGTTCTCCTGCCATTTCACCGTGATCAGTCGTATAAACGATGATGGTGTTCTCCAGTAAACCGTCCCGTTCTAAAAGGGTGAGGAGATCTCCGATAGTCTCGTCAAGGAATTCGCAGCAAGCGTAGTAAGCCGCTCGCGCTTTACGCGCTTCTTCGGGCGGAATTTCGTCTGTCTTGAAGTTGTCTCGCAAACCCTTCGCGAAGCGGTGCGTCTGTTCCAAGTGTCCCTCTGGAACGTTGGGCATATCCACATTATCGGGAAAATACTTATCGAAAAGTCGTTTGGGGGCTGTGAGCGGGAAATGCGGGCGGCTGTAACTTGCCAATAGGAACCACGGTTGTTCCGATGGCTGGGACCTTAGGTATTCGAGCGTTTCCGCATTGATAACCCGTTCTTGTAGCATGCTGGTCGGAATCTCAGTGATGCCAGCGAGCCGTGTGCGTTGTCGCGTCCCAGATGGGGTCTTTAACGGATCTGTTTGGTGTCCGGCATACCCACGCAGATCGCCATAAGGTCGAGACTGGAAGCCGTTGTTCTGCTCTTTGCCGCCGAAGTGCATCTTTCCAACGAGGGCAGTCGCATAACCGTGCTGTGCAAAATGCGCCGGCATCGTGAGATGTTCAGGAAACAAAATAGACCCATTATTCCACGCCGAACACCGATGGGCGTGTTTTCCAGTGAGCATACACATCCGGGAGGGCGTGCAGAGCGGGACTTGGCAGTAGGCACTCTCAAAATAGGTGCCAGAGGCTGCGAGCCGGTCAAGATTCGGTGTTTGGACAATAGAATTACCTTCATACCCCATAGCGTGTGGACTATGTTCATCGCTCATCAAAAATAGAATATTCGGTTTTTGCGCCATTAATCAAAAAATCTCCTTTAATTTTCGGCAGGGGAGCACCTTCCACAATCTGTATTTGGAAAACTAAGGACGCGGCAGCGCATCCGTATGAAAATCCACACCGAAAGGCAGCGCGATGCCTGAGTCCTTCTGAGCGAAATGCTCAGAAAAATCAATAAGCGTAAAACCCACCAGTTGTTTCGTGTCTGGATGGAAGCGCAGAATGACATCTTCGGTGTATTCAACGTAGTCGGTGTGCTCGGGGGTGCCTTTTGTTACATAGAGCACATCTGCTTCCCGGTCATAGACAATTTTAAGTCTGTCTTCATTGAGATTCATGGAATCTCCTTTTCTTTTACCCTCGTATATGCTCTGGAAGTATGTTTACGGAGAATTCTTGCTTTCAATTTAGTTTTCACGATTTATCAATGGTATGCAAGTAGAATCTGGTGTGTGAACAGTGCTTTTCAATGCCCGGAGCGGTTAGAAACCGCTCCTACCGAGTTCTGGTCCTTCCATACCCTAAGTGTGGAGAAGCAATCATCAAGATGTTTAGCGATCTTAGTATAAAAATGAAAGCGAATATACTTATCAATACGGAGGGACAGCCTTGCGTTTTCCGACACCCATTCCGAGTGCTGGTAATACAGTTTCAGAAATATCAAGGGAATAGTCAAAAATCGTCCACCCCGAAGCCCCTAAGTTCCGTGCGAGATAAATCTGTGCAACGACGCCATCTGGCGTTAGTAGCGAATTCGTGGCAGTCGCACCAATACCGGGATAAATGGCTACCCCTTTCGGCATCAAGGCGAGTTGGTTGGCTAATAACCCCGTGAAATAGTTCGCATCCTCTGTATAGTTCATTGGACAGACGAAGTCGACGTAACCCGCCTTTGCCCACGCGATCCAGTCCTGCCCGATAGAAGTGACGCACGCTGGGTAACCACCAAAGACGGCTGCAGAAAGTTTGATGTTAGGGGTCGCCTCTCGCAGCCGTTTGTGTAGCAAACGGACCAAACGGGTGATTTGCTGGGACCGCCACTGAATATACTGATCGCTATAAACGCCCGTTTCAGGCAATACTGCCTTGGGCCATTCGTCTATCTGCTGTCGCGTCGCAAGCGTGAATCTTTTACGGCACGCCTCACAGTAACAGGCGTGGCTTCCGGGATAACGAATATAATCCAGATGGATGCCGTCTATATCGTAATTCATCGCAATTTCCAAGATGCTCTCTAATTCCAGCTGGACGTTTTTCGGATGTGATGGACAGAGCCAATTCAACGGCTTTCCGGTCCCGGAGACTTGGGTTCGCTGCTCTTTCCGCATTTTCTCAATGAATTCTTTCGGTGCCCCCTCCAAATTCCACGTAATCTTCCACACGTGCACTTCTAAGCCGTGCTTGCGTGCCGCCGCGACGCATTGTGATAACTGATCTCCATATTGCGTAAAGGTTTTGCTCTGCGGTAAGATCTTACTGGCATAATGCGCCACCCCTGCCCATGCCATATTTGGGAGAATCATGTTCACACCTGCCGCTGCTAATTCTTTAGCCGACCTCTCCCAATCTCCCGGATAGGCGCCAAGTCCGGAATGATTCCACACGGCGCGTCCCTCGGTTTCAAGGCTACGCTGCGACAAGAAATAGGCTTCTGAAAATGCTTCTCGGCTTGCCCGTGCTGTCATTATCGCGGCAGTGTAAGCCTTACTATTATACTCGGCGTGCGTCTTCTCCATCAAACGTTTTCCTGTTTTCAAAGCGTCTACTGCGCGTGACACACCGCTTTTTCGGACAAACGTCGCTAACGCCTCAAGCCCGTCTGTATGCCCCACGGTGGTCATCGTTTCTATAGCCTGCTTGGTGAGTGAACGCCGAAATTCTGGAACGAGATGTCCTAAGAGTGCTGCAAGCATTCGCGTCTTGGTTAGAATGTCGTCTGGGAGGAAAATGTGGCTGAAAAACACACCCGATTTGCCTACAAAAAGGGCAGGCAAACGTGTCGATTCCCCTGCTATATTGTGCCAATACCCGATAACTTTCGTTTGCGGTGTTGTCGGTGTTGCGACTGTAATGTTCCACGATGCCTGTCTAATAGAGGTCGGCATATCCGGTATTTCGGGCGCACGCAACGCAATTGAAGCAAACTGTCCAGGCGATTCCGCTTTGCGCCAATCCGTTTGCCGTAAACCCAATAGCGGTGCCACCGTATCCGCCAAGCTATAGGTTACGAAAAGTTTACCCCCACCCGCAACGAAATTTTTCAACAGGCGCGTCGTCTGTGTTGATACCACGGGGTTCAGGGGCAGAACAATCAACTTAAGGGATTTGAGTTGGTCCTTAGAGAGCGAGGGTTCTTCAAGGGTGTCGGCAGTGAACCCAATCATGCTGAGCATTCGACTGAATCGCTTCGCGACAGAACGCGCATATTGAACGTCTCCCTCGGATACCCCAGAAGTGGCTGTCGGTAAGACAATCGCAATCTGTGCTTGCTGTGAAACGGCAGGAGTGTGTTCACCAATACACCAGAAAAGCATACAGACGAGCAAGATTATTAGGATACAGCACGCTTTATTTTCGGTTTGCGTCAAAAACATTACTTGTTCCTCTCAATCTGTGTAGTGGCAAGTGTTGGGTTCCCACGCTTGGCAAGCGGCGGTTTCTCGGTCTTCCCTAAGAATGTCTCAATGCCTTGTGCGATAGCGGTGGCGATTTTATGTTGATACGCCGGTGTTGTGAGTTTATGTCCTTCTGTTGGATTCGATACAAATCCGGCCTCAATGAGAATAGCAGGGACGTTTGTCCCGATCAAAACGACAAATCGTGCGTGTTTGACGCCACGATCAATCGCACCTGTGGCTTGCACCAACGCTTGTTGGACATGCCTCGCCAATTGCTTACTATCTTCGCTTTTGCTTTTCTGTATGATCCCTTTCAGGAGTGCTTCCAATTCTTGGATGCTATAGCCTGAGTCTGCATTTTCCCGCGCTGCAAGTGCTTCTGAGGCGCTGTCCATACTGGTGACACTCAGGTAGTAGGTTTCGATACCTGTTGCTTTACGGTTTTCACTGGCGTTGGCATGAATGCTCAGAAAGAGATCCGCTTTGTGTTGTGTTGCGAATGCAGTGCGTTGCTTGAGCGGAATATAACGGTTGGTATCCCGTGTCATTAGGACAGTGTAGCCTCTTCGCGTTAGCACTTCGCGCAGTTTTTTCGAGATGCCCAGCACAATGGCTTTCTCTTGTAAGGTGCCTCTACCCAACGCTCCCGGGTCTTTGCCGCCATGACCAGGGTCAATAACAATCGTTTTCGCGGTTAACCCAAATTCACGCGTCAGTGAGTCTGGAACCGAAGGTTTCTTCATATCAAGAAGTGGGAACGAAGGTTTCGACTGAGGTTCGGATTGCTTTTGTGCTTGAATTGTCCGTTCGCGGGACGATCCTATCGGTTTTTGTTGTATTTTGAAGGGTTGCGTTTTGAGAGGGCGGAGTTCTTCGGTGGCAGCAACAATAATTCCCTGATCTCTTGAAGATTCGATAAGCGTCGCATAAAGCACCTCGGCGCGTGTGACATAACCTTGTCTGACATATACGCGTGCCAATTCTAATCGGGAGGCATCAGCGATTTTGGAACCCGCATAGCGACTCTCGACGATCTGGTATTGCGTGATGGCTCGGTAATCCTCACCGATATGCGCATAGCAACGTCCTGACCAGTAATGTGCGTGTGGGACATACCCCGAATGGGGGTAGTTGCGAATCAGTTTTTGGAAGGCTTCAATCGCCTGCTTCGGTGCTTCAGTGTCACCGGCTTTGATATTCCAGACCCAACAGGAAGCGAGCGCATATTGTGCATCATCAGCGGAAGGTCCTTGCGGGTCGGTATCGATCACTTGCTGAAATTCTGAAATAAGCGCGCGCCAGTCAGCGGCAGTCGCCTGTTTTTTGCCACTCACATACGCACGATGGCGTAGGGAAGCCGCTTTATAACCGGACATGGTTCCGCATCCGGATAATACCACTCCAGAAACGAGCAGCAGGCAAGAACACCATAGTTTCATTATTTTCTCCTCTGGCACGATGTGGTTCTTTTCCGTTTTTTGTCTCATATCCTATAAAACAAAACGAAATATTCTCATCTTTCGTTACCAAATTACGCTATCAAGGCGTAATTATCCCGCTTCCTAAGAAAACGCTACGAACACATTTCTCTGTTGACTTCCTTATCAATTCGCGTTAAACTAACATCATATACTTGACTTTAACACTCCCCCGTCAAATCTCCATGCTTTAGTTTGCGGGATGTAGACGGGGAAGGGGGTTGTTAAAAAATAACCTTGATATTCAAGGTAAATTGTGGTATAATTAGCGTATCAAGTTGGAACCAGCATAACGAGCGTTACCGCTTGGTAACGTGCTGGTTTCCGTCCCACTCGTTAGGGGATAACGGAAACTTGATACTTGAGAGTCCATGAAAACTGAAAAGTATGAGTTCTATCATCAGTCGAATATCATCACACTTGGTAATCTTATAGACGATTTGCACGGTGTGCATGTTCACTTGTTACGTCTTCAACGCCGTTACTATCGGATTTATGGTAAGTATGCGTCACTTTCTCGTATTTTGAAACATATTACGAAGTTGAAGCGAACAACGAAACCGCACTATAAGCAATTGCCGAGTCAAATGATACAAGACGTTGCGATCCGTATTGATTTGGGTTACCAAAAGTTCTTTGATTACCTCGACGAGAAAGCGAAAGGGCTATCACCGCGTAAAGTGGGTAAACCGAAAATCAAGCCGAACCATAAGTATAACTCCGTGACGTTTACACAAGCGGGTTACAAAATAGAAGGCAACCGTCTGACGATCAACTGTTTCAAAAAGGCGTTCACCTTTTGGGAACACCGTGAGTGGACGGGCAAAATCAAGAAAATAACAATCAAACGCGATAATGTAGGCGACTACTATTTGTATCTGACGTGTGAGAATCCAGAACCTACCCAAAAACTCTCACTGACCGGTAATGAGGCAGGAGCGGATTTCGGTATGAAGACGTTTCTGACACTTTCAGACGGCATCAAGATAGGGTCTCCAGAGTTTTTCAAGCAAAGTCTCAATGAGATTCGTTCAGCAAATAAAGCACTCTCCCGGAAGCAAAAAGGATCAAACGCTTGGTATCGTGCCAAACGACACTTAGCACGCGTCAATAAGGATATAGCCAATAGAAGGCGGGATTGGTTCTTCAAGTTGGCACTCCGTCTTGTGAGGCGATATGATAAGATTGCGATTGAAACACTGAACCTTGAAGGGATGAAACGCCTGTGGGGTCGTAAAGTCTCTGACCTTGCTTTTGGTGAGTTTTCATTGATCCTTCGTTGGATGTGTGCCAAATACGGTAAAACTGTATTGAGAGCGGGTCGTTGGGAAGCGACAACAAAACCTTGCTCAGATTGTGGGCATCGCAACGAAAATCTAACATTGAACGAGAGACAGTGGGCGTGTCTCGAATGTGGTTCATCCCACGACAGGGACATCAACGCTGCGCTAAACATATTGCGGGTTGGGGTACCCTGGACCTAAACCAGATAAAACCGATCTGATTCGGAATAAGAACCCGCGGGTGGAGCGATAGTAAGACGGTGGACGCTTGAGCGAAAACCGCAATCGCTATGAAACCGAAGCCCCGCGATTTATCGCGTGGGTAGTATCACAAGAGCGAGGTAAGGAGAACCGATGGAACTGAGTCCCCAAGAAATCCAACTATTTCGCCACAACGGTTTTATTAGATTTCCGACGCAACTTTCTAAAGACCGTGTAGAGGCACTTAAAGCCGCCGCACTCAAAGACATGGAAGAAGGCGTGGAACCTGTTGCCCGACAGGACGGTAGAATTATCCGAATCTCTGCTGTTTGGGAACGGGGTGGCATCTTCCAAGAAACGATTACTTGCGACGAAATTCTCAATCCCTTGGAATCACTATTGGGTCCGAATATAGAATTTGTGCTGAATCGCCACAATCACGTCTATCTCCGAGACGCAGGTTCAACGCATTCGCTTGAATTGCATCGCGATGTCCGACATTGGTCTCGGACGATTGCGACTGTTCTGATCTATCTCGAGGACACAAACTTAGAGAACGGCTGCACACGAGTTGTCCCCGGCTCACATCATTTGCCTGCGTTCGCGAGCCTCAACGACGATACAATCCAGCACATCGCGGCGAGTCAAGCGATACCCTTACCGATGCCAGCCGGAGGGTTGCTCGCTATAGATAGCATGATAATTCACTCAGCAGGGATTAATCGCACAGATAGAACGCGGATGAGTATGACCCTGGGGTACCACGGTGTTGACGAACTCGCGTTGGAAGATAATCCAAGGAAGGTGCTGGTGCGTGGCGAACGACCCTATCGTGGAAACGACAAGCCCCGTGAATAATTCTGCCGGAATTGGGTTACAGTAAATGAGGACGCATTCGCAAAGATCCGCTGAAAATCTGAGTTTTTGAAAAAAGTGATGCTTTTTCATTTTTTTCTTGACAAACAACGAACTCTGTGGTATACTTAATAATGCTATTGAGAGATAATGAGAAAATTCTGGGCGGGTAGCTCAGGTGGCTAGAGCGACAGCCTTACAAGCTGTAGGTCACAGGTTCAAGTCCTGTCCCGCCTACCTACCGTAACCGCCTAAAAATCAAAAGTCTCTCGATTGCAAGATTGAAAATTATGGGCTCGTGGCGCAGTTTGGTTTAGCGCGCCTGCCTGTCACGCAGGAGGTCGCGGGTTCAAGTCCCGTCGGGCCCGCTTTGATTACGCTGAATTAGCCACACGTTGTGTCTTACAATGTTGTGGCTTTTTCGTTAGTTAAAAGACAATCTACTCTGAATACAAGTTTGTAAGCAACACCGATAATAGAGGAGCGGCACCGCCGTGATTGATCTTAAGTTTATTCGTGAAAATACCGAAGCTGTCCGCCAAATGTTAGCGGATCGCCGGACGGAAGCTGAATTGGATAGGTTGGTAGAATTAGATGCACGTTGGCGCGGGAATTTGACACATACACAATCTCTCAAAGCGCACCAGAACCAGGTTTCACAACAAATTGCCGAGCGTAAAAAAGCGAAACAGGATGCCACAGAAACTATCGCTGAGATGCGGAAGCTCTCCCAAGAAATAAAGGAACTCACCGCCGAAGCCAACGCTACGAAAGCGGAGATAGATGCAATTCTGTTGACAATCCCGAATATGCCGGAGGCGAGCACACCCGTCGGCATGGGTGAAGATGACAACATCGAAATCAAGACATGGGGTGAATTGCCGAGTTTCGATTTTGAATTAAAACCGCATTGGGAAATCGCTGAACAGTTGGACATCGTTGACTTTCAACGCGGTGCTAAGGTCGCGGGGAGCAACTTTGTGCTTTTTAAAGGGATAGGGGCGCGGTTGGAGCGTGCGTTGATTCAGTTTATGCTTGATTTACACACGACGCAGCACGGCTACACCGAAATCTCGCCGCCATTCCTTGCCAACCGTCCGACAATGACAGGGACAGGGCAAATTCCTAAACTTGAGTCTGATATGTATCGGTGTGACAGGGATGAAGAAAACCCGGATAGCGATCTGTTTCTCATTCCGACTGCCGAGGTCCCCGTGACGAATATGTTCGCAGGCGAGATACTCACTGGCGATGAACTGCCTATCTACTACACCGCCTACACCCCCTGTTTCCGACGCGAGGCGGGTGCTTACGGTAAGGATACACGCGGTTTACAACGTATCCACCAATTTGATAAGGTGGAGATGGTGAAGTTTACCACCCCTGAAACCTCTTATGCTGAACACGAAACGCTATTGGCGAACGCTGAGAGCGTTCTACAGGCACTCGGTTTGCCTTACCGTGTCGTGCAACATTGCACAGTAGAACTCTCTTTTGCCGCGGCGAAGTGCTACGATATTGAGGTGTGGGCACCCGCACGGCAGCGGTTCTTAGAGGTCTCCTCCTGTAGCAACTTTGAGGATTTTCAGGCACGTCGCGCGAGTATTCGCTTCCGCCGTGAAGCCGGGGCGCGACCGGAGTTCGTTCACACGCTGAACGCATCCGGCACTGCATTGCCACGCGTTGTCATCGCTCTCCTTGAAACATATCAGAATCCCGACGGAACCGTGCGTATACCCGCAGTGCTGCAACCCTATATGGGCGGTCTGCAGCAGATAGGATAATATTATTTTACCCAATAAAAGTTACCGCTGGAAGCAGGCCAATCCAGCACATACAAAATTTGGGTTTTGGTCTCATACTTTTCAACGTGATCACGGACAGCCGCCCAACGTGCTTGTATTTCGTCAGAATCAAGATTTTTGAAGACTCGTGGGTTGCTGTACTCTGGGATGATTTCCTGCCAACAGATCATAGCCAGGTTTTGTAGACTTTCAATCTTTTTTTCTCGAGGTGTGTCCATATTTCGAATGACTTCATCAATTTTACGAATGGTGTGTTTGACTGACATTTTAACCACTCCTTAGTATTATCGTCTCCCTGTGATAAATGTTCGTTGATGAATGACTCGACGCTGCACCGAGAAACCTGCCTCGCTTAGTGCTTCGCTTATTGGTAGTTCACTAAAGTGTCCAGTCGTGATAACAATACGCTTTACCATAAGACTTTGTGCTTGCCTGACGAAAACACTTGGTTCCACAAATGCTCCCGTTGGGACTGCCACAAAAGGAACATTTGATGCTCGCAGGCATCTAACATTGTATCCAACAATGTTACTCAATTCAACTTCATTGACATTCGCAACGATTGTATTGGGTCCACGATTCAGATCAACGTGTATGAAATCCGACCGCTGTCCACGGATCGTGATTAGATTGTCCAGTGGGCCCCCTATGTTCACAACCTTTATATGGCCATATTGGACAATTGTAATGTTTGGGGGCATGGTGATGCTCATAGGAAGTAGAAGGCTTTTGTTTTTTGATTCTTAAGGATTACAACCAGAGTAGGATTCTCAGAAAAAATAATCCTGCAAGACTAAATATCAGATCCCATGCGCGGACGAAGGACTTTCAACTCCTTGAGTAGGACATCCCTTTTTTCGGTTTCTTTCCGCTTGAGTTGTTCCAGATCATCAGCGTTTGTCTGTATTGTAAACCCGGCATCTCGAATCATCTGGAGTGTGCGGGATGCCGTCGAACCTTCCGCATTCAGGTAGCCATCAATAAACATCGAATTGGCTGGATAGAGTGCCATAACCTCCATACTCCGAAAATGGTGTTCCCTGCCTGCAGCGACCCGTATCTCAGCCCGCGGATTCAGGAATCGGTAGAGACATAACACTCGGAGACAATAATCCGGAGTGAGCATAGGCATTTCTACCAACTGTGTGCCAGATATTGGCAAGAAAAAGTTCACTGGGAGCGAGGCGACCTCAAGGTGCCGGAGTTCTTTCGCCACCCGAATTAGGTCCGCCGTCCCTTCACCCATCCCAACGATCACACCTGAACAACAGGCGAGTCCAACCCGCTGCGCGGCTTGCAATGTATCCATCCTATCCTGATAACTATGCGTGCTACATATCTTTGGGTAATGGGCTTCGGAAGTATTCAGATTATGGTTCAGTCTGTCCAATCCGGCTTCTTTCAAGATACCCGCAGCGTCTACATCAATCAATCCAGCAGAGAGGCATACTTCGATCGGGTAGCGCGCTTTGACAGTGCGGATGAGCTTCGCAAGGTGAGAAACGCGTTTTGGTGAGGGACCGCGTCCACTCATTACAATACAGTAGCGATACGCGCCGGATTCATAAGCACGTTCAGCTTCTGCGAGGACCTCGGCATCAGGTTTTAAGGGGTAGGTTTCGATGTCTGTTGTGGCGGAACTCGCCTGCGCGCAATAGTGACAATCCTCTGGGCAGTAGCCGTTCTGGGCGTTGTTGAGGATATGCAGTTGCACTTCGTTCTGGAAGTGGGTTTTGCGAACCTGATAGGCTGCATTTAGGAGCGGGAGTAATTCTATTTCTGATGCGGTTATAAGTTTCTCACAAGTCGCATCGGAAAGAAGCTCGCCGCTGAGGCTAATCGTTGTTAATTCTTGATAAAAATTTGTTTCCATTTTTTAAATAATTAGGTTTCGATCCGATGCCTTACCGCCGACTAAAAAACGTCCCATGCGATGTCGGTGGCATTAAAGACGGGACCTTCGGTACAAACACGTTGGTATTCAAAGCGATCCGTGTCTATTCGGACAGGACAAACACAGCCGAGACACACCCCCATCGCACACCCCATTCGATTCTCCATAGCAATTTGAGTAGGCACTTGAAAATCTGTCGCTATTTCCGTAACAGCAGCGAGCATCCCATGCGGTCCACACGCATAAATCGTCGGACGGTGCCATTGGGTTTCGCGCAGCAGATCCGTGAGGATCTCGGTTACATATCCGTGATGTCCGATGCTCCCATCGTCTGTAGCGATATGCACGGCGATGCCGATAGATTCCAAATCTGACACACTCAAAAGTCGGGCGCGATGTTGGGCACCGACCAATCCAAGCGTTTGTATATCTTTTTCACGTAGCACAACAGCGAGTAACATGAGCGAAGCAATACCGGCACCCCCACCAACAAGTATCGCGGGTTCCGGGTTTGTCGTAAGATTAAACGTATTGCCGAGCGGTCCCAAAACGTGTAGGGGAGCACCTGTCGGCATCTCCGACAATTGTTCCGTTCCGGCGCCGATAATCTGATAGAGCATCGTTATCTCGTCCCCTTCCACCGTATAGATCGTGAAGGGACGACGGAGCAACATTCCTGGACCCTGAGAAATCATGACGTGGATGAATTGCCCTGGACGCGCATGCTGCGCGATCTCAGCACATTCACAACGCAACAAATAATGCGCTTCCGCTACCTCTTCGTTAGAGAGAATAGTCGTCCGAGTATCGTATGTGTTTAACGAACAGTTACTTCGCATAGCGTATATATTACCACGTCAGGATGGAGATAGCAAGGTTATTATAGCAGGATTTCCAGTTTGCGCATTGGTGAAAACGAGATATATGGAATCTTTTAACTATCTTTTTTAGGATAGATGTCTCTATAAAAGAGAGTGTGGTATTCTATTCATAATGCCAAATGAAATAATTTTTATACAAAGAATTCGCTTGCAATTTTTGCGAATTATGTTATGATTAAGGGTGAAGGAGAACAATAAATAGTGAAAAATACATTGAAGTTCCGCAGCGGTCATCGTTTCAAAATCGTGCAATTTACGGATATTCATTGGGAGAATGGTGAAGCACCCGATCAGCAATCAGCGGACCTGATGGTCCGAATCGCAAAAGCTGAGGCTCCGGATTTAATTGTGTTGACAGGCGATATTTTATCGGGCGGTGGGTGCGACAACGCCGCTGATTCTCTCCGAGAAATTGTTAAAATCATAGAAGGATGCGGCGTACCGTGGGCGGCGGTTTTCGGTAATCACGACGATGAAGGAACCGCTAATCGCGACGAATTGATGGCAGTCCTACAAGAAGGCACATTCTCTCTCGCGGAACCAGGACCCACAGAGATACCCGGTGTCGGAAATTATGTTTTACCCATCCAAGGTTCTGAGGAGAACGTATCCGCAGCCCTCCTCTATTTTATCGATTCCGGCAGCTACTCGCAAACATGTATTGATGGTTACGATTGGATTAAACGCGAACAAATTGTGTGGTACCTGCAAGAATCCGCAAAATTTACTGCTGACGCGGGACATCCACTTCCGGCACTCGCCTTTTTTCACATCCCAATCCCTGAATATGACGAGGTATGGGACTTTCACACCTGCTACGGGGTGAAATATGAGAACGTTTGCGCGCCGCGACTGAATACGGGTTTCTTCGCTGCGATGCATGAAGCCGGCGATGTCATGGGAACGTTTGTCGGACACGAACATATTAACGATTTCTGGGGCGATTTGCACGGAATTCGCTTGTGCTATGGACGCGCTTCTGGCTACAATACTTACGGCAGAGACGGATTTCCCCGTGGCGCACGCGTCATAACTTTACAGGAAGGCGAGCGTCAATTTGAAACGTGGCTCCATCTTGATGATGGGACAATCGTCCAAAAACAACCAGAACATGTGCCACTTCAGCGAACTTTTACCGAAGATTAACGGACCGCACTGCAACTATGGTAGATTTTAGAATTACTTATACATGTGAATAATATCCTCAATGGACTTTTCTGGGTGATATTCACGCTTTCGTTTAATATTGGCGAAATCATGTTCAACCGGATTATAATCAGGTGAATAAGGGGGTAAAAACAT
>JAJEIP010000087.1 GCA_022827885.1 Candidatus Poribacteria bacterium
TCTTTCGTTCGGTAAAAATATCGCCTTGATTACAGACGCACGGTTCTCTGGTGTGTCAACGGGCGCATGTATCGGGCACGTCGGTCCGGAAGCACTCGCAGGAGGTCCCATTGGGAAGGTACTTGACGGCGATATAGTTCAGATCGAGATTGATACTCGACAACTGGTAGGGAGCATTGATTTGGTAGGACACGGCAGCGAACACTTCGGTGTAGAAGCAGGAACACAGGTTTTGGCAGCACGCGGACCGCGTCCAGATCTCTCGTCAGACGAGGCTTTGCCGGATGATACGCGGCTTTGGGCGGCATTGCAATCTGTCGGCGGCGGCACATGGGGTGGCTGTGTCTACGATGTAGACGCGATTCTCAATGCACTATCTTAAATATTGGGCACTTCCGCTCATTTACATGGGATTGATTTTCGTCATCTCGTCTCTGGAGCAACCCCCGCTCCCGATGCCAGAATTCGAGTGGCTGACCATTGACAAACTCTACCATTTTGTTGAATACGCCGTTCTCGGTGCCTTAGTCGCACGAGCACTTGTGAAGGCGAAACCCGCTATACTGCCATCGCGATGGATATGGTGTATCGCAGCGGTGTTCTCTATCCTCTATGGCGCAAGTGATGAGTGGCATCAGACCTTTGTGCCGGGCAGATTCGCCACCCTCGCAGATTGGGTTGCAGATGTGTTAGGGTCAATCGCCGGTGTGTTCGGGGTCTATCTCTATTACCAAAAAAAGTAATTAGCAAGCGGCAATCAGGGCTGTCTGAACGGAAACACCCAAGCCAAAACACCCTGAATTTGATACTACACCGCCGATTTTAGTGTTAGATAGAACGTGTAGCCTGAAACGAAGTGGAAGGGTTTTGCTTGGGTATTTCTGCAGGTCTACGGAAAGGAACATCCAAACCGAAACCCACTTCAACGAACCGCAAGGAATAATTAAAAATATGCATCCACTTGTTGATTTGAGAGTACCGGAGGGAGCTGTTGCTGTTCATTGGTTTGAACAGAGCAGTTTTGCGCTGAAAGATGCTGCGGGTACTATTGTCCAAATCGATCCTTATTTTCCGCGTGAACGTCCCGCGGACCGTTTTATTCATACCGAATCACCACTTGACGAGTCAGCACTTCCAACCGATTTCGTCCTCTTGACCCACGCACACGGCGATCATACCTGCTCAGAGTCCATACGTCGGATTTGGGAGACCTCTGATGCAACACGGTTTGTTGGACCCGAAGAAAGCACACGCCAAATTGCTACAGAGACAGACGTTGCTGTTGGAAATATAACAGAGATCTCTGCTGGAGAATCAGCGACACTAAACGATCTCACTGTGCATGCCGTCTATGCCAAGCCCCCTGAAGGCGACGCATCCGCTGACATAGCACCCCCCGATGTTACACACTTGGGGTATGTGATTGTCAGTAACGGGATAGCACTGTATTTCAGCGGCGATCCAATCAATAATTTCGCTGAACACGACACGCTGATTTCAGCAGTGTCAACGTATAAACCGGATGTTGGTTTTCTGACGAACCATCCGACGGAAGGCGAGTTTCCGTTCTACGAGGGATGCGTCAAAATGGCAACACGGATTGGACTAAAGCACGCTGTTCCAGTCCATCGCGCCTGTTTTGTCACCCGAGATTACGATCCGAATGAGTGGGCACATCAATTCCCAGCAGACGGACCCGAACCGCTTATTATTGAGAGAAATTCACATATTATTTATCCATAGCCAGGACGGACACAAGGAAGGCGTTGTCTGAAGCAGGATTGTATTCTTGGTAATATCCTGAATGCAGCCTACAACAACGGCGCAGGCGACTCTACGGAGAGGCACGTCCACCATGAAACCGTCCTAACCGAACCGCAAGGAATAATTAAAAGATGTCCCTTCAAGATCATAAAACCCCGCTTGTCGGTATTGTCATGGGAAGCGACTCCGACTTAGAAAAGATGGCGGAAGCCGCTAAAGTTTTAGAGGAATTTGAAGTTCCATTTGAGATAACTGTCTCCTCTGCACACCGTTCGCCGGAGCGGACGCTCACATGGACAGAAAAAATTAAAGCAGAAGGCGGAAAGGTAATCATCGCCGGGGCTGGACGCGCAGCGCATCTCGCTGGCGTCATCGCGGCACATACGACGCTACCCGTCATCGGCGTCCCGATCGACGGCGGACCCCTCAACGGCGTTGACGCACTCTATGCAACAGTTCAGATGCCGCCGGGCATTCCGGTCGGAACGATGGCAATCGGATCTGGCGGTGCTCGGAACGCAGGACTCTTCGCCGTCCAAATTCTGGCGACCCTTTTCCCGGAACTGGAAGCAAAACTGTTGGCATACAAAGAAAAATTGAGTGACGGGGTCGCAGAGAAAGCGGCGCGTCTTCAAGAGGTTGGCTATCAGAATTATTAATTTATGGCTCCCTGGACTGCTCTCCATTACATTACGAGCAAGTTTCTGGTGAAGTCTGCAGACCCTGGCGAGGTTTCCTAACCTCGCCCGTTAAACCAAGCCTGCAACAACGGCGCAGGCGGCTCGAACACGCAAGCCGTTAAATTTACGAATGCTATGACTTATCCGCAAGGTATAATTAAAAAAAACGACACAGAACTGTTTGATATAATGGAAAAGCAGTTATACGCCGCAGTGATTTCGGATGCACTGGATGCAGTCGGTTACCGCGAACAAGCACTGCGACATACCATCCGTCCCCTGCACCCAGAGGCAGTTGTCGTAGGTCGCGCGATGCCCGTGCAGTGTGTGGATGTCTACGAGATTCCAGATGAACCCTATCAGCAGGAGATCGCAGCGGTGGACAGTCTAAAACAGAACGATGTATTCGTCTGTTCTACGAACCAGAGCACCCGTAACTGTATTTGGGGGGAACTCCTCTCAACAGCAGCGCGGGCACGCGGCGCACGGGGTGCGATCATTGACGGGTTTGTCCGAGATGCTCGCCAAATCGTAGAAATGGGGTTTCCTGTGTTTACAACGGGGGTGTCGCCCGTTGATTCCAGTGGACGCGGGGATGTGGTCGCGTATAACGTTCCTATTGAATGCGGGGGTGTTATGGTGAATCCTGGAGACATCGTGTTCGGTGATGCCGATGGAGTTGTTGTTATCCCGCGCGCGGTAGAAATAGACGTCCTCGAAGCTGCGTTTGCAAAGGTAGCCGGTGAGAACCGGACGCGTGATGAACTCCGTGCTGGCGCAACGCTGCGCGAGGTCTATGATAAATATGGAATTTTGTAATTTGTACCACAAACTGTTAGTTTGTGATTCTTGCTTAGGAGAAAACTGATGGTCTATGAACTACGAACCTATCAAGTTGTACCGGGAAAAATGAAAAACCTGAACGACCGGTTCGCAAACATCACCGTTCCACTGTTCGAGAAACACGGAATGAAGGTGATCGGATTCTGGGAAACCGCTATTGGGGAGGCAACGACGACGGAACTTATCTATATGCTCGCTTTTGAAGATCTGGGACACTACCAGCGTGCATGGGATGCGTTCATCGCCGATCCCGCATGGCAAGAGACGAAACGCCTGACAGAAGTCGGTGGTCCTTTGGTGAACGTAGCGAGTTCCAAGATCATTGAACCGACAGATTACTCACCGTTGCAATGAAGAATAGATAAGAACAGAGAACATGGATAAATTTGATGAGATGTGGCATTTTATAGGTTGAAGAAAACAAATGTTGGCTCCTCAAAGCAGTTTCTCGTTCAACAGGCAGAACTATCGCCTAGGTTATCATCCTCTTCAGAGGCAAAACTCCAGTCTTTAGACTGGAGATTCAGCCTCTGCCGACTATAATGTTCTAAAATCTTACGATCGTCATCTTGCGCCTGACTATTGCAAGAAGAATATAGGTTTAAATATTATACCTATCGAAAAATGTCCTGATTTGCGCGAAGTTGTTATTTCCGTTCACCATGTGTGTATGCTTAGTTTTGATGGTTCAAATGTGTATAAAATAATTCAGAATCACGAAAGAGGAACTTTTATCAAAATATCAACGTAGAAGAACTTGATAAGGGCAAATGTCCAGTTAAAACCATTGATTTAATGGCAAAAAATTGTAAAATTCTTCTTATAAGTAATTGGGCAAAGGATATGGGAAAATTTGTTTCACATTGATTCGACATTTTCGGATGATTTGAATAATGGTATTTTCTCAGAAGATTTACGGCAGCATTTTGAAAAAAATGGGCTTTCACCCTCCCAAACTATAACTGTTTCCGTTGCTGAGGGGACTGATTGTTGGCGAATAACTGATAAAAATTCGGGGCAAATCTTCTTTAGTATGGAAGTAGCGGATAGAATAGACGTTTTCGGTGTGAACTTTGCCGAAACTGTCACGCAGCGCGTCAATCAATGTGATCTGCTTCTTTCGCTTGCTGAGTGGTATTCAAAAGAGTATGATCTACTTCTCAAAGGTCTTGCACCAATGGATTCGGTTGGACTGTTTTCGTCTTATTCTAAAGAAGTAAAGTGGAGAGAAAAAGCAAATCGAAGCTCCCATAGTGTGGACATTTCATTTTTGATACCTCGCTATTTCAACCCATCATGGCTACCAGAAAACTTTGCTGACCCACCGGTGCTACCAAGTGATTGCGAAAGGCTCGCAGAGAGATGGAGAAATGCTGTGCCAGCACGACTACGGGTGCTAGCAGTGCACGCAGACACCAAGAAAGTAAAGATGTGGACCCCCCGATCAATTTGTAGCTGTTCTCGACAGTTTTTTGGAGCGTCATCCTGATTTCATTGCCATGGTTGTCGGGGAGCAAGACTTCCAACTCAATCAAGGACGACATGGTAATAGAATTTATCCGTGTTACAATCAACGTCTGGAAATCTCTCTGGCATTGGTTAGCAAGGCAGACCTATTTCTGGGTGTTGATTCTTGTATGCTGCATGCCGCAGATTCTTTTCGTATCCCCGGTGTCGGTCTTTTCGGTCCTACAAATTGCGATCACTACGGATTCCGATTTACTCCTCATCGCCACATTTGCGGTAATGGGACAATGGATTCTATAAGTGTATGTGAAGTCCTTGATGCCCTCGAATCCCTGGTGAATCAAGAATTAAAGTCGTAGTAGAGGCGAGTACCATAATTTCCACGAAACTAAGGATGATAGCGGATGAAACACAAACCCACCTTACTCTATCACGGCAGTTGTACGGGGGACATCACTCGACTTCAACCAAGAAAACGGTTTACACCTGGAGAATTGAACATGGATAGTATTCCAGCCTCAATTTACGCAACGGACGATCCATGTGCAGCTGTTGCGTTTGCTCTTCCTTGGTCAACCGCTGAAGGTTTCAATCTAAAGTATAAAGCGCAGGTTTTGACCTTCGTTGTGCCTGAAATGTACGAGAAGTGGCTAGATCGAAAGATTTTTGTATACCAACTTTCTTCTGAGTTTTTTACTCGGGTGCCAAGTGGTGCTCAGGAAATCGGTAATTTTTGGAGTCAAAGACCGATAAAACCGATTAATGCCGAGCCATTTAACTCAGTGATTGAAGGAATTCATAAATTTGGTGGAAGGATCGAAATCGCTAGAAGGTATGTGTCCCGTATTATTAGCATCCATCTGAGCGATATTTAATGCATCAAGGGTACGCAGCAATGTTTCTGATACTTATCAAGCGTGAAATGCTTGCTAACCTAATGGAATTTCGATTCTTCGTTGCAATGATCGCTACGTTGGTGTTAGTTGTTGCCAATACCGTTGTGCTAATCAAAGATTACGAACGTCGGTTGATAAGTTACAATTCGGCAGTAAAACAACACCATGAGAAGGTGTCAGGAGTAAAGGTATATTCGGAGTTGGACGGTAACCTCCTTGTGGATCGACCACCGAACCCACTAAGCACTTTCAATGCGGGTTTGGATCGAAGGATCGGCAACGCTATCGCTGTCAGACATGCCCTTGTCCCAACGCTATGGGACATCGAATCACACAGTGCAGATAACCCCTTCCTCAACCTGTTTTCCAGTGTCGATATAGTTTTAATCTTTCAGGTAATTCTCAGTCTACTAGCATTGCTTTTTGCCCACGATGCAATCGCTGGAGAACGAGAAGCCGGCACACTGAGGTTGACGATGACAAACCGTGTCAGCCGTCCGGTTATCCTGTTGGCAAAGTACACTAGTGCGATGGCTTGTTTGATTCTTCCGGTAATCATAAGTCTGCTACTTGTCCTGATTTTATTTGCTATGTCCGAGTCGGTTTTGCTCCGCGGAGATGATTGTATTCGAATTGGTGGCATCTTGCTTACCACAATCATTTATCTCTCCGTTTTCTATCTGATGGGACTGCTTATTTCCGTAATCACTCGCCGAACTGCCACCGCCGTAACGCTTGCAATGGTCATATGGAGTTCTTTAGTCCTAATCTATCCAAGTCTAAGCGTATTTATGGTCAATCGACTTTGGCAGGAGTCATCTCGGTTGGAAGCTGCGTATAGAGAAATTCAGCAGATCTGGGAACAGTTTGAAAAAGAACAGATGGATTACTTGAAAAACGATGGTATTGAAGGGGAAAACACGAACTTCAATGTCAGCGGGGCAGGTAGTTCAGGCACCCTAAATTTGTTCTACTCTCCAACACTGCAGTATTTTAAGCCAGAATATCGAAATTGGACACAGATCAAAGAAGATTCTGAACCGCTGATTTCTTACCTGAAAGCTTATTTTCAATTCTCAGAGCCGCGACGGATCCGCGCAGCAGAGCGAACATGGCTGGTTCGTCAGGCGACCTTGAATCAGGTCTACGTTCAGAAAGCAAATCTCGCGAGGAACCTGATGCGTCTCTCGCCAGCGGCGATGTACGATTTAGCGACGGAGGCTTGGGCAGGAACGGATTATTCAGGTATTAGCCATTTTATCACGGCGGTCCGGCAATATCGGCAAACGCTTATCAATTATTTTCATGATAAAGCGGCTTTTCGTTCGCGCCAATGGTTCGCCAGTGATAAGGGGGAAGTCAATTGGGGTGACTTCCCCCAATTTTCTTATCATCCAGTAGATGTATTTACAGGATGCAAGAGTGCGAGTGGTGACATGATCTGTCTGCTACTCATCAACTTTGTGCTTTTCATGATAACATTTCTGATCTTCGTTCGGCAGGAAGTGTAGGATAGTTATCAGTACAGGTTTCTCCGAAACCCTTCCAGTGGTCGGTTTTCAAAGGCATGGCGGTCAGGGCGGGTTCCTGCGGAATCCTGTCAGCGGTCAACCAGAGGGATTTGTGTGATTTTTGACCGACGCAGCTGCCAAGAGATTTAACTGACAGTTGATGGCTAACAACCGATACACTGAAAGTGAGCGGAGCGTACGTACTGACGACTGAAAACAAATAATGATTTGGCATCTCACAAAACGTGAACTCTACGACCATTTGAATAGTCTGCGATTTGCTTTCACAATGTCCGTGCTGTTCGTACTGATGATTGTCAACGCAATTGGGTACCTTAGTGAATACAAAGCGCAATCGGTGGCATATCAGAAAAAGGTCTCAGCGTCTTTAGATAAAATGAGATCCAACGCAGACAGCCTCTATAATCTACTTACAGAAGGACCGGGCATTCTCTACAAAAAACCTTCCATGCTCTCTTTTTGCACAGGCAGTGATGAAGCGTTTATACCCGAATCCGTTGATGCAGGCAGAGCCAGTTGGAGCGTAGGTTTTAGTGGTTTTTCAGTTAGAGGGATATGGCGCATGGAGTATCCGCAATCTAACCCAAACCTGTGGGACACGATGCCGGATTATACGAATGTTGATTGGGGAGACATCATTTCAGTAGTTTTGAGTTTAATTGCGATTTTATTCACTTTCGACGCGGTTTCCTCGGAGCGCGCGCGCGGTACATTACGATTGATACTGTCCAACAGCATTTCACGCGGTACTGTATTGGTAAGTAAGTATCTTGCAGCATTGATAGCTATCAGTATCCCTTTTCTGATTGCCGTGTTAATTAATCTTTTTCTACTTTACACATCCGGAAATATCCCATTAGGTACAAGCGAATGGGGACGATTGAGCGTCATTGTTTTTATTGCTTTTGTTTATGTGTCAATCTGTCTCGCACTGGGGTTGCTAATCTCCTCCTGTGTGAGCAACTCCTCAACGAGTTTGATGGTTCTGTTACTAATTTGGACGACTTGGGTGGTCCTGCTGCCATCTACGCTCGGAGCGATGATCAGCGGGAAACAACCGACGATGACTAGTGATGAATTCCGCACCCATTCGGAGATTCTGGAGCAAAATCTTGATGAGCAATACAGGGACCGCTGGGCCAAAATACCCTCGCGTACACTACCTGCAACACAAGAAACGTTATTGTGGTCAAAATACATCATTGAGGATGCAGAACGCAAGGCGGAATTGAATAAAGAACACTTGGACGCTCAGATTTCTCAACTTCAACTTGCGAGATCTATAACTCGTATATCACCGGCATCAATTGTCCGATATGGCATCGAATCACTCGCTGGAACAGGTTTTACACGTCACGTCCAGTTCTTAGAGCAGGTGCACCGATACGCCGATGAATTCCAAGCATTTCTTGTTGATACTGATCGTGCTGATCCAGGGAGTCCGCATGCAATCGGTCCCAAGGAGGGTACCTCACAAAAGCCGGTGCGTTTTGAAGCATTACCGAAGTTTGAAGATCGTATTAGTTTCAGTGGTGCCTACAACGCTGCGGTTACGGACATCATGTTATTAGTCTTATTTTTTGCTGTGTTGTTTGCAGGCGCGTTCTTTTTCTTTCTTCGTGCTGATGTTTAAAAAACGCATTTATGGTAAATCAAAGAAATAAATAGACATATTGTCAGATTTATATTAGACTGTTCATATTATGGCTTATTCATCAGATTTGCGCAAACGTGTTTTAGCGTTCATTGAAACTGGCGGTAAAAAGACCTAAGCCTGCTGGCAGTTTTCCATCGCGCGCAATCTCTATACATGGTTGAATGCTGAAGATCCATTGGTGCGTCAGAAACCTGAACCCCGGGGACTGAGAATCCTTGACCTCCAGGCACTTGAAAAACATGTCACCGACTTCCCCGATCAAACCCAAGCCGAACGTGCCTCTCATTTTGGCGCCTCGGAGTTTTGCGTTTACTACGGCGATGAAAGTTCATAGACGTTACGGATATGCCCCGAAAGGAAAAACTGTTCATCAGTTCATCTCGAGCCAACGCCCTCGGACGATGACGCTGCTTGTTTTCAAGGGACTTTCACAGCGGCGCGTCTGCTTCAAGGCGGATGTAAATCCGCAGATTTCAAGACTAGTTCGCCGAGACAGTATGTCCGCGTTTGATTGCAAATCACGTTCTGATCTTGGATAATGCGATGCTTCACAAGACTTCACGGACGCGCGGGCTAATAGAGGCAATGGGGGCGAGTCTATTATTTCTGCCGCCTTATTCCCCGGATTACAATCCGATTGAACACGATTTTGCAAATATCAAACAAAAACGTGAATATCACCCTGACTCAACACTTGAGGATATTATTCAAGAATATGAAAATGTCTAATTAATTCTAGGGTCTACCATAAATGTGTGAAAAAATTCTCTTAAAATCCCGAAAAGGGAAATTGCGCAGACTCTGGGATCCCTCACCTGTGAAATCGGTGATGACCGAAAATCATTGAATACGAGCGAACTCGGATGAATGCAAAAGCAAGACGGATATATTGATAACGTGATTTAGGGGTAAAAAAGGATTTTGTGTATTTATTGACAAATAGCGAAGATATGGGAGACACAGGGTCCTGAGCCTCACAAACCGGTTCACAATGGCTTACCATAGACAGATTTGCTGTGGACGGTGCGCCGTTTTATGGTGCGGGGGATAACGGAGTTTACCATTTGGACGCGCATGGCGACAGGATGTTCCATATCTCGCTTGGGAAAGAGAGGGATGCCATGTCTCGTAAATAAGGGAGTTTTCTTCACTTTTATAACTGAAAGGTCCAGCACATCAGTGAAACGAAGACAGAGCGAATGGATAGTCAAGATTGTCTTGTTTTGTCTATATTCTGACAACAACTTCGGAAACCTTCTATTTTTATCAACATTGCGTAAGTCCTAAACCATTTAACGCAAAATTGCCAATTTCCCCACCTGTTCGATGCGGCTTCCATCTTCTGTATAGGCGATGACGCGGTACAGATATACACCATTGGCACACCGCATCCCCGTTTCATCTCTCCCATCCCAACGCGTCTCATTGGAACCTCGGTTCGCACTGGCATCGACAAGCGTGCGGAGCAGTCTGCCGTTAATGCTGTAAATTTTGATGGTAACGGTATCCGGTGCCTGTGCGAGTTGATAGGTGAAAAACGTCTTTCCATCAACCGTGGGGTTCGGAACGTTGAAAACCTCGCTCAGTGTAACTTCCTCATTTAAAGTAAAAGTCGTAACGAGTTCTGCCGTATTTTCGCTGGTATCTGCCGCGGTGATTTGGAGCTGATACTCACCATTATCAAGATCTGGAGCATAGGTGATAGCGGCATTTGTGGGAGCAGCAGGATCAAACGTTTCAGCGTAATCACTCGCGTCCAGTGGTTCAGGCGTCTCATACACATTTCCGATATTGAGATGAAAAGCCGTTTCATCAAGTGCGCTATCATCCGTAAGCGTAATTTTAAAACGCGGTTGTTCTGTAAGGACTGTGCCGTCTATCAAAGGTTCGTCCAGCGGTTCGCGCGTTGAACCGATACCAGGCGTCGTCACCCGAATATCAATAGTCGGTGGCGTGAGATCTGGGGCTTCGGTGACAAAAAATCTGTAGGTGACAACCCCTTCGTCGCCGCCGATCGTGTTCCCATTGAAATCCTGTGCCGTAATATTGAAGGTATGCTCACCCGGAAAGAGAATCGGTTGATAATCAATCGGCACGGTTTCAAAACCCCCCTGTGTACGGATTTCATAGTCAGTAATCGGGGTAAGGGGACCGCTATCTTTCTGTTTGACGATTGTGAGGAATTCTGTATCGATACCGTTTGCATCCTGTAGCACAATGGAGATACTCGGGCGTGGGGGAATCACACTGCCGGTCTGGGGTTGGATACCGTCCACCCATATACTAAAGGCAGGCGGTTCGGTATCCGTACTCCGCATAAACGCAAACTGTGTGAGTTCATTGACCTCTGCCGTTATCGTTCCAGTTCGGGCACTGCTGAATTTTACCTTATCACCGAAATTAAAGTTCTCCGAGCTCGCGGTGACGATGATGTCCAATCCAAGATGGCTGAGATACAGCGGTTCATTCACCTTACCTCGGACTTTGACGCCGTTTGGATGATGCACAGGTTCCCCAGCGGCATCGCGGACTTCGTACCGAACGGGATCGGTAAAAAAGATAAACCAATCGCCAATCTCAAATTCGCCTTTGGGCCCAGGTCGACTGTTGACGGTGGCGTTGCCATTGCCAAGATTCGCGTTCCATGTCTCGACGAGAACCACATCGCCGCCGGGATCATAATCGGTTTTAAAAGCGAGAATATCAGCAAACTCAAAGGTGTAGTTGACACCCAGCGGGGTGCTTTCTTTCCTCGGAATCCGTAATTCTAAACCGAACCCTTCCTCCCTGAACGGGTTATCCAATTGTCCCGGCTTATCAAGTTTTTGGACGAGAGGTTCTCCCTTACGTTTGAGAAACACTTCGTATTCATTGGAATCCAAAAACAGGAGGATCCAAGTTCCAGCAGGCGTGAGATTCGGATTGATGCTGATCGCAGACGTCTCCAATTCCTGTTCGCTCGCATTCTCCATTTGCGTCGGGGTGACATAGTTTTCGAGCAGAAAGTCGCCTTCGGGAGTGTAACTAATCTGCGATGCCAAGCGGCGCCATGCAGAGGAATCCGCTTGCCATGCATAGATTGCCAGCTGATCTGCGAGTCCCTCTAATTCGGTTTTAAATGCCGGGTTATCGGGTTGGAGCAATGTCTCTTCCCGAACCGTATCTTCCAAAGCACTGACATCGAAGCGGAGTTTGACCTCAGCAGGTTTCTTGAGAGTCTTTACACCTGTCCGAAAAGCAGGTTCGTAATATTGGGCGACCTCTGTGCCTTGACGAATGAGCCCCCGTCGAAGCGCAGCGACGCGCGGAATGGGCGCGAACTGGAGATCCGGTTGAGAGGGGGCGACCGGCGACTGTGAAAAAACAGAGAGCGGTATGCCTGCCTTATTCTGTGGTTCAGTCTCGAGCGCGCTCGCAGGAAAATGGATGTCAAACACTCTATCCAAACTGAACGCTGTCAACGCCTCTTGCGGTTTGTAATTAAATTCATTGACGATAAAAGAGATGTGGCGTTTGTTATCAAACTGGCGTGATTCTTGGATATTTCCAAGCATTTTGTCCTCAATCCCTGGATCGTCCGGGTCCGCGAGAACATAAATCTTGTGTACACCTGTTGCGAGCGGTTTGTCAAGTTCCAAAATTGCAGTTACACGTTGCAACGTGTGTATGCCATCTTCCCAATCCGTGGGTTTAAGGGTCACGCGTCCTATAATATCGGCATCTTCGTCAATGACGCTATCCCCCTCTGCATCTGGGTTCCCTTCAGCAAATACCACCTCAATGTCGGCGCGAACGGGACGTCCACCAATGTTAACGATCTCTCCGATGAGTTGGTAGCCGTTCTTTGCCTCGTCAAATGTATATCGAATCGGTGCTCTGTCGACTTCATCTGTACCGATTGCGATGTTCGGACCATCAGGCACTTTGACGATGTTGCGTTCTATTTTTGATGGAATAGCGATTTCATGGCCTGTGCTGTCAGTAATGAGAAGTCGATAGCGGACCTGCCGTCCACCCTGTGGCAGCGGAATAGCTTTTTCGAGTTCGTACCATTGTCCGCCCAGCGGTACATCGCCAAAAGGCGCTCGCGCACGGACCATCTGTATGGTCTCGTCTTCAAAGGTAGCAGTATCATCCCATAAGACCTTTATACTTCGTATACCGCCTGGTCCCTTGTCATCAACAACAAGCACATTAATGCTGAGTGTGTCTGTGACTTTAATATCAAGGATCTCTTGGATGTCGTGGACAACGGGGGTGTCAATCCAAAACCGAGTGCCGCCGATAGCAGCGCGGGTCTCATCATAAGCGAAGACCCGTGCAACGCCACCCCCCGGGAGCGCGCTATTTGGCACGTCAAGACGAATCGTGCCGTATTCCCCTTTCCAGACTCTGCCACCCGTCCGCTGCACGAGGTCGTTACTGATATTATCGTCAAAATGATTGGCGAAGGTTGCGAAAGCGGAGAACGACTCCGTACTAAAATCGGAGGCAATCGTAAAACTTTCAGCCCCTGGGACCCCAATCTTCGGACCTTCAATGGTGCCTACCTCATTTGCCTTGATGACAATTTCGTGGGTCTTGTTGAGCGCGATGCGTTCCAATTCGACCTTTATGTCGAGTTCGGGACGAGCGAGGTGAGATGCGGGGTCTCCGAAAAGTGTATATTGCTCCGTCCCAGGGATCCATTGCGTATTCCGAATGCGACTGACAAAACTAATTTTGGCATCGGCAACAATATGCCCTATCGTTGATGGAAGTTCATCACTACCGTTAATGAGGAATTTAGGTTCGCGCCCTACTCCGAAAAGGGATTCAAAAAGGTCTTTGTCGAACTCGGCATTTGCTGTGCCATAGGTTAATCGTGTCGCCGAGAGTGCCGCTATTGCACCGTATTTACCTAACAGAAATTGCTCACTTAGGCAGAAGTTTCCAACTTGTTGCGGTTTGTCAAACTGTCCATTAAGACAGGTCGTTGTAATAACAAAGGGGAGGTATCGGTTCCGCAAACTGACAACGTCGTCGCTATGAAAAATAGCCTCATCTGCCCAAGTCTGTATGCCGCCATGCCCGGTATATTCAATGGCAAGCGCCCCTCTATTGATAGCAGCACGAATTTGCGCCCGTGTGCGATCCGGACTTTTAATCTTTCGGAGATAAATTTGGCGAGTATCGTAGCCAACGGGTATAATGTTCTGTATCAATTCATCGCGCGATACCTCAAAGACGCCATCGGATGGATTATCCGTGTTGTCATCTGCGACCTGAATCAAGGTCCCTTGCCACAGTCCTGTTTTAAGATTCTTCTCATAATTGATGATCTTTTCAACCATGGTCGCGAGTTCTTCAGGCGTCTGAACAGAGAGTCTGCCGATAAGCATATCCGGGAGGGCGTCCTCACCGCTGATGTTAACAAAGCGTTGGTCCATAGCCGTTTCGCCACTTGCAGGTGCCCATCCATGATACGTAGGCACAGTGATCGGATAAAGATTATAGGTGCCACGGAAATTCGGATCGCGGCGATAACGCTCAACGGTGGTGTTTTTGTAATCGTAGTGGGCATCTCCAACGAGGACGACATAAGTGGGCGCAGGTGCTTGCCAGCTGTTATAGGCGTAGCGGAGGAACCGCCGGATCGCAAACGGGTTAAAAAGACCGTCACTGAATTCATCGTAGATGTCACCAATATCAACGACCATGGTCGTCAAGCCTTGTGAACGCCGAAATTCGACGAGGGGTTGAATGTTTTCGGTGAAGTTCGGATGCGTAATGACGACATAGTCTGCTTGGTTGGCAGGATTACGCAACGGCGTTGGCGGCGTTGGAACAAGCGCGTTGATGCTTCGATAGCCCGAACGGCTGATGACGAAATAGCGTCGATGTTGGTTGACTGTATCCTCAAACAGAATTTGATGACTCGCACCAATACGGCTGACCTCACCACCAGTGAGTCTACTCGTAATACCGCTCTCGTCAATTTGATACACATCAATTGTATCGTGAAAGATGTTTCGGACGTTGTAATGCACTTGCCCACGGTTGCGCGGTTCAGTATTGGTGTTGAACTCGAGACGGTTCGCCTCTGCCTGAAAGCCGCGCCAATAATCGAATTCATACCAATCCAGATAGAAGTCGTAGGAACCCGCAGGGGTGTGATTCTTATCTAATGCCTCAATCCGCATGAAATTCACTTGATTGTTATGGACGCGGGCGTGTGGGATACTACGGGTAGCGATCTGGGAAGCTTGGCGTTTCCATTGTTCGAGCCTACCGAGTTGAAGACCGTTGAAAGAGATGCGGGCAAGGTGAAGGGCGTTCCCTCTTCGGGAAGCCCCTTGGAATTTGAGACGTAAGGTCGCTAAACGGTCTATCGCGAGCCGTGGAACAGCCAAGGGTACCTCTATCGGAAAATCCTTGCGACTTGTGTTAATGTCTCCACCCCGGAAAGCTACCCAGAAATAGTGATCGGCAAGTTCAGACTTAATCGCGGTGCCAGACAAGACATCATGATGCACATTCTCTTCAAATCGAGCACGTGCTAAGAAAGCGGTGGGTGATATCAAGTTTTGCGTCCGCGGCGTGGCATCCCGCTCCGCAACGCGTGACCCCTCAAGGTTTCCAGTAGTGGGTTCTCCTTTTAAAGCAAAGTGGAGCCAGTAAACGTTTTCATCGGTAAATTTATTGTCAGCCAAGGCGCGCCCATAAAAAACCATCTGTTCGTTTGCGTCAAGTGTGTTGTTCTCGTTTTCATCGAAAATATAAATTCCCTGTTTTTGTCCGCTACTGTCCAACCGAACGGTATCAAGGGCAATATCTTCTGGCACGATGCCAGATGCTCTAATGTGATTATAGGTGATGCGATAGAGATCCGTTCTGGTAATGGGAATTTTAAATCGAAGCGTGTTGGTTGTTAGGGCGGGGGCTCGAGGCGCAATACCGCCATAAGGCATCTGTCGTTGACGCCGCCACGGTTTGGCTTGATCATAGTTTCGCAGCGTCCCTTGGAACAGACTTTCAAAAGCAGGAGATTTCCTTGAAAGGGTGGAGGGCGCAGCAGAAACACTTTTGCCTGTAAAAGTTCCCTTCCCCAGGGGACCACCTGTTCCCGAAGTAGCCAGGAAATCGATACGGAACGTCACGGATTTGAAAATTTTCAACTGCTTTGTTGCCGAATTGTATTGTATCGGATTGATTTGCAGGCTCGCGATGCGCTGATCCCGCACAAAACCTATCGGGATAGCTTCCACTAACTGGGTCGGATAAAAGCCTTCCGTCCGTGAAGCATCGGAGCGGGAGTTTGTCGTCGAAGTGGGAAAAATTGGATCGTCTGGCGTAATACGAATATTTTCAACGGTTCTTATCTCTGGACGTGCTTGAAGGACCGTGACAATCGGTGTCCCGACGACAGGAATACCGATGCGTTGTGTGTGGATAGGTAGACGCGGTTTCCCGACGTCAAGCGTCCAATCCGCACCCGCAAAATAGATTTCAGAGGACTCGGTGGCGCCTGTCGTTTGTTGGCTCTTCCTTACCTGGATTTCGGGGAGTCTGAAACGGGCTGTGAGTGTGTTCGATGTGGTTGCGAGAATCTGTAAAGGATCTTGGCTTGCGGTGTTTGTTTGGATATTGTTTGTGGATATCCCCGATCCTGATGGTGTCTGTGCTATGGAAACCAGTATTGGAACAGTGTGGAATATAAAAAAAAATATGACTAAAAAAAATCGAATCTTTCTCATTTTTCTAATTTTTGAATTAAAAGAAAATTAAAAGGTCTGGGCGAGCCGAGCGGCACAACTTAATGCCCCCACCAAACTCATTTCGTTAGCGAGTCCTTTGCCTGCTATGTCAAAGGCTGTCCCGTGGTCTACACTCGTCCGGATGATCGGTAAACCTAAGGTCACATTCACAAGTTTACCAAATCCAAGGAGTTTTATCGGAATATTGCCCTGATCGTGATACATGACGATAACCGCGTGCCAGTGTCCCTGACTCGCCTTGACAAAAAGCGCGTCGGCAGGAAGCGGCCCGTCGATCGGTCCCCAGCGTGCTCGCGCTTGCGCGATGGCTGGACGGATAAGGAACTCCTCCTCTTTTCCGAATACACCGTCCTCACCCGCGTGCGGGTTTAACCCCGCAACGGCAAGTCGCGGTTCGGAGATACCACAACGCATCAGTGCCTGTCGCGTGATATAAATAACCTCAACAATCCGTTCGACAGAGAGATGTTTCGGCACATCTGCTAAGGCAACGTGATTCGTAACGAAAGAAACCGCTGGAATGAATTGGTTGTCGGTTTTTACCCTTAAGAGATTTTCGTCTAACGAACCCCGCTTTGACTGATTGCTATCCAATGCTTCAGGTGTACAGAGCATCATTACGACGTGTGGTGTGTTCGTAAAGGCGGCAAGCATTTCCGTGTGTCCCGGATAGGAAATCCCCGCGCGGTGTATAGCAGCTTTGCAGATTGGAGCAGTTGTGAGCGCATCCAGTTCACCCTGCATCGTAAGATGCGTCCCTGTTTCAATGGCTTTCACAGCAGCAGCACCCGCGCACGCATCTACAGTCCCGACAGAAATATCCTGAGCGGATATTGAGGACACATCAAGGACATCAATCGTCCCGTGTCTTGCGAGTGCCTGCATCGGGGTCTTGATTATATTGAGGGTCAGTGGTGTGCTGTTGGAAGCTGTGAAGCGGAAACACGCCTCCTGAAGAATAGCAGAACTACCGATAACAATCGGCTGGCAGAGCGAATATACACTTTTATGGGTGAGTGCCTTGACAACGATTTCGGGCCCGATGCCAGCCGCATCCCCCATTGTGAGTCCAACCTTCGGTTTTTTTATCATCTTTAACTCTCACTGCGAAGCAGATAGAGCGTTGCAGCACGGGCGCGCGAAACGTTTCCAGAGGGCAATTCAAGCACCTCGTATGCTAACTCGGAAGCCAACGCATCACCTGACGGGTGAGGTAAACGAATAACATCACCAACAGCAAGCATCTTTCCAGCTTTCGCGACGTGCCCGTTGACGCTGACCGCACCTCGGCTACAGAGTGTATTGGCTATTGTTCGCCGTTTCACGAGACGACTGACCTGCAAGAATTTATCTAATCGCATTTTTTCAGACAACTTCTAACTACACAGGCGGTTGGGAGGCGACCGGCACTTCTACAGGAACTTCGGGCTCCACAATCGGATGTGTGAGGGCTTGTTCCAGGACCTGTGTCATATCGTTGACTTTGTGGAAACGGAGGCTTTCCCGAATTTCGGTCGGGATGTCAGCCTCATCTTTCTCGTTCTCCTCAGGGATAATGATGTCGAAGATACCGTTCCGATAGGCAGCGAGTGCCTTTTCTTTCAAGCCACCAATCGGCAGGACTCTCCCACGGAGTGTAATCTCCCCGGTCATAGCAATATCTTTGCGAACCGACTTCCCGGTGAGGGCAGAGAGAATCGACGTGGCGAGGGTAATTCCAGCGGAGGGTCCGTCCTTCGGCACCGCACCTTCCGGAATGTGAATATGGATGTCCTGTTGTTCAAACCGATTGTCAGCAAGTCCAAAAGATTCGGAACGAGAACGAATATAGGCGACAGCCGTCTGGACAGACTCACGCATCACTTCCTGAAGTTGACCTGTCATGCTCAGTTTGCCTTCTCCCGGCATCGTTGTTGCTTCAACAGAAACGATATCACCCCCGATTTGGGTCCATACCATGCCTGTAGCAACACCCACTTCATCGCGTTCTTCAGCTTTCGTGCGTGTCCATTTCGCAGGTCCAAGATAGTCGCTCAAGTTCTCGGGTGTCACTTCAACCTTGAGATCTGGGGTCGCTTCGGTGACGATCTCCCGCGCAACCTTTCGCATGACGGTAGTGATGGTGCGTTCAAGATTGCGCACGCCAGCCTCACGCGTATACTTGTGAATCATCTCAAAGATGGCTTCGTTTGTGAAACCAACATTGTCAGCTGAAAGCCCATGGCGTTCGAGCTGCTTCGGGATAAGACCATTCGGTGTAAAAGTAGCGATGTTATGCTTCTCAAAATCTGTATAACCCGGCAACTCGATGATTTCCATCCGGTCCTGGAGCGCAGGCGGTATCGTAACGCGGGTGTTGGCAGTCGTAATAAACATAACATCCGACAGGTCGAAGGCGATGTCCATGTAATGGTCTCGGAAAGTGGAATTCTGTTCCGGATCCAGCACTTCCAGTAAAGCGGACGCAGGATCGCCCCGGAAATCCGAACTGAGTTTATCAATCTCATCAAGCAAGAACAGAGGGTTTTTCGACTTGACATCGCGGAGTCCTTGAATGATACGGCCAGGGATTGCACCGATATAGGTGCGTCTGTGTCCACGAATCTCAGCTTCGTCTCGAACGCCACCCAGGGACATTCTAACAAACTTTCTACCGGTGGCGCGGGCAATTGATTTGCCGAGTGAGGTCTTTCCAACACCCGGAGGACCAACGAGACAGATAATAGGACCCTTCAGGTGTTTGACGAGTTGTAAAACAGCAAGGTATTCCAATACGTTTTCTTTCGGTTTCTCTAACCCATAGTGGTCCTCATCAAGTATCCGCTGGGCTTCGGAGAGTTCAAGTTGATGCTCCGTTTGCTCTTTCCACGGCAGCGCCAGTATCCAATCCACATAGGTGCGGATCACACCAGATTCGGCAGACTGCGGGGGTATCTGTGCCAGTCGATCCAACTCTTTGAGTGCCTTCTCTTCGGCTTCTTCAGACATGCCGGCGTTTTTTACCTGTTCTCGCAGCTCATCGACTTCGGCGATGTCATCCCTACCCAACTCTTTCTGGATAACCTTCATCTGTTCCTGAAGATAGAATTCACGGTGCGTCTTCTGGACGGATTCGCGAACCTGATTGTGAATATCATCACGGAGTTCATTCCGTTCCAAGGCTTGGTGCAAAAACTGGATGATGAGTTGGAGACGCTTAATCGGGTTCATTTCATCCATGACCGCTTGGCGTTCCGAGGGCGTGAGACTGAGAATGCCGGCGATAGTATCTGCAAGATGCCCAGGTTCTTCTTGCTCCTTAATGGAGCGTTTGACTTCATCAGAGCTTAACCCTTGCGGTTGTGAACCTCTACCTTGTTCCTGCTGCCGCGTTTTGGCATACTCATTGAACAGCTTTCTGGCTTCCTTCATGAGGGACTCAGAGGTGCTCGCTAATCCTATCTCCTCATGAACGATTTGCACGTCTGCACTCAAATAGTCCTCAGTTTCTGCAAAACGGAGAACTATGGCGCGGTGTTCTGAAGCAATAGCGATCCGGATGGTGCCGTCGCCGGGTTCATAAGACTCAATGATATTTGCGACAGCACCAACGACATGGAGGTGTTCCGTCGTCACTTCCTCGCCTTCTTCCAACTCCACTTTTTGGTAGAGGAGGAGTATACGCCTATTGGAGCGGAGTGCGGCATGGGTCGCTTGGACTCCCATTTGGCGGGCAACATTTAAAAGAGATCTTGTCCTCGGAAAAATCAAAATCGCATCGAAATCCGGGGGCAAGTAGATAACGGGCAAACTTACCGTTTCGTTTTCTTTCGTTGCTGTCGAATTCATATTTTTTTCCTTTAAGCAGTTTTAAGTGCTTCGGATTTCCTATAATCGAGTTGCGGTGATTCATTTTTACGCACGGTATTTTCGGTAACATGGCACGCTTCAACATCGTCAAGGGAAGGAAGACGATAAAGCGTATCAAGCATGATTCTTTCAAAAACAGCCCTTAACCCACGTGCGCCAGTTTCACGTTCAATTACCTCATCGGCAATGGCGGTTAACGCCTCATCTGTCACATGGAATTGCACCCCTTCATAAGCCAAGAGATGCTGATATTGCTTCACCAAAGCGTTCTTGGGTTCAGTGAGAATCCGAACGAGCGCTGGCGCATCTAATTCATGGAGGGTTGTGACAACCGGCAGGCGCCCAATCAATTCTGGGATAAAACCGTATTTAATGAGATCCTTTGGTGTTACCTGGGCAAGGATTTTGTGAATTTTTGTTTCACTCTTGGGTTGGATCGGCGAACCAAAGCCAATGCTCTGTTTCCCAAGTCTGTCCTTAATTCCCTTTTCCAATCCGATAAAGGTCCCACCACAAATGAACAACACTTTTTTCGTGTTTACCTCAATCATTTCTTGATGTGGATGCTTCCTGCCGCCGCGTGGTGGAACATTCGCTGTTGTGCCTTCAAGAATCTTAAGCAAGGCCTGCTGAACGCCTTCGCCAGACACATCACGGGTAATTGATGGGTTCTCGGATTTTCGTGTGATCTTATCAATTTCATCAATATAAATGATGCCTGTTTCCGCACGAGCGACATCACCCTCCGCAGCTTGGACCAACTTCAAGATGATATTTTCGACATCTTCACCCACGTACCCCGCTTCCGTCAACGTCGTTGCATCGGTAATCGCAAAGGGCACGTCTAACACTTTCGCCAGGGTTTGCGCCAGAAGTGTTTTCCCCGTGCCTGTCGGACCAATAAGTACGATGTTGCTCTTGTCTAATTCAACCTCGTTAGTCGTGTTGCCATGGTGTAGGCGTTTGTAATGTGTATAGACGGCTACAGATAACGTCTTTTTCGCATCTTCCTGACCAATTACGTATTCATCAAGTTTGGCTTTGATGGCTTCGGGTGAAGGGGGTGCTGCAAATGGGTCTTGTTCATTTTCTGTTTGAGACTGTGTTGTGTTTCCAAGGTCGTTTTCCATTTGCTTGTGGGCATTACTCCCACGTGTCCGTGAAGATCTACGCTGGGTACCACCGCCAGGTCCCGCCTGTTCACTTGAACCGCTGCTTTTAAAGTCCTCCACAGAAAAGTCAAGGCTACCATCTGGCTCACGCGTGAGAATGTCATTACAAACAACGATACACTCGGCAAGACATTTCTCGCAGATATTCGCGTCAAGTCCATTAAAAAGTCGTTCGATTTGGGTGTTATCGCGTCTACAAAATGAACAGGAAGCACGCTCTACAGTGGACGCTGACAGGCGGACAATACATTCAACGCAAATATTTGCTTCTCTGCCCTGAAGGAGTCGGCGAACTTGCGTACTGTCTTGTTGACAGAACGAACAGAACAGATCACGATGGATGGATTCGGACATAGAAGTTCTCTCCTTTTTTTAATAGTCATCAGGGGCCAGTCGGATTTCTTTTCAAAAATCCTTTCGGTTTTCACGGAAGAGGTTTCCATTTAACAAAACCCTTTTGGAACTGATAACTATTCCTGCTGTATGGCACGTTCGGAGACGACTTTATCAACGAGACCGTATTCAAGTGCCTGTTCGGCAGTCATGTAATAGTCACGGTCAGCATCAGCCGCGATCTTCTCAATATCTTGGCCCGTATGCACTGCTAAAATAGAATAAAGCCGGTCGCGTTCCTGCAGAATCTCTTTTGCATGGATGCTAATGTCAGAGGCTTGACCCCCGATACCGCTCGCCATCGGTTGATGAATGAGTGCTTTGGCATGAGGGAGCGCATAGCGCTTCCCGGGTGCCCCCGCGGCGAGAAGAATAGCGCCCATACTATAAGCTCTACCTAAACACCAAGTCTGCACATCTGCTTTGATATACTGCATCGTGTCATAGATCGCCAAGCCAGCTGAAACAGAACCCCCGGGTGTATTAATATAGAGCACTATGTCTGCATCCGGGTCTTTTCCCTCAAGGAAAAGCATCTGTGCTGTTACAATATTCGCGATGACATCATCATCAATCGGGGTCCCGATCATGATAATTCGATCTTCAAGTAGACGTGAATAAATATCGTATGAGCGTTCGCCTCGGCTGGTTTGTTCAACTACGATAGGTACAAGGTTCATTTTTTTTTGTAGTTTTCGGTTGTCGGTTATCGGTTTTCAGTTACAAGAGGCGTTTGTTGAGCGATACCCCTCTTAACTGACAACTGAAAGGTTTTTCGCAAGAAAAAATCCGGTGAATGCCACACGGAGAACCTTCATACCGTTGATTCACCGACAACTATTATTAGGTAATGATGAGCGACTGCTTGGCGGATGCACGATTAATCAGAAACTGATAGATTTTCTCGTGTTGTAACTGGCCCCGGAAATCCTCTAATCGGTTGTTTGACTTTAGCAGGGAAGCGTATTTTTGAGCGTCTCGATTTTGTTGTTCTGCAGCGCGTCGAATCTCGTATTCTAATTCATCATCGGATACGGAAATGCCTTCCTTCTCAGCAATCGTCTCGAAAATCCATGACTGTTTTGTTTGTTGAATAACATCTCGACGTAACTCATCGGGCAGGGTTTCCATGTTAATCCCAGCATCTTCAGGACTTCTGTGCTCATTTGCCAGTTGTTGTTTGACATTCCGAAGGGTTTGTTGGACATATTGATCGACCAAGAGGTCGGGGATGCTAATCTCGATTTTTTCGATGAGTTGCTCCAGCAATTCTGCCTTCTGCTTATCAACATGCAGACTCGTCTCTTCCTCAACAAGATTGTTCCAGATCAACCCATAAAGTTGGGAGTAGTTTTCATACCCGAGGTCTTTGGCAAACTCGTCATCTAAGGCTGGAAGTTGTTTTTCTGTGATGGCGTGCAACGTTATTTCGTATTGAGCGGATTTGCCTGCCAGTTCAGCGACATTGTGGTCTGCTGGGAAATCAATATCTACGTTATTTGTATCCCCAATCTCCATTCCGATTAACGCCTGCTCAAGTTTTTCATGTATAGCACCAACCCCGAGTTCTATATCCACATCTTGCCGTGATTCAGCATCAATACGATTGCCGTCGAGTAAGCATTCCCAATCTATCCGAACACAATCGTTCGCTTGGACCTGCCGTTCAACATCAAGCGGTTCATAGGTTGCAGATTGCGCTTGCAACCGCGTAATATAGGCATCAACATCTTCACGGGGCACGTTAACAGGGTTTTTATCGGTTACGAGCTCATCATAACTCGGAAGGCTGATATTAGGGCGAATGTCTACAGTGGCTGAGAACGTGAAAGGCTCGTTTTCTTTGACGTTTAATTCATCAAGGGGCGGTGTGAAGGTGGGTTGTGTGAGGGGGTTGAGCCGCTCGTTGTAGATGGCATCTTCGTAGGCAGGAGCGACAAGATAGCGAACAGCTTCGCTGTTGACGTACTCGGGGAATCGCGATTTGAGAATTGCTATCGGGACACGACCTTTCCGGAAACCCGGAATAGAGACTTGGGTGCGTAACGACTCACAAGTTTCCGCCAGTGCTGCGTTGACATCCTCAGAAGGAATCTCTATGTCCAAACGGACTCTCGTGGTCTCTAACCTTTCAATTTGAACTTTCAACTTTTCTGTCCTCTAACAGTTACCAATTGTCAGTTATCAGTTATCAGTTAAACACGTTATAGTGCTTATATTTCGGGTACCTATCACAAGCAACACGACTGAAAACTGCTAACTAAAGATGCTACAAACTTTTATGTGAGTTGTCCAATCCTACCACTTCGCTACCACCTTTACATACAATAATGGGCGAGGAGG
>JAJEIP010000108.1 GCA_022827885.1 Candidatus Poribacteria bacterium
CTAATTTTGTAGATTTGCAGGTCTCTGTTGGCATCAATGGAATCGTAAAGGAGTTCGTTCCCATCCGGAGACCATACCGGATTGCCGGCATATTGACCTTCTTCAATAATCTGCTGAAGACCGGTGCCATCACGATTCACAATATAGATCGTCTCGAAAACAAAATCCTCACGCCGAAGTTCAACGCGATTATTCCAAGAAAAGGCAAGTTTATCGCCACTTGGGGACCATGCGGGACCCCGAACCCACATCGGTTCCTTGGGGAAAGGGAAGAACTTGAGTCTGTTCGTTTTGACGTTGAGTAAACTAAAACGTCTCGGTTTGCCCAATACACCGCTGCGAAAGATGATTTCTGTGCCATCGGGCGACCATGCTGGTGAGTGACCAATCGCCACACGCTCTTCCTCTTTTCCATCGATTGTGCCAATATAGAGCGAAGAGTTTCCAATTTCTCCATAATCATAGGCGATGCGTTTGCCATCGGGCGACCATGTGGGACTCGTTCGTATCTGCCATTTCTCAAACACCTTTTGTACATTAGAGCCATCTGGTTCCATGAGATATAAATCCCAAGTTCCCCATGCCTTGTGCTCGCGATTGGAAGTGAAAAGGATGTGTTCACCCGTTGGCGACCAAACTGGAGAGATATCGTCTGCGCGATGATTCGTTAGATTCACCTTCTCGCTACCGTCTGGATTCATAAGGTAAATATCCCGTGTCTTCTGTGCACCGCTTGTTTTGGCAAACACAATTTTTGCCGTGTCTGGTGCCTTTGCGAAAACAGCACACACTTTCAAACACAACAGAGATACACCGAGAAAATAAAAGAGAAACTGGACCTTATATTTCATGAGAATATCTCCTTAACGGGAATGAATCTCGGAGAAGTATAGACTCGGTTCAGAGGGGATTTTATCCCGACTCTGTCTTCTTCGGATTGAACAAATTCGCGAATCTTATCGCGGAGATTCTTTTTCATTCGGATTCACCTCCTTCCTTTCTACCGGAAATCTCACACCGGCGGGATTCGCTTTCCAACAGTAGTTGAGAAACCCATCTCCAGCGAGAAGTGGTTGTTTACAAAAGACCGCTTCTCTCTGGAAGCACTTGACAACTGATTCAATTAGGTAAACATTCATTTTTGTATCAAAGTGTTCTAAGTCGACCATGTCTGAAAGCTTATTCCCGTTTGAGTTCTCCCCATATTGTCGTGAGCAACTGGGGTTGTGGTGAAACCGGCAAGGCATACGCCGGATCAAACCAATCCCCGCCAAGATTCCTTGGACCAATATGCGTCAACTGCGTCCGAACACCACCGTCCACACCAAGTTTGAAGATTTGCATAAAACCATTAATCTCCTGTGTATAAAGGATTTCCTTTCCGTCTGGCGATAACACCGGAAGTTCTGCTCTCGGACCGGCTTCATCAACGAGTTGTTTAAGATTAGTCCCATCCCGATTTATAATATAGATTGTTAAAGCCTTGATCCACTCATTATGGAGATCCCGATCTAACACCTCTGGTATCGGATGTTTATTCCAAGCAAAAGTAAGTTTATCTCCAGCAGCCGACCAAGATGGATAACGTTGCCAATTCATAGCTTTCTTGGGTAGGAGTTGTTTTTGCGCGCCTGTGTGGACGTTGACTAATGTAAGTCGCCCATTGATAGCACAAGCGATTTCTGTTCCATCCGGAGACCATGCCGGATCAACTCCCTCAACGAGAGGCGCTTCTTCTTGTTCTCCAAGGGGCGCAATGTAGATAGTAGATATGAGTTTCCCCCAGTCCGTGTTCGTGTAAGCGATCTGTTTTTCATCCGGAGACCACGTCAAAGATTCTCTATGCGTTTCTCTTTTGAAAACGCGTCGGACATTGGATCCGTCAGGATCCATGAGGTACAGATCGCGGTCGGGAACGTGACCTCGGTTCCCGTCTCGATCGGAGACGAAAAGAATCTGCTCACCCGTCGGGGACCAGACGGCACCAACATCGTTTGCGGGATGTTGTGTTAAGTTCGCTTGTTCAGAACCATCTGGATTCATGATGTAGATTTCGTAATTGTTATCCCATGCGGTGGAGGTAAACAAGATTTTAGGTTTTGTTGGTGCCTTCGCGGAAAGCGGACAAATGCCCACATACAGTAGCGTTAGGTTGAGCATACAAAAAGTATATACAAATTTCATGAATCTTCCTCCAAGACTTTTGTATCAAGCGTTCCAAATCGACGATACCTGATAACCTATTCCCATTTGAGTTCTCCCCATGTTGTCGTGAGCAGTTGCGGTCGTGGCGAAACTGGCAAAGCAAACGCTGGGTCAAACCAATCGGATGGGACATTCCAATTAATATGCGTCAACTGTATGGGATCCCCGCCACCTAAAGCGATTTTAAAGATTTGTGCACGATTGTTTTCAGGACGCTGCTGATAAAGAAGTATATCCCCATTTGGAGACCAAACTGGCGTATCCGTTCTATTGCCAGTTTCATCAACAATCTTCTTAACCCCTGTCCCATCACGATTTACAATATAGATGGTTTGCCTATGAACAAAACCTATAAATGGAAAGTGATTTAGCCAAGCAAAGGCAAGTTGCTCCCCAGAAGGCGACCACGCAGGCGTCCACATCCAGGGTATAGCATCCTCAGGAAGCAGTCGTTTCTGTCTGCGTGTTTGAAGATTGAACAACCAAATTCGGGTGTGTCCCGCCTTGCCAGTAACAAACGCGATCTCTTTTCCATCTGGAGACCACGCGGGTGCATGACCAAACACTATTTTTTCTTCATGCGTCCCATCTATTTTAGCAGTGTAGATCCAACTTTCATCAGCTTCAAAGCGTTGGTAAGCAATCTGTTTTCCATCCGGGGACCATGTTGGATGCTCTCTGTGTGCCACTTTCCTGAAGACCCGTCTGACGTTAGACCCATCCGGTTCCATCAAATATAAATCCCGATCCCGAACTCGATCTGAAACGAAGAGGATGTGTTCACCTGTGGGGGACCAGACGGCATCAAGGTCAGCTGCGCGGTTACGCGTCAAGTTCACCTGTTCCGTACCATCGGGATTCATGATGTAGACTTCCATGTTGTCATCCCGGAAAGAACTAAACACTATTTTAGCAGTCGTCGGGACTTTCCCCCACCCTGGACAAACCAGCGTTAGGCTGTATGCACAAAACAACAACAAACTAAGACCTTTCATCGGATTTTCCCTCACAAGACAACTCTAAATAATATGGACCTGCGTCAAAAAAGGATGAGAGGTTACACGACTATAGAGGCGCGCACCTAAAAACTTGTAACTTGTAAACTGATTCAATTGGGTAGACATCCCTTTTTGTATCAAGCATTCCAAATCGACTATGCCTAATAACCTATTCCCGTTTCAGTTCTCCCCATAGTGTCGTTAGCAGCTGCGGTTGTGGTGAAACCGACAACGCATACGCCGGATCAAACCAATCTCCTACATAATTCCAAGACGGTCCATCTGTAAGTTGGACGGACACCTCTGTGTCCAAACTAATTTTGTAGATTTGCAGATCTGTGTTAGCATCAATGGCATTGTAAAGAAGTTCGTTCCCATTCGGAGACCATACCGGGCCGACGGCATGTTGACCTTCTTCAATCACCTGCTGAAGACCGGTGCCATCACGATTCACAATATAGATCGTCTCTAAAACGAAATCCTCACGCCGAAGTTCAGCGCGATTGGTCCAAGTAAAGGCGAGTTTATCGCCACGCGGAGACCAAGCGGGATACCGAACCCACTTTGGTTCCTTGGGGAAAGGGAAGAATGTTTGTCGGTTCGTTCGCACCTTGAGTAAACTGAAACGTCTCGGTTTGTCCAAGGCACCGCTGCGAAAGATGATTTCTGTGCCATCGGGGGACCATGCTGGTGAGTAACCAATCGCCACACGCTCTTCCTCTTTTCCATCGATTGTGCCAATATAGAGCAAATCGTTTCCAATTTCTCCATAACTATAGGCGATTCGTTTGCCATCAGGCGACCATGTGGGACCCGTTCGTATCTGCCATTTGTCAAACACCTTTCGGACATTAGAGCCATCTGGTTCCATGAGATACAAATCCCAAGTCCCCCATGCCTTCTGCTCGCGATCGGAAGCGAAAAGGATGTGTTCACCTGTTGGCGACCAGACGGGTGTAATGTCATCTGCGCGATGCTTGGTGAGATTCACCTGCTCGCTACCATCAGGATTCATGAGATAGATGTCCCGATTTTCTCCTACATTGGCTTTGGCAAACACGATTTTTGCCGTATCTGGTGCCTTTGCGAAAACAGCACACACGTTCATTCCTAACAGGACAGAACTGAAAAGGCAAAGCAGAGTTAACGTTGACTGTCTCATTAAAAGTTCCTCCTCTTCCTGCTCTCCAAGCGGTGGGATGTAGGTAGGGTACCTGCTTTCTGAATCTTTTCCAATATGAATGTGGACTATCCATTTATACCAAATTAACCTTATTTTTACTATCTTTTCTTTTTTGAGATAAAAACTTGACGAACTACAGGATTTGTGATAGCGTTTAAGGCAACCTAAATTGATACTCAAATAACAAAGGAACATTTATGAAATTCAGGTTTTTTTTCGTATGGATTATCCTCGGTATGGCGACGCTATGTTTCTCATATAACGGTTTCGCCCAAGATTCGCCGCAATGGCATCTACCCGAAGGTGCCACGGCGCGCCTCGGCAAAGGATGGCTCTATGAAATTCGGTATTCGCCGGACGGCACACGGCTCGCTGCGGGCGGTTCCCTCGGCGTTTGGATTTATGATACCGCAACCGATGAGGCAATCGCGCTTTTTACTGCGGATGGATATAGTATTTCGTCACTCATGTATTCTCCTGATGGCAGTATGATCGCCGGTGGAAGTTGGGACGGTGCTGTCCGCTTATGGGATCCTGAAACAGGTGAAGTCCTACATACCCTTGAAAAACATAGACGGAGTGTCCGCACCCTCGTTTTCAGTCCCGATGGAACGATGCTTGCCAGTGGCAGCAGAGACGATACCATCGGACTCTGGAATCCTGAAACAGGCGAACTCTTGAACACACTTGAAGGTCATACAGAAGGTGTTAACGGCCTTGTCTTCAGTTCTGACGGTGAGACGCTCATCAGTGGAAGTCGCGACGATACAATTCGTATATGGGATGTCGCCACGGGGGATTTAATACAAACGCTTGAAGCGCATCGCGATAACGTTGCCAGCGTCGCGCTCAGTCCGGATGGAAAAACCCTCGCCAGTGGCGATTTGAACGCAATTATCCACCTTTGGGACACTGCCACGTGGACGGTTAAACAGACCCTGGTTGGACATACATCGCATATCTATGATCTTACCTATAGTCCTGACGGAAGCCTCCTCGCGAGTGCCGGTGAAGATGATACCGTCCGGTTGTGGGATGCGGACGCAGGGACACACCTCATGACGCTGACCGATCACACCGCTGATGTCTACGCAGTCACTTTTACCCCGGATGGGAGTATGCTCACCAGTGGCGCGTGGGATGCTTCAATACGCTCATGGGATCCCGCTACAGGCGCACATCTGAAAACGATTACAGGGCACACAGATGCTGTCGCAAGCGTTACTTTCAGCGCAGATGGCACGACCCTCGCCACACGGAGTTGGGACAAAACCATCCGCTTGTGGGATGCAACCACAGGTCAATTGCGCCATACACTGATCGGACACCAAGGGGATGTTGATGTTGTTGTGTTCAGCCCGGACGGCCTCACACTCGCCAGCGGCAGCCAAGACGATACCGTCCGTTTGTGGGATGCTGTCACAGGGGAACATATCAGGACGCTCAGGGGACATTATTCTTACCTCATAAGCCTCGCATTCAGTCCGGATGGCAGTATACTCGCCAGCGGCAGTGAGGACGATAGCATCCGATTATGGGATGCAACCTCAGGCGCGCACATAAGAACCCTATGGAGACACGAGGCAGGTGTGGAAACCTTGGCGTTCAGTCCGAATGGCAGTATGCTCGCCAGTGGCAGTCGGGACAATACCATTCGTCTCTGGGATGTCGAAACACATGAAGTCCTCCATACCATCACCGAACACGAAGATGATGTCTGGACGGTTGCGTTTAGTCCGGATGGCAAGACGCTCGCCAGTGGCGGTGGCGACACGGTTTCTCTCTGGGATGTTGCCACCGCTGAACGTCAGCAAACCTTCGTTAAGCCTATTGATCCTGAGACGGTCGTTGAAGACCCGGACGCGTCGGAAGGGGATGCCCCGGCAGAGAATCCCGCAAATGCTACCAGCATTGTGTTCAGCCCAGATGGTGCCATACTGGTCAGTGGCAGTTATGACGCGACGATCCGGCTGTGGGACATTGCGACAGGGAAACAGCTCGAAACGTTTGATGGTCATACATATTCGATCACAAGTGTCGCAGTGAGTCCTGATGGTAGCACAATCGCAAGTGGGAGTGTCGATGGAACGGTTCTCTTGTGGAAATTCCCCATGCTGACAGGAGCAGCGGAAGCCCTTGCTGATGTAAACGGGGACGGTGTTGTCAATATTCAAGATCTCGTGTTGATTGCAGCGGAATTTGGAGCGGCTGGCGAGAAAAGGACTGACCTAAATGGTGACGGTTTCGTCAACTTCCAAGATCTCGTTTTGGTGGCAAATGCTTTCGGGAAGGTCGCCGGTGCACCTTCCGCGCACGCCTTGTCAGCCGCACAGGTCGAGCAATGGCTGCGGCTCGCCAAGCGAGAAGCCTCACAGTCGCTTGAAACTTCCATACTCGATCGCTTCGCATATCAGCGCGGGATTAGGGTCCTGGAACAACTGTTGAGAACATTTGCTCCCGAAAGGACTGCGTTGCTTGCCAACTATCCGAATCCATTTAACCCGGAAACATGGATCCCGTATCAGCTCGCAGTGCCTGCGGATGTCAGTATTTCCATCTATGCTGCGAATGGTCAGTTGGTTCGGACGCTTTCATTAGGATATCAACCCGTCGGTATCTATGAATCTCGTAGCCGTGCGGCGTATTGGGACGGCAGGAATACGCTCGGAGAGTCAGTGGCGAGTGGTGTATATTTCTATACGCTAACAGCAGGAGATTTCACGGCTACACGAAAAATGCTAATTCTGAAATAGTATCATATGACCATAGGATAGCTGGGAGGCTGATGTTCATTAGCTTCCTAGCACTTGTTGATGCGTATTGTAGGTTGGGTTGAGCGGAACTCAGAAAGGCAATACGCACACCCGAAGCACATTTCAGTACCCGACACCGTCATAGCAATAAAGCGGATAGCGAAACCCAACACCATCTATAAGTAGTCCGTCTTATTATGTTGGTAGGCGCGCTTCGTAGGCGCGCTAACCACAACATTTTCAAAGTCGTAAAACCTGTCTATAAACTTTCCTGTTCAAAGACCGCGTCCGTTCCTACCTCAATTCTAACCGGTGCTAAATACGGACGGATGGCTTCCGTATCTACACGGACACCGAGTCCAGGTAATTCCTTTATCCGAACCCTTCCATCCGATTCAACCTCGAACGGTTCCGCTACCAACCGCTGCGACAATTCCGATCCCGCCGCTGGATATTCTAATAAGTTAAAATCAGGGTTCGTCGCAAAGACGTGAAGTGCGGCAGCAAGACTTAGGTGGCTCTTAAACGTGTGGTTGACGTACTGGATACCGTGCTCTTCCGCGAGCTGACGGACCTGGAAGGAAGGCAGAATCCCGCCAATGCGTCCCGCGTCAATCTGCACGAACTCGATCCCGCCGTGGACGATAATATCTTCTGCCATCCGGTAGGTGTTCGATCCTTCACCTGCGGCAATACGAACAGACGGGTTCCGACGCGTTAGCGCACCATAGGCATCGACTGCATCGGGAGCAAGCGGTTCCTCCAGCCATGTTGGGGAAAATTGTGAGAACGCCTCAGCACGCTGGTAAGCCGTTTCGTGATCGCTCCCCCAGACAACGCCAGCATCAATCATAATCTGGGCTTCCGCTCCCATCCCTTCACGCGCTGCACGCACGAGTGCGATGTCGTTTGCCTTGCCGAATTTTCCCATCGGTCCCCAACCGAACTTCGCAGCACGGTATCCCTCTTCGCGTAGCCGTGCCGCTATGCGATAGGTCGCTTCGGGAGTGTCGCCAAACAGGACAGAGGCATACGGTAGCTTAGCGTGTGCTGTGCTGGATGTTCCTGACATCTCGGCGAGGAGACGGTAGATGGGTGTATTTAACTGTTGCCCAACAACGTCCCACAACGCGATTTCGGCACCACTGTAAGCGTGCTGTATCTGTTGAATATCCAATCCATTTCGCAGTGTCTTTTCACTCAGTCGGACTATATCATCGGGCCCCTCAAGCGTTGCGCCAATGAGTGAACTGCGAATATTGATGATATTTCCGTGAGACATCGGGCAACAATAAACCGCCAGACTGACTAACGGCGACGCATCACATTCACCCCAACCTTCAAGTCCTGTATCCGTTTGAATACGGACTAAAAGTGTGTCCTGTGTTCCATCTGCCGCAGGTGTGATGTCTGGCATCCGCAAATAAAAGGGATCGACAGCGGTGATTTTCATTTTTTATTCCTCACGGTCTTCTGTAGTGTCAATCGGAGGAATAGCAGCATCGTCCTGTTCTGTTCGTGGGGTAGGTAGCGCACGCATCACCGAAATCAGGAACCAACCGAGTAACCCGACACCCGCGCCAATACACATCGCGATCCCCGCACCTCTTGGTGTAGCGATCTGATCCATCGTCTCTCGGTCAAGTTCACAGGAGAGGTTTTTAATGTGTCTAACAGCGATTGTCCGTTTCTCACCCTCTTGGACGTACTCAATCATCGGTGCTATGTTGCCGTCTATTGTAAGATCCGTACTCCCTGAAGGGCTGTTGATCTCGATCACATCTTCTCCGGGGTCACCTATCCAACGCGCTTTCATACCCTTTATCCCGTCTGCATCACGGATGGGTTCAACGCGCGTCCGATACAGCAGGCTCCCTAAGAGCGTGAAGGCGATGTCTTTGGATTTTGATAAAGCATTTCCCAATTTTTCTGAATTCACGACTTTCTCCAATCGTTTTGATATCCGTTACCTACGCGGGGCACGCACAAATATCTATGTAAATTAAATCTGCTAATCTATCGTTTAAGTGATAGTAAGATTGCTAAGATGCATTATAGCGGAAAATCTCCTAAATGTCAAGACGCTGCAATTCCATAAAAAACTATTGACGAATCAGATATTTTGTGCGAAAATATAAAGAAGGTTGTACCTGAAAACAGATATACATTAGAAACGCTATAAGCAAAGGTTCGTTCTTTGCAGGCTATCCTTTACAGTGTGCTACGACACCGAAAATAAAATCCATCTTGTACACGTGCACAGAGGAGTTTTCACATGCGGAGTGCCCCAGTCTCATCGAAAAGTCAAACACCTTATGAACGACAAATTCCGATTTTTCCGTTACAGACAGTCCTGTTCCCGGGCGGATTTTTACCGCTGCACATCTTTGAACCCCGTTACCGGACGATGGTTAAATTCTGTTTAGAACATCAGTCCGAATTTGGAGTTGTGCTTATCAAAGAAGGAGAGGAGGTCGGTGATGCCGCGACACCGTATGAAATTGGGACAGCCGCCCGTATCCTTCAAGTTGAACATTTAGACGACGGCCGCATGAATATTATCACAGCTGGCGAATACCGCTTTCAGATTCTGGAAGTTCAGGAGCATCTCTCCTATCTTACAGGGCGGGTCCAGATGTTAGATGACTTGGATACTGAAATTGAATCGGTATCTGAATTACTCACGACACAAGCTGAAGAATTGTATACGGCATACGAAAAGTTATCCAGTCGGTTAATTTTCGCTTGGAGTCCACCTGAAGAACAACCGGATGATCCGCGGGAACTGGCTTACCAAGTCGGCATACGGTTACGGATTTCCCTTGAAGAAAAGCAAACCTTGTTAGAGACAATTCCGTTAGAGCAGCTCCTCACACGCGAAATCGAAATTCTGACCGATCAGAATCGACGGATCGCTTTTCAACTGGCGGCGCAAAACAATTGAGAAAGGCACAATCGCGTTGGACGAAGTTAGCAGATTTCCCGTATTGAGACGCTCGCTCCTACAGCACAGAATCCTATCTGCAACGCTATAACACAATGGCACTAAAGACTCCCATCCATCAATTTACTGAAACAGGGTCGATCCGGATTACACCCCGGGATTTCTTTTATGTTAGTAATCTTTTATCGGTTGCTCGGCTCCTCACGGTTCCTTTTATCTTCTACTTCATTTACCGTGCCCAGTGGGTCGTCGCCATTGCTTGTGGTGCGGTCGCCGTTGTTACGGATCTGTTAGATGGGTTCTTTGCCCGGCGTTTGAAGCAGCACACTGAACTCGGTTATATCTTGGATCCAGTGGCAGATAAACTCGCCCTCTCCGCAGGAATCTTTGCCCTCGCTATATTCCATTCCAGGTTTCCCGTATGGGCATTTCTGGTGATCGTTGTCCGTGATACCTTAATCGTGCTCGGCAATGCAGTCTTGGCATATAAAGCGAAGATGATTACCCGTTCTAACTTTTGGGGAAAATGTACCAGTTTCTTTTTGTCAATGGTGATACTGCTGTATCTGCTCCGTCCGATAATTCCACATTTACCAAGGAATATTGAATTTTACGGACTTTGTCTCGCCTTAGTATTTGTATTTATCTCAACGGTAAGTTATGCTCACCACATGTTCCGCGTTTTAGAAACACGGAGTCGTTAGTAAACCCAGATCAAGGTCAATAACCCCAAGCTAAAGCATGGGGACTTGTGCGAAGCGTATACCCAACGTTCACTCCACAAGTTAAACTATTTTCTACAGTAAAATATCGCAGTATCTTGGCATGGTAGCCAGTTCAATGTTTCGGATACTCCCCTCGTCTGATTCCACTTGGATATTGCGATCTGGAAGGGGCAATATAAACTCCATTGGAGACTTACAAACTATGTTTGTTCCTGTTGTTGATAAGCACCAAAAACCACTTATGCCTACCAAGCCTTCGCGGGCAAGGAAATGGATTAGAGATAAGAAGGCGACACCCTTTTGCAAGAATGGCGTATTTTGTGTGCGTCTCAACATTGATCCTTCTGATAGGTATTTTCAAGAGATAGCCATAGGTGTGGACCCCGGCAGTAAGAAAGAAGGCTTTACTGTGAAGTCTGAATCACACACCTATCTCAATGTGCAAGCAGATGCTCATAGCAAAGTCGGTAAGAAAGTTGAAAAGCGTCGTGAGTTGCGGAGAGGGCGTCGGTCTCGAAAGTGTCCTAACCGAAAGAACCGCATGAATAGACTTGCGAATAAAGATCGTATTCCCGCCGGCACGCGTGCGAGATGGGATTGGAAACTCCGTATCCTTGACTGGCTATCGAAACTCTATCCGATTACCCATATCTGTGTTGAGGACATCAAAGCCCGGACGATAGCACGCTCCAAGAAATGGAACACATCATTTAGTCCGCTTGAAGTTGGTAAGCAGTGGTTCTACGCTGAAATCAAAAAACGTTGGGAGCTGCTAACACTTCAAGGGTGGGAAACAAAGGAGATACGCGATGGGTTAGGACTCAAAAAGTCAAGCAAGAAACTATCGGAAACCTTTGACGCACACTGTGTTGATAGTTGGTGTCTGGCATATCACACGGTTGGCGGTGAGAGTATACCGGATAACACGGATATATTTTCTATATCGCCGATACCCATAAAACGAAGGTGTCTGCACCGTGAACAAGAATCAAAAGGTCGGCAACGCGATAGATATGGCGGAACGCTCTTAGGGGATGGGCTGATAAAAAATACATTGATCAAACATGTCAAATATGGACTCACTCGTTTGGCAGGTATCAACGCGAAAGGATTGTTCGCTATCTATAACCTTGACGGAAAACGGTTAACAACAGGTGCGAAGCGAAACAGTTTTCAAGTCCTAACACGGCTCAATTTCAACTATAGGAGCGGGCATTCCTCCCAATGCTAAAGCATTGGGTCTCCTGCCCGAAGATTGGTGATGGCTTACAAAGAACTCGCAACGAGAAAACCTTTTATTGTTAACAAGAACTTAGGCAGTGCCGTTGAGGTCGAACCCGAGGAGCTAACACGAACCACCGCCGATGGTCTGCCCGTCATTGTGCCAACCCAGAAGCAGAAATACGATTTTGACCGCAATGGCTGGCTCTTAGTTCCGAGTGTTTTGTCGGATACCGACATCGCGGAGATGCGTGAATTCTGCCAACATCTGTCCGAGGCACCGGAACGCATTCCGGAACCGGAACGGTGTGCACTCGGCGGCCCCCTTCAAAAACTCGCTGACCATCCGGTTGTTGTTGGGTTTCTGAATGAATTCTTGGCATATCCACCCGCAGCGAGTGAGGATTGCTACGGGTTTCGACTGGAAGAAACATCGGCATCCGTAGGAAATATCGCAACGCCTCCTGATATCCAGTCAGGACTTCACAAAGGGAATGGGTTGTTTCGTTTACCTGGGGATTCTCATCTCTATCGGTGCGTGCCGGGACGCGGCTGGAGTGGGTTGACACGTGCTATATGGGAACTCACCGAAGTCACTGCCGACACAAACAGCATTCGGTTTATTACGGGGAGCCATAAAGCCGCATATCCGATACCAGAAGCCTCGCAGAATCCAGATTCGCCGTTGTGGGAGACGTATGAATGTCCGCCGGGTTCTCTCTTTCTTTTCACGGAATCTATGACGCAGACGCAGGTTCACGGCAGGGCTGCTGAGCGGGTCACTATCTCGAATTTGTATAATACGGTGGCGAGTCGTTGGTCGAATTGGTTACCCCATCCGCAGCTCATTGAAGCGATGCCTGTCAAACGACAGACGCTCTTCCGAGAGGCTTACGCAGGCGGCAACGTCGTGAATGGAGATTTTAATCGGCGGACATCTGCCTATCCCCCCGAAGTTTAAAGGAACGTTAATACCTATACCGGCCTGACCGAACCGCAAGGAAAAATTAAAAATGGAAAAACAGACAGACAAAAATCAGCAACCTTGGCTCGGGGCATTGTTGCCACCGGATACCTGCGAATTCCCGACCCGAAACGCCGACGGTTTGGCGATTCCTGAGTTGACTCCTGAACAACGTTATGCATTTGATACGCACGGTTGGTTTCTGGTCCCAGAGGTATTTACCGGATCGGAACTCAAGGAGATGCGTGATTTCGGCTACCGCCTACACCACGACCCGGAGTCTATTCCAGAGCAGGAGCGGAGTCCCGTCGGGGGTCCCTTGCAGAAACTCATCGACCATCCGCTTGTTGTTTCACTCCTCAACGAATTCACGGCGCACCCAGCTGTAACCAGTCCAGAGTGCTACGGTTTTGCCGTTGAAAGTGCGAGCCTTTTTTACCGCGCGCCTGGCATGGGACGCTTTGGACCCCACAACGGCAACGGCTTACTCCGTTTTCCCGGGGATGTCCACTACTACAACGCCTTCCCCGGCAAAGGCTACAGCCCACACACCCGTATTGTGTGGGAATTGAACGAAGTGAAAAAAGGACAGGGTGGCACGCTTTTAGTAACCGGTAGCCACAAATCGGTTTACACCGCACCGTCTGATATCCAAAATCCTAATTCCGATATCTGGACGACTTACGGTTGTCCGGGCGGTTCACTCCTCTTTTTCACAGAAGCACTCACCCATAGTGCCACGGAGTGGACGAATACTGAAAACGATAGGATCGCTGTCTTTAACCTGTATAGTCCCGTTGACAGCGGTTTCGCGAAGGTCTACAAGCCCCATCCAAAACTCCTCGCTGAAATGCCCCTGCTGCGGAGAACCCTGTTCCGGGACCGGTATGTCGTCAACAATCCCAACGGCACGATGTAGTGAACTAAAGGAGAAACGATGGCTGATAACAATTTTAATGAACTCCTCATCCATACCCTAAAACAGATCCACGTTCGCTTGGATCGCTTGGAGGCCAAGGTCGATGAGAAATCCGATAAGGCGGATCTCAAACTTATTGAACAACGCCTTGGCAACGTCGAAAGTCGTCTTGATCGACTTGAAGGCGAGATAGGGACGTTCAAATGGATGCTGGGCATTGGGTTAACCGCTTTGGGTGTTCTCATTGCCGTCTTAAAGATGTTTTGATCCTTACTCTTTAACAGAAATTTCTGAAACGGAGTCATTATGTCTACAGAACAACCAAACGTCCTTTGGATTTATGGTGAAGACCTCTCACCAGACCTCGGTTGTTACGGCACCGCTGCCGTTGCAACACCAAATATCGATCGGCTCGCCTCCGAAGGGGTTCGCTATACGAACACTTTTGTCACATGTCCAGTCTGTTCCCCAAGCCGTTCCGCCCTGATTACAGGAACCTATCAGACACACTTTGACGCGCACAACCACCGCAGCAATTGTGATAAGCCTTTGCGGGCGGATATGAAACTGATCACCGATTGCTTCCGGGAAGCAGGCTATTTTACCTGCAACAGTCCAGGTCCACCTTATAACCGCCCCGGAAAAACCGATTTCAACTTTCAGCGTGAACACCCCTTTGATGGCATCGACTGGCGCGAACGTCCTGAAGGGCAACCTTTTTACGCACAGATTAACATCCCTGATACACACCGCGTCTTCAAGCCCGACCGAGAGCGTCCTATCTCCCCTGAGGCTGTCGAATTGCCGCCTTACTATCCCGACCATCCGCTTGTCCGAAAGGATTGGGCACTCTACCTTGAGAGCATTCAAATTTTAGATAAGAAGGTCGGACAAATCTTCAAACGGCTGGATGATGAAGGACTCTCGGACAACACGATCGTTTTCTTCATGAGTGATCACGGGCGGGCCCATATCCGTTGTAAGCAGTTCCTCTATGATGGCGGTATCCATATCCCACTCATCGTTCGATGGCCCGGGCGCGTTGAACCTGGGACTGTTGATGATAAACTCATCAGCGGCGTTGATTTCGCGCCGACAACGTTATCCCTCGCTGGGATTGATATTCCTGACTTCATGCAAGGGCAAGTTTTCCTCGGAGCAGATACAACATCCCGCGACGCAATCTTCGCAGCGAGAGATCGGTGTGACGGAACGGATGACAGAATCCGATGCATACGGACACACCGCTATAAACTCATTCGCAATTATCACCCTGAGCGTCCCTATATGCAATTCAACGGCTACAAGAAACAGCAGTATCCACTTTGGGCATTGATGCCCTTGTTATCAGCAAAGGGGCAGTTATCCGACGCGCAGCAGCATTTCATGAAACAGACGCGTCCGTCTGAAGAATTATACGATCTGGAAGCCGATCCCTATGAAATTAATAACCTCGCCACGGATCCAACCTATGACGCTGTCCGGAACGAACTCGCCGCGCAACTCGACACGTGGATGGCAGAAACAGGCGATGTGGGAGATATTCCCGAATCCTCAGAGGTCACCACGTATTGGGATGAGAATATGGCGGAAAGATTCCAGCAGGACATGGAGAAACGAGGACTCGCACACGATATAAGCGATACGGATTACGTTGCATGGTGGGAAAATCACCTACTAACTTAACGAGGAACAATATGAAACACAGATTCGGTTTTGATGCCCCAAAAAATAAACCGATAGAAGCATCGATCCAATGGGCAGCAGAAAATGGGTTTGGATATATCGACTTCCAAGCCGATGTGCCACCAAATGACATCGCCTCGTTTGACGCAAAGCGCGTCCGCAGCGTCCGAGATCTCTGTGAAACACACGAAATCGCTATGGGTATTCATCCTTCGTCGGCGATCAACAATGCCGAATACGTGCCGATCCTGTCTGAAGCGGTCGATAACTACCTTTTTGCGAATTTAGAACTTGCCCAACGACTTGGGTGTGGTTGGCTCATTGGGCATGGGGGTTATCATTTCGGAGATGTCACGCAACGCCGTGATGCTGCAATTGAACGCATCCAACGATTGATCGCGCGGGCAGAACAGGCAGAGATAGTCATCTTTTTTGAGAACCACAACCGGGAACCCGAACACGCCGAAATCCATTATATCCCCCATAATGTTGAAGAGACACACTGGTTTTTCGACGCACTGCGTTCTCCGTATCTCAAGTGGGCGTTTAATGTCGCACACGGGCATCTCGTGCCTGAAGGATGGGCGGGATTTTTGGAGGCTTTCGGTGTAGAGAACATCGGTCAGGTCCGACTCAACGACAATACCGGTGAGTATGAGATCCATCTCGTCCCTGGGGAAGGGACGATTGATTTTGCGGATCTATTTGCGCAGTTGAACGGGCACGGCTATGAGGGGTGGTTTAGCCTCGGTTTCGGAGATGACGCGGACAAAGTCCGCATCCGAGATCAATTTGCCAGGTCCTTGTAAAATCACTCTCCTGATCGCACCGCTGTCTTGTGCGATGTCTTAGGGGTTACCGCGCAAGCGGTCAAGTTCGGCGCGCAGGCGTGCCGCTTCCGCCTCCGCTACCTCTGCACGGTCCTCTGCCTGTTGGCGTGCAAGGGTTTCCTGTTCAGTGCGGGCTTCTGCCGTTTCCTCCGGTGTCTGAAGCCACTGTTCTGTAACAGGTTCATAGAACTGTAAAACCTCGGGCTGCAGGTGCAACGTTAAACCGAGCACTGCGGAATGAACACCTCCGTCTGCTGCTTGGGGAACCGGTTGATACCTGCCGTCTACTAACGTAAATCCCATCAGCGGGGT
>JAJEIP010000100.1 GCA_022827885.1 Candidatus Poribacteria bacterium
CAGCAGAAAGGGAATATGGTTGGCACGTGGGCGGATCTGAAGAAACGATAGGAATAGGACTTACGCAGACATGCGATAAATCGCATTACTACAAACAGGTATACCTTCCGAGGCGTGAGAGGCAGTCGGTTTTCTACCGAAAGTCATCACGCCTCTTTTTTTTTAACCATTGACACAACATAGACATTTATAGTAAAGCCCACAATTAAGTGAGCACTTCGGAACCGGTGCGGTTGGGAAACCGCACCTACCGGGTCGGGGATCAAAAAGCGGTTGGCGGTTAGGAAACCGCACTTACCGGGTTGGGGTAGAATGTCTGTTTATTTTTCAGGTTTACCATAAATGCTCTGGCCCCGCTGGATGTCTACATGTACCACACAACAAAATTCTCCTTGCAATTTCACCGCAATCTATGTATAATTTGGCATTACAAAGTTACTTGAACACACCCGGCTACCACGCGGGAAAGAGGGCTTTCGGATCCGTTTGCCAATCTGTTGATGTAGTTGGCAATTGTGCGTGAGAATCCATAGGCATTAAAAATAATCAAATTTCTGGGACTATCAAGAAATCCGATCTGGATAAAAAAAGGAAAACTTTGACGGATATGAAGATAAAAGAAATTCAGCAGGAACTGGCAGCGTTGGGATTAGATGGATGGCTTCTCTACGATTTTCGTGGGATAAACCCGATTGCACAGAACGTGGCAGGCTTGATAGATGCACATATCACACGCCGATGGTTCTGTCTAATCCCTGCACAGGGTGAACCGCGGTGGCTGGTCCATAAGATTGAGACATCTAACTTCACGAGTGTCCAAGGGAGCGTCGCACTTTATGCTGGTTGGGAAGAACTCAACGCAGCGATTCATGCCTTACTTGCTGGCGTTAAAACCGTCGCAATGGAGTATTCGCCAAACGCTGAAATCCCTTATGTTTCACGGGTAGATGCCGGCACTTTGGAGTGGATTCGTTCAATCGGAATTGAGGTGCACACATCCGCGGAACTCGCACAGCGGATGGAAGCGCGTCTGAGTGAGGCACAGGCAACCGGACATCAGACGTCCGCACGCCTCGTGCTACAGGCGAAAGACTATGCCTTTAAATGGATCGGTTCACAACTGCGTGATGGAAAAGCAATTACGGAATACGACGTGCAGCAGGTCATCCTCGGACAATTCGATGAGATGGGTTTGGTTACGGATTACCCACCGATCGTGGCTGCGAACGCGAAGAGCAGCGATCCGCATTATGCCCCAACTTCAACAGATACCCAAGCGATTAAAATCGGCGACTTCATCTTAATCGATTTATGGGCAAAACAGAAAGATCCGGATGCAGTCTTCGCAGATACAACATGGGTGGCGTATGCAGGTAAAACGGTTCCGGCGAGATATGTTGAAATCTTCGATATTGTCAAGGAGGCACGGGATAGAGCCGTGCGGTTCATCCGTGAGAAATGGGCTGCCGATGAACGGATTCACGGGTATGAAGTGGACGATTGCGTCCGAGCGTATATCACCGAAAAAGGATATGGCGAGTTCTTTATTCACCGCACGGGACACAACATCGGCACGGTTATCCACGGGAACGGCGTGAATTTAGATAACTTAGAGACGCGCGATGCACGCGCCTTGATTTCTGGGATCTGTTTCTCGATTGAGCCGGGTATCTACCTTACCGACTTCGGCGTTCGGACAGAAATTGACGTTTTCTTAGCCGGTCCAGGGAGAGACGGCGTAAAAGTGACAACCGCGCCCGTTCAAAATCGGGTATTGCCGTTGCTGTAACCTGATAATTCCGTTTTTTCAAATCTGTGAGAATGTGTGAAAGGTAAACGCGTGCGTTAAGGATCCACTGGTCGGCATACGCGGCAGCGAGCAACGGAAGTGCCATCGCTAAACGCGGCGAATCGAGGAGCCACTGTCTGGCGTACTCGGCATAGTCGGTATCAACAAGTCCAGTGCTACCGATCGGATAAACGACGTAGCGTTTATCGGCTCGCAGCTCCAATCTTGGGTCGAGGGGTGTGTCAAGGTTAAGAGGTTTTGCGCCGTCAATTTCGAGCACCCAAAAAAAATAATCCTCATTGTGTCCGAGGTATCCGATCTCTACATCAAGCCGATGTGGATCTTCGGTCTGAATCGGGATGGCTTCCATATCGCGTTTCACTAAAACTGGATAGATCGCGGCGAAAAAGATTTGTTCGCATCCGAGGGGTTGGCGCGCATGCTTCAGGATGTCCAAGAGGATTTGTGCTTCTTCGGTGTGTTGTAGGTCTAAGCAACTTTTCGCGAAGACTTCATCACGGATGGATCGGAGTTCTGCGGGGTCATTTGAATCAAGAGGTGGGAGCTCGCGTATCAGCTTGAGGATGTGTCGGCGTTTGGGTATAACTTTCCAAAGCACCCAATTCCACAAAACCTGCCATGTCCCGCCTTCCAACACTTGATTGAGAAAGGCTTGCACGCTGAAAAAGAAGCGTTGGAATCTGCTTTGAGATGGGAGATTTCGTTGTTCGTTCGCCATGAGTTCTCAGACGATTTGGCGCAAATTTGACTTTCCGCCGGGAATATAGTATAATATATGTTGCCACTGATAGAATCGCCGGAGTGGTGAAATTGGTAGACGCACGGGACTCAAAATCCCGCGGGCCCTAGGTCCATGTCGGTTCGAGTCCGACCTCCGGCATGCGGCGATGGTTCTCAGGAGCCATCGCCCTTTCTGTTTCGGTTACATCGCAACGATCTCACGCATCCGCTTCGCGAGGTCAATTTGTGCGTCTCTATCGCCACCGACTTCGTGGATAACATAGCCATCGTAACCGATAGCACGGAACGCCGCCATCACCGCTTGCCAATCCGTATCACCATCTAAGAGGTTGACAAACTGGTGTGCGCCGCGAGAGAAATCCTTGAAGTGTACCCGCTTGATACGATGTGCGAGTTCACGGATCCAATGTTCCGGGTAACCATAAGCCATCATATTCGCTGTATCCAGATACGTCCCCACCCAATCGCTGTCTATTTCATCTACAATATCGCGCATCTCTTTTGGGCTCAGCAGGAATTTGTTCCAGACGTTCTCAAGCCCGATTGCGACCTGGTGTGTTTCCGCGGAAGGTGCGAGGTCTTTCAGGACACTCACGAGGTTATCCCAGACTTGCTGGTAGGTCCCCTCAACTGTCAATTGTCCGGGATGCAGTAAAATCCCACCGACACCGAGGGCACCCGCGACTTCCAAACCGCGGGCGAGAGAGACTGCGCCTTTTTCGCGCTCCGTGTCATCCACGCTGAGCAGATTCCCGCGGTCGGCGTAGCCTGCTGTGATACTACTGATTTCAATACCTGCATCCGCACACTTGGCAGCGATGCCGCGTAACTCCGTATCGCTCATATTGATGTCGGTGTCTTGTCCTTCACCGAAAGTGAGTTCAACGGCATCGTAACCGGCATCTTGACAGAGAGAGAGCGTATCGTCCAGGGACATACCGCCCAGGATAATTTGGGTGACACCTATCTTCATTTCTTCTCCTTTTCAATGTGAAATTGCGTGGCTGTTAGAGATTGTATGCAGAGATACCGAATTTCGAGACACTGTGGACACCGAATAGCGACATAATACGCGTCGTTGAACACGGTATCAATCAAATTGTCGTCCGAGCGATCCACCAATGAATGCCCCAAAAACTGGTCAAGCACTTCGTATTCCCTGTCGCAATCTGGACAGATTTGTAAGTCGTGCCCGATGTCCGTCTGGTCGAGCCATCGCATCGTCAATGCCTTTCGTTAGGAAGAAACCAAAAATTGAGAAACCGATTTGAGATAGCGGTTCGGCAAGCGTGCCTTGACGTGAACGGCTTCGGCTGTGTATTCAGTATCAAGTACTATGCCGTGCTTATGCAGTAAATCGAGTGTCTTTCCTTCCGTATAAGGAATACAGAGAGAGATATCCGTACCACGTTCGGCAAAACGCTGCGCCAAAGCCTCTATTAACGCTGGCACGCCATCGCCGCGTTGCGCGGAAATAGGCAGTGCATCCGGATATTGGCACTGTAAGATATGCAATCCCTCATCATCACTTTTGAGTCTATCGATTTTATTGAAAACCATGAACATCGGCATGTCGGTAGCCTTCAATTCTTCAAGGACTACGTTCACAGCGGCTATCTGTGCCTCCGCTTCTGGATGGCTGACGTCAATAACATGCAGCAAAAGATCTGCCTCTAAGACTTCTTCGAGCGTCGCCTTGAATGCAGCCACTAACTGGTGTGGTAATTTCTTTATAAATCCGACGGTATCGCTCAACAGAATTTGTTGCTTTTGCGGCAAATCGAGCTTCCGCGTGGTAGAATCTAAAGTTGCGAACAATTTATCTTCAGCCAAAACGGTTTCGCCTGTCAGTCGGTTAAATAGGGTTGACTTCCCTGCATTGGTATATCCCACGAGAGATACCTTGATTTTTTCGGACCGATTTCGCCGCTGCACATGACGCTGTTTTTCAACCGCATCCAGTGCCTTTCTCACATGTCCGATGTTCCTACGCACCCAGCGTCTATCCATTTCAAGCTGCGTTTCACCGGGACCCCGGAGGTGCCTACCCCCGCCGCCACCTGTCGCGAGTCGTGAGAGGTGTGTCCACATGCGAGTGAGGCGTGGCAGTGCGTATTCGAGTTGCGCCAATGCGACCTGTAAGCGTGCTTCTTTGGTGAGTGCGCGTTGCGCAAACACCTGAAGGATAAGTCCTGTCCGGTCAATTGTGGCGACCTCAAGTGCCCGCTCAAGATTCCGATTCTGCGCCGGTGATAGCTCCTCGTCAAAGATAATTGCGTCTGCGTTTAGCTCCGCAATGAGAGGCTTGAGTTCGTCTTCAACCTTCCCTTCACCAATAAAATACGTTGGGTTTGGCACATTACGGGGTTGAATTGTCGTAGCGACCACCTCAATACCAGCAGTCTCTGTGAGTTGCTGGAGTTCTTGCAGCGATTCTTCGGTCTCGTGCATCAAGGTATTTCGGAGTTTTATCCCTATCAATATCGCACGTGAGGGCGGATTCGGTGCACGGGTATCATAAAGTTCTGGCATCAAGAGACTCCTTTCCTGAGTGCTGCGGGTATACCGAGGCAGTGTGCCACGGTTTTCCCAACCCCAGGGTTCTTAATAGGATAGTTTATCAGATTTGCGTGCCGTTTTCCACTAAAATCCTATTTTGCGAAAAAACTTCATATTTTTCGGGACTTAATGATTCTTGAAGTTTTCCTTGCACAGAAGTCAATTCTGTGTTATACTTAAAAACCATGATGAAAAATGGCAAAAATTCTACAACTCCCATGATCACTGTGAACCGAAAAGCGCGGTATGATTATCACCTGCGAGATCGGTATGAAGCCGGTGTGGTCCTCCAAGGGACTGAAGTAAAATCAATTCGCGCAGGCCGGCTCAATTTGGCAGACAGTTACGCACAGATAACCGATGGTGAAGTGTTCCTGATCGATGCCCATATCGGTCCTTATGAACATGGGAATATGGAAAACCACGAGCCGAAGCGGAAACGGAAACTCTTATTGCATCGGCGAGAGATCACCAAACTGGAACGTTCAATCCGTTCCAAGGGCATGACGATCGTTCCGACGCGCGCGTATTTTAGCAACGGTAAGGTGAAACTGGAGTTAGCCGTTGCTATGGGTAAGCGACTTTACGATAAACGCGATAAACTTGAGCGTGAAGCGACGGCGAGTGAGATTCGGGCATACAATTGAGTTGACGCTCAGCGATCTTGCTGACCGTTAACGATTCTTCTGGGGGTGTAAAGGTTTCGACGAAGGTAAATGAGATACAGGTTGCATGCCGAGGTCTCCGCAGGCCTCGTTAAATAGGCGGAACATTTATAAATGCTGATGAAGAATTAGCATTAGCTGCTTAATGTAGCTACGCTTTGCCGACCTGCTGCCCGTCAGGGAAGTAAAAGCGCCGCAATACGGGCTAGCCACACACCCATGCTCAAAAGGGTGCGTCGCGAAACACTTTTTGAGATAGTCGCTTACGAATCCTGCACAGGGGAGTCTGAGCGGCGAATCTTAAATCCTGTGATAAGCATGTAGTAGCCTCTATTGAACTGCCTTCGGACGCGGGTTCGATTCCCGCCACCTCCATTTCTACCGCGTCATTCCGTGTTTACCAAACTACATATTGCTTGCAAAATGACATGGCTGATTTTGCGAACATGCCGCCTCGTATCCAAAAGATTGTGCAAGCGCATATATGTGAAGATGAACACATCCGCTTGTGCGTCCTCGGTCGCTCCAATTTACTGCGTCCAGACTATGTCTTCATCACTTCGCGCCGGGTACTGGTCTTAGATGAACGCTATATAGGCGGTCTCACTGTCTCTTACGCAAACGTTCGATGTAATCTATTATTCACGGAAATTCGTGGTGTCAAGCTCATTCGGGATTTCAAGCACCGGCTCCTTCGCCAAGCAAAACTTGAAATTAGTATCGTTCGCAATGTTCATTGGATTGACAATATCAACGTCCGTTCAGCACAATGTGCCTACGCGTGCATCGCCGAGCAACTCACAGGATAAAAAGGGATGCCATGATAGAATTCCTGAATTATCTCATCGTTTCGTATAACGTCTGGTTTACAGCCCCCTTAGCGATTGTGTTCCTACTGGCACTCTTTCGGCTTGCCACCGGCGCGATGGATTTCGGAGATGTGGATGCAGACGTTGATATGGATGCTGACCTCAACGCGGACACAGATGTAGATGCTGATATGGATGCAGATACAAGCACTCAGGGTCCTTCCTTCGGGGATGTGTTTGGATTTCTGAACGTCGGTAGAGTTCCCTTGATGATTGTGTTGATGTCGTTATTTGTGACGTGGGGAATTTTTGGACTTATTGCGAACGCCCTCCTGAATATTCCAGAGACTCCAAACCGGGTTTGGATATCGTGTATCATTGCGTTTTTCTGTTGTTTCTTGGGAACTCGGTATATCTCCATCGCGCTTTCAAAACTGTTCCCAGAGAGCGAAAAAGCCATCAGTGATGTTCAGCTACTCGGTTTAAGAGGTCGAGTGATTAGCGGGCAGATCACAACCACTTTTGGGACGGCTCGCGTCCAAGTTCCGGACGGACCGGAATTAACTGTCAGTTGCCGTGTCGAACCAGACGGAATCACGCCTGTCAAAGGGGATACTGTCATCCTCATAAATTATGACCCGACCAAACGAATCTTTGATGTAAAAAAAAGCGAAATGGATATACGATAAGGAGGATAGAAACATGTTGGATGCCAATTTATTCATCACTATCGTCGGTAGCGTGATTGCCTTACTGGTGATTTTCCTGTTAGTCTATCGCTCTTTCTATAAAAAAGCACCAGCAGACTCAGCATTGGTTATCTCTGGAGGACGTAAAAAGCGTGCCGTCTTTGGGGGCAGCCTTATCAATCCACTTACAAACACGAGCCAACTTATCTCCCTGAATACACTCCAACTGCCAGTCGAACGAACCGGACAAGCCGCGCTTATCACAAAAGATAGTTTACGGGTTGATTTGGAAGCAGAGTTCTATGTCAAAATTGAACCCAACGAACAGGATGTCCTCAAAGCGGTAGCAAGTCTTGGCGACAAAACGTTAACACCCGCCGAAGTTAATAAACTTCTTGAAGGCAAACTTGTCGGTGTTCTCCGAAGTGTCGCTGCAACCATGGACCTTCAGGAATTGCATGAAAAACGCCAGCAGTTTTCTGACCAAGTTCAGGAAGCCTGTCGGGACGATCTTGAACAGAACGGCTTTAAGTTAGAAAGCGTAGCAGTAACCAACCTCGATCAGACCCCACTCGATGCGCTTGACGAAAATAACCGTTTTGATGTTGTCGCCATTCAAACGATTAAACAAGAGGTTGAAGATAGACAAACTGAAACTGCTCGAATTGAACACGAAAACCAAGTGAAACGTGAAGAGAACCGGCTCAAAGCCGAACTGGAAATCAAACAGCGCGAAGAGGAGACAGAAACGCAAGCCTTAGAAGTTGCGAAACGGCTTGAGTTTGCGCAGGAAGAGCAGCGCAAGGCAATCGCCACGAACAAAGCAGAACAGGAACGCGAGATCGAAGCGCATAAACTTGAACAGCAACAAGCGGTTGAGGAAGCGCGAATCAAGCAGGAAGAAGCCGTGAAATCTACGGAAATCTCCCAGAAGCAGCGGCTCGACACAGCACAGATTGAACAGACGCGTCAAGTTCAAGAGACAGAGATTGCCCAGAAGCAGGCAGTCGAAGTCGCCCGTGTCCAACAGGAACAGCTGATTGAAGAAGCGCAGATTCAGCGGGAACTCACTGTCGAAAGAGCGAAAATTGAACAACAGCGCGCCGTCGAAGAGGCGGGTATCTCCAGCAGGATTGTCCTCATTGAGAAAGAACGCGAGGAAAAAGAGGCACAAGCCGAAAACGCAATTCAAATCTCAATGAAGGAGAAGCAGCGCGAGGCAGCACTGATTGAACTCTTGGATGTCAGTGCACAAAAAGCAAAAGCTGAAGCGAGTGTCTTAACCGCCGAAGCAATTGAGGAAGCGGAGCGGCAAAGCAAAATCGCGCTTATCCACGCCGAACAGGAAGCGGATGAGGAGCGGATCGCCAAAGAACGCGCGACGGACGCGGAAGTTTATGCCGTTGTAGAATCCGCTAAAGCGGAACTTGAAGCTGCGGAAGTTAAAGCACAAGCACAAAGGATTCTCGCAGAGGCATTCCTTGTTGAAGCGAAAGCAAAAGCCGATGGCGAAGAGGCATCGATTGCTGCGAAAAATCAGGCGGATTCCAAAGTGCTCGTGAGTGACGCGATATTAGCACTCGTGGAATCCTTACCTGAAGTAACCAATGAACTGATGAAACCAGCGGAACGTATTGAAAGTATCCGTGTGCTTGATCTCGGTGGTGGCAATGGTAATGGCAGCAATGGCATGAATCGGATTCTCAGTTCGATTGTGAATGCTGGCGCGGCGGTGCCGTTGTTGAAGGAAATTGTAGGTTTCAGCGGTTTAGACACTGAAAGAATTGCACAGACGATTAGCGATTACGCTTCCAACGTGGCAGTCGATGCCCAATCGGATTCAGAAGAATAGCAGAATAGCCGTCGGCAGTCAGCAATCAGAAAAGAGGTCTCTTTCTGAAAGCCAACAACCGAAAGCCAATATCATGAAAGGATATACAGATGGAACAGGAAACACAAGCACGCGTTGAGGTTAAAGTTAACTTCCTCTCAATTGACCGGAGCACTGGCACACCAATCGTTGTCCTGAAGGAGAAAGAGGGAGATTCAAATCGGATATTGCTGATTTGGATCGGTGAATCGGAGGCAGCGGCTATCCAGATGCATATCGAGAAAATGCAACTCCCGCGACCGATGACACACGACTTACTCAAGACGATGATTGAAACGCTTGGGGCTAAAGTTACAACCGTGTGTGTCCACGCTTTCGAAGAACGGACTTTCTACGCATGTCTGACCTTAGAGGTCGACGGGAACGCTATTGACGTGGATTGTCGACCGAGCGATGCAATCGCGCTTGCACTCCGCTGTGAAGCCCCCATCTACGTTGTTGAAGAGGTGCTTGCGGAGCAGGGATTCTCTGAGCAGGAACTCGACAAGGGACAAAAACCCGACACGAAAGATGTCTTGCAGAATTTAGACGACGACACACTAAAACAGTATACGGTCTAAATCGTTGTCAGTCGTCGGTTCGGATTTTCTGCGCAGCCCGTCCTGAAAACTATTAAAAGGAGAAAGAAAGTGTATGACCTTGTCATCCGCAACGGAACCGTCATTGATGGAACGGGTAAACCTGGTTTCAAAGCCGACCTTGCGATTCGGGGTGAACGCATCACAGAGGTTGGGAACGTCCCAGATGGAGCGTATCAGACAATTGATGCAACGGACAGACTTGTTACCCCCGGCTTCATAGATACGCATACACACATGGATGCCCAGTTCATGTGGGACCCACTTGGCACCCCGACCTGTTGGCACGGTATCACTACGCTGATCCTTGGAAGTTGCGGTGTGAGTTTCGCACCCGTCAAACAAGCCGACCATACGGTTTTAGCAAAGGTGCTTGAAAGTGTTGAAGGTATTCCTGCGGAAAGCATCATGTCGAGCCTCCGTTGGAATTGGGAAACCTTCGGGGAATACTACGACGCTTTAGATGCATGCCCAAAAGGGGTAAACGTCTGCGGGATGATCGGGCATGCGGCAACACGCTACCATGCCATGGGTGAAGAGAGCCTCAAAAGGGACAGAAATCCAACACCCGATGAAACGAAGACTATGCAAGCCTCCGTTGATGAAGCGATGGAGGCAGGGGCATTGGGATTCTCCACCTCTCGAACACTCACCCACAAGACCTCTGAAGGCATTCCGATACCCGGCACATTCGCACACCTCGACGAACTCGTCTCGCTTGCGCAAGCCGTTGGCAGGCACAACAAAGGGATTTTCCAATGGGCACCTGGGTTCGGAGAATATGAGGACTATCCGACAACGGAGTATCCTGAAACGCGAAAGGAGATCCACCGGATTGCTGAAGTGAACCGTCAGAGTGGGTGCCCCGTGATCTTCAGCGCGTTTACCCATGAAGCCGTGCCGACGATTCAGACGCTATACTTGGGATGGCTTGATGAAGAACGCGCTGCTGGCGCACAAGCGCGTCCGATGGTTTCTTCCCGCGTTAACACAGTGATGGTTGGACTTTGCAACTGGATGCCGATTCGCGACGTGCAGGCATGGCGTGAATTATATAGTCTCCCTTATTCTGAACGGTTGACAGCCATTCAAGACGAAAAGATACGGACAGGACTGTTAGATATTCCTGCTGAGAGTGATGAGCGTCTCGGTAAAATGTTATACCGCTTTGGACCGACAGGGTGCGAATACGTCCGTAAACCGGAGAACCTACTCCGCAATATTGCCGATGAAAACGGTGAACGCCCGATAGAGACAATTGTTCGGTTGTTCCACGAAACCGGCGGACGGCAGTTATTTGCCTTCGCAACGAATAACCACAATCTCGCCCACGTTGAGGAGGTCGTGCGCTACCGAGACACACTCCTCGGTCTCGGTGATGCAGGCGCGCACGTGAACGCCATCTGCGATGCCTCTCTCTCAACGCATGCCCTCACGTATTGGCACGGTGAACGGCAAATCTTCAGTCTTGAAGAAACTGTGCGTCGATTGACTTCTGATGGCGCAGAAGCGTTCGGAATCCCTGAACGTGGTCTGTTAAAGCCGGGGTATTACGCCGATGTCAATGTGATTGACGCAGAAAATCTCCGTATGGAAGTCCCTGAATTTGTGTATGACTTACCTGTCGGCGCGGGACGTTGGACGCAGCGAGCGCAGGGTTATGACTATACGCTCGTAAACGGCAAAGTTGTCGTTGAGAACGACAACCATACGGGTCGTCTCGTTGGGAAACTCATTCGGATTTAAGACGCACAGATACATCAAAATGCATCTTTTGTGAGGGAGCTACGCATTATGAAAGAACACGCACACACCCCTGAAAGCGACGAGTTCCGTGACTACATCCGACACCGACAATTGGAGATGCTTTCTGAGGATTTATGGGACGAGTATCTCTGGGGTGAGTTAGGTGCTGCGGTCCGTGATTTCGAGAACGAACCGTGGGGAAAACCTTCAGAGGAAACCAACCCGGACGCCTCCTAACTGGTGTTGTTGATAGCAGATTACTCGATTTCATAGACTATCGTTATATTCACGGTGACGGTGAGTTCACCGGCTTCAATAGGGGTTGAACTACGCGCACTATCCTCGGCGAATGCCGCCTCTTTCGCAAAGGCGATCGGGGGACCTGCAGCGTGCGAGGTTTCGGTGATCGTGATGGGTTTTCCGAGCGTAACGCCGCTCGCGTCTGCTAAGGTTTGCGCTTTTGCCTCTGCATCTTTTACCGCTAAGCCACGCGCCTGTGTCTGTAGGGGTGTGGTGTCTTCAATCATGAATTGAATGGAATTTACAACAACGATGTCACCCCCCGCTTCGGCAGCATCATCAATGACGCCACTGAGCGTCTCTAATTCTCGGACTTTTGCACTCACAGTGTTGTTCACACTATATCCACGCAGCACACGTCCATTCTCCGTGTAGTCATACTGCGGATAGATGCTAAACCTTTCGGTTTGAATATCGTTTTCAGCGATACCACTGGCTTTCAGGGCGTCTATGACCGCCGTCATTGCGACAGCAGCTGCCTCGCGGGCTTCTGCAACCGTCTTTTTCTCGACGGATACGCCTAAATTCAGCGTTGCTATATCGGGTTCACCGACGACTGAACCGCTTCCTGTCACGTGGATTTTGCCACTCTCCTGCGATTGTAGTAAAGTTCCTATAATTTGTGGTTCGCACCCGGTGAGCGTTATGGCGAGCAGCGTAATTACTCCCAAAAATAGAAATTCTAATCTCTTCATGGTAAACCTCCCTGTTCGGTCTCAACTTCTGTAGCGGCTTTTTCAGCCTTGAGCGTCTCGGACTTCTTTATTAACTGATCCACATTCGACTTGAAGACCCTGAAGACAGTCTCCGTGTCGTCGCGTTTGACGTACAGTTTACCCTCCTCCTCTTTTCCAACGTGCAGGGTTGCGGTTGTGCCATCATTGCGCACAGCGGAAATAGTGGATTGTGGTGTGTCCAAACCGTATACTGCAAGGTCGTCCGTCGCTGGAGCGAAATCGTCTGTGTCTAACCCGCTGAAAGTTGTCAGAAGTGTGTCAATCTCTGTTGTTTTCGCAGCAGCGGCTACAGGCTTGAGCATCTGCCATGCCCCGTCTGCATCGAGACGCAGTTCGACGGTCTCCTCGGGTGAAACGATGTTCAGCTGTGTAACAATCCCTTTGTTAAAATTGAAGATCGTCCGATCTTTCCAACTCCGCGTGCCTTTGTCAAAGACAGATTGGAGATAGCCTTGTGCGACGTAGACCTCGTTGGCATCGGCAGGACGCACGTAACTGCTCAGGAATCCCGGGGTCGTTTTCCCCACAAACAGATGCGCCACTACCTTATCGTTCGTATCCATTAATTTTGCTTCGACACCTGTGCTATCTACCTCGAATTCGGACTGCTTCTCTGGATTGTTGGAGACGCGTTGTGTATTTTTGAATTCTGCTACCTTGGCGAGCAATTCCGTTACACCTTCGCTATCGGCTGGATAGTTATCCATGGAAGCGACAACCCAACTGCCACTCTGTTTTGAAAGTGTTGTGGTTTCGCCGGTCGCGGTGATTTCTATTTTCGTAACTTGCTCCTCACTGAAATTGGGGAACAGGGGCATCGCTGTCTCGACCTTTTTCTCGTATTCGCTCTGTCCAAAGGGGTTCTCGAAAAGCAGGACAACGATCACCAAAACGACAAAAATAGCACCTAAAATAAGAAGTTGCTTCGTCTTCATTTTTTAATTATTCCTTGCGGTTCGGTCAAGCAGGTTTGAAATTTGATGTTCCTTAATCATACAGACCCGTAGGTCTCTACGAACCGTTTTGCTCGTCTTTTTAGGAAATATCGAAGGAGTCCAAAAACAATAACGATCAGGGGGACACCCACAATACAGAGGTACTTAATAAAGTTTTTCTCAATTTCAGAAACCTCACGCAAGGGTCGATCCGTAATGGTGTGTGAACGGATACCGATGAGCGCATCACCAAGGGTCAACCAATCTACGGTGTTTAAGAAAAAGTTAACGCCATCGGGACGTAATTGCGTAAGAAATTGCGCCGTGCCTACCACAACAATTTGGGTCTGTTCACTCTCAGTTTTGGTGATTCGTCCCGCTGTGTCCGCCACTGGAACAGGCGTTTCACTGTCCTCGGTTGTCGGAGGGGTTTCTAACCCCGATTCCGCGACATCTTGAGTTGGGACCGGCGGAATCTCTTTACCAGCATAGAAACTCTTGAATTTGCCTTCCAAGGCAACGGCAACCGTATACACTTGGGACGCTGCATTTGGAGGAATCGGAGCGTTCGGCATTAGATTGTAATAGCCTTGGATGCTCCGCCCTGCTTCACTCGTCTTTGCCAACGGCGTTGCCGTGATACCTTCCTTTGTTATCATCTCCAAAGAGCTCGTCCACGGTAATGTCAATGCCTCCAACTGATTGGTGATACTGTGTTCCGTTGAGAAATTCGGTTTCACAATTTTAACAAAATAGGGATACGGTTGAATAACCGTCATGAACCCTTGTTGGAACCGCGCAGTGTCGTGGAATCTGGCATCAAGCAAGAGATTGTTCCCAAGTTTCACACCGTAGTGTTCCAAGAGGTCATTCAGTCCCGTGCTCAACGGAGCTGCTTGTAAGGTGCCAGGCTGTAATTGAATGGGATCGACTAAGAAGATTGCCCGACCGCCACGCATAACGAACTGATCTATTTCATATTTATCGCGTTCTGTCAAGGGTTGTTGGGCACCCGCGATAACCAATGTTGAGACGCTATTGTCAATCGCTTTTCCATCTTGCAGACTGACGGCGGTGAGATTATATTGCCCTTGGGCACTTTTATCCAAAAGTTGGCGGAACTGTTGATGGTTTTGATGATCAATGTCAAATTCACCGTGTCCGCTCAAAAACCCTACCGTCTTCGCCTCTTTGGTGGTAACCTTGAGAATAGTGGACGTCAGTTCGTACTCCAAATTAGCGGTTGATCGCACGACTGGCAGGATCTCCTCTTTCCCGCTATAACCGATAGAGATGCCCATATAGACGTTCGCAATTTCCGCTTTATCCTTTTTTACAACATTGATTTGGACTTCGGGGATCCCCTTGAAACGGAGTTCCTGTTTCTGTCCATCGTCAAAATCGGCAGGATTCACGAAATCGATTTGGAGTCTCTTAGAGAATGCGTTGTATTCATCGAGGACATCTCTGACATCGCGACGGATTTGCGCGACCTCGGCGGGATTCGTGGAAAAGTAGGCGGTAATCGTCACAATATCATCTAACGTGTCGATCACATTTTTAGTCGCTGTCGAGATAGTATAACGCTTATCCTCGGTGAGATCGGCGCGAATGAAGCGACGCGTCGACAGGAAATTAATCAGCACGAGGATGCCGAAGATGATTGCTACAAAAGCGAGGGTGTTGCCACCGTATTTGATTCTTTTATTCACCAAAACAGCTTAACTCCTTTTCCACTGAATCACGGCACAGCGGCGTGTGCCTACTACTTTTAACGCCATTTGCGGCTTTCAACCGATAATGTGCTTAAATAGAGAAAAAAACCGATGAGCGACAGATAATAGATAATGTCGCGGGAATCGAGTACGCCTCGAAGAATACTACTGTAATGGGCACCGAGCCCCAGATAACTGAAGATCGGGAACAACCAATTCGGGGCATTGAAAAGCACAATGTCCTCACCGATGATTAGCAACACAAAACAGGCAGTGATGCCAAAAATAAACGCGATAATCTGATTTTCAGTCAACGTTGAGGTGAAAAGCCCGACGGATATATATGCGCCACCCATCAGCAGGAGACCGATGTATCCCCCGATGAGTGTCCCACCATCTGGATTCCCCAAGTACATAACCGAAAGCGGCAGCACGAGTGAGAGTATCACCGTTACCGTAAGAAGGGCAAAGCTTGCTAAAAATTTCCCGATGACGACTTCGTAATCTCGCAGTGGCAACGTCATCAGGATTTCTACTGTGCCGAGTTTCTTTTCTTCAGCCCAGAGTTTCATCGTAACAGCGGGGATGAAAAACAGGAAAATCCACGGCATTAACCCGAAAAAACCGCGCATTTCAGCTTGGTTAACGAGAAAAAACCCTCTGAAGAAAAGCCATGCAGAGATGCCGAGGAAAAATGTGATGAAAATATACGCGATGGGCGAATTGAAATAACTTCTAAATTCCTTTTTAAGGATAGCTGTAATGTTCGTCATGATTTTTAAATTATGGAAACCCTTAGTTATCGGAAGAGTGGTTATCGGTTATCGGTCATCGGTTACAAGAGGATTTCGTAAAACGAAAATCCCTTAACCGACGGCTGACACCTGATACCTGACAACTAATTATACCTGTTCCTTGTCTGTCAAATTCAGGAAGACATCCTCTAAATCCACCGATTCTTGACGGAGTTCTGTGAGGCTCCATCCATTCTTCACCACCACGTGAAAAAGTGCCTCCGCAGCATCACTCTCTTGCGCAGCATGGATCTGATACCCGACGATACCGTTGTCCGTGTCAACACGACTCCATTGTGAGACGAAATCTAATTCGTTGAGTTGTGCCTCAATGGCTTCCTGTGAACCTCGGATGGCGATATGAACAATGTCTTCGCCTTTCGCTTGACTGGAGAGTTCCTCGGGTGTCCCATTTGCGACAATCTTCCCGTTGTTGATGATTAGAATCCGGGTGCAGGTAGCAGAGACTTCAGGCAAAATGTGTGTGCTGAAGAGCACGAGTTTCTCCTGCCCGATGTTTTTGATTAGGTTACGGATCTCAATGATTTGGCTTGGATCTAACCCAGAGGTAGGTTCATCTAAAATCAGGATGGGTGGATCGTGGATGAGGCTTTGTGCCAGGCCGACGCGCTGCCGATAGCCCTTTGAGAGTTCACCGATGTCTTTTTGGATAACATCCTCAAGTCCACAGATATCGATAACCGCCCGAATCCGATCTTTCCGTTGGCTCTTTGGGAGGTTCCGCACCTGCGTCATAAAGTTGAGGTATTCAATGACCCCCATATCGGCATAAAGGGGCGCGCTTTCAGGGAGATAGCCAATTTGTTTTCTGACTTCAACAGATTCCTCAAAGACATCGTATCCCGCAACGGTGGCACTCCCTGCATCCGCAGAGAGATAACAGGTGAGAATACGCATCGTGGTCGTCTTTCCTGCCCCATTCGGGCCGAGGAACCCTAACACCTCGCCAGCATGTGCGTCAAATGAAACGTGGTCGACAGCAACCGTCGGACCGTAAGATTTTGTGAGTTCTCTAACTTCGATCATACGCTTGATAATGTAGAAACAATCGGCGAGAAAAGATGTTACCGATGTGTTTGAAAAATAGGATATATTTATTAAAATAGTAGCACAAAAATTTCCGAATGTCAAGAAAAAATTGGCATTAAACTCGCCATTCTTCCGACACGGCATCCTCAAATCCAACTATACACGGCTGACCTCAACACAAGACTTAACAGGGGCCAAAAACATCCCATCAACGCTTCACCTAACACCAGTCCGATGAAGAACGGCACCGCCTTTCGATAGGCGTTGATACCGCCGTGCCGCAAGATCACCCACTTTGCGACCATCGCCAGAAATAGCGGAAACCAGATGACATCCGTTGTTCCCGGCGCAACACCGATCACATATCCTGCGGGATGCAACGGACACCACACAAAACGTGAACGCAGAAAGATGATACCCACATTCGCAGCAAAGGCGAGTCCGAGCACAGAAGTCGCCAGCCAATCCGTCGGTTTTGGATTCACTAACCACGAAGAAAGGAAGTTGTATGTATCCGCACCACCGGCATGAATCTGCTCCGAGCCTGCAGCCACCCCCTCACTGTAAATCGCATACGGATAGAGAATCAGACTCGACAGGATACCGACAAGACTCGCAACGACTAACACGCCGAACATCGTTCGGTTTCGGATACCGGTGCGCTCTCCGAGTTTAAACGCCTCCAACTGATCCGGCATCGGATGTGTCCGAAAGGAGGCATAACTTGCCCCGCTCAACCAATTCATCAACGAGAGCATTGTTAGGTTGCCCGCCCGCAAACGTCGCGTGCCGAGGAGTGAAATTATCATATATTGTGGTGTTAGATACCCAATCGCATGGATCGGTGGTCCCAATTCCGCACGCATTCGGGTCAAGCCCAGCACAATCATGAGATAGACCCCGATAAAAATCGCGAACGCCCAGAGCGTCATTCCACTACGGACACAAAAAATCGCTAACAAAAGCAGACATATACCTAACGTAATGACGGCGGCGCGATGCGAGATCGCCTCTGTTCGTGAGGCGGCGCGATCGGGTCGGATGACCTGTGCCCACACATCTGCAAAATGTTTTCGGGCATGCCAACAGGCAATCGCAAGCAGTGCCAGCAATGCCCCGGCACCTTGTTCCCCTAAAAATGGATAGCCGGGCAGCGCTGAAACCCCGACAGCACTTCCAAAGAGCAACTGGACTTTCTTCAGCAGATAGAAAAAGGTACATGAAAACGCCAAATCTAAAGGCAAAATAAAGGAGAAGCCAATTATGTAGGGATGAAACCTGAGGGGTGTGCTACCCATAGCGCTCCACGGTTTCTGCGTGAAGTAAACATTGAGATTGTATTTCCGAACAGGAATCTCTGGGAGAAGAGGGTAGAAGAACTGCAGCCCATTGAGTAGGTTGATGCCCATAGCGATGCCGAAGCCGAGCCAGAGCAAGCGATTTGAGAAGATACGCCGGTTGGTGGTAATCTCAAGCGGAATTTGGATAATCGGATACGCGAGTTTCTCATTTTCTATCCACTGCTTGCGAATCAGGGAAGTTAAACACAAAAAGATTAGCATCAGCAGGAAAATAACCACCGACCAAGCGAGAATCGGCACGATCCAATACTGAACATAACCCTCAGTAAAAAAGTTGACCTTGCCCTCATAGAAATCGTTGACGGCTTTCGGGTCTTTCACGACAAGCCATTCAGGCAGGTAATGAAAGAGGAGTGCCTCCCAATCGTTTTCGGGAGTAGCGAAGCGAAACGCATACGGGATGAGTCCCATTAAACGCGGAATACAATCATGTCCTGAAAAAGCGCTGCCTACGGCGAGCATACTAAAAATGACGAGTAGATCCCGGGGCTGCAGGGCGGCGCGTGGAAAGATACGCCGCACGATCATGTTTAGAAACGTTATCGCTATAATGCCGAACATGACATTGACCGACATCGCGACGGTTGTCAGATGTGCGGTATGCCAAATCATTTCGACATAGGCTATCCAGTAGCTATTCGCGATAATCAAGACAGCACCAATCAGCACTGCGCGTTTCGCGATTGTCTGCGAGGCGTGCGAATCTGTAGTATGCATATTCTCAGGAGAAAAACGGCAGCGATTTCATTTCTTGCTCGACTGCGACACCTCGAAACTAAACCGCTTTAATATATATCTTGGTCAGGAGAACTTGAGTTGTAGGATAGACAGGGCATTGTAGCGTGCATTGGCTCTATCGAAAAATGCAAAGTGCGAGCCCGTGTTTAAGGAAAATTTTCCTTTGCTATATCCGTTAAATATGTTATACTAAATATAGGCGTTTGTCAAGACTTTTAATTTTTCCTTGCGGGTAAGTCTCAGTCTTTGATACTTTAGATTTCTCGCTTTAGCGTTGAAGAAACTCCGAAGCAAAAACCCCTCCATTTCATTACGGACTTGGGTTTCGTTATTTAATCTAAGACTTACGCAAAAATAGAGAATTCAGTCTATCATGGTATATAAGTTCCAATATCTACCCAAAAAAACTATTGACTTTTACGTGTGTTTTTTATCTCATAACTTAGGAAGGAGAGTTTAGAATGGAATTAACTTTTGAAAGGGATGATCTTTTAGACGCCTTACAGGTCCTGCAAGGCGTCGCAAGTGGACGGACGACCTTACCAATCCTCTCAAATGTCCTCATCAATGCCACCGGTGGCACGATTGAATGCATGGCGACGGATCTGGAAGTCGGCATTAGAATGGCGGTTGAAGGGACCATCACAGAGGAAGGAGCAATCACCGTCTCCGCGAAGAAGTTAGGAGATATTGTTAAGGAGTTACCTGCGGACAAACCGATACATTTGGCAACGACAGCAAACGACCGCGTTGAGATTACCTGTGGGGAGGGTGTTTACAAAATCATCGGACTGCCGGATGAAGAATTCCCACAACTGCCTTCAGTTGAAGGGGAAGCCTTGAAGATCGGTGGAGAGACTTTACGGGATGTGCTTCAGAAAACGGAGTTTGCCGCCTCTACAGAAGAGGTGCGTTACTTCCTCAATGGACTCTATTTCAATTTTCTGGAGCATGGCACTGAGATAGTCGCCACGGATGGTAAACGCCTGGCATTGGCACGCTGCGAGCCCCTCACCTCACCGGGAGAAGCCAACGGGTTCATCGTTCCGTTGAAAGCCGTCCGCGAGATTACGCGAACCTTCGCTGATGCTGGAGAGGTCAGCATCTCAGTTTTTGAAAACCAAATCCTCTTTACCGATGGAAACGCGACCTTAACGACGCGACTTGTGGACGGGGATTACCCGAAATACGAGAAAATCATTCCCGAATCGACTGAAGGCAGAACCGTGGTTCCGAAAGCAGGCATTTTAAGTGCAACGCGACGGGTGGCTCTCCTGTCGAATCCGAAGAACTATTCGATCTGCTTAGAAATCGACCCAGAACAGGTTCAAGTCTCTGCGAAGACCCCAGAGTTAGGGGAAGCCTACGAAACTCTGCCGGTGGAGTCGAGCACTGGAACTGTCAGGATCGGTTTCGACGCTCGGTTATTGATAGAGGCGTTAGCTCACATCGAAACGGAGTCCTTGTCTCTGGAATTTTCAGGCGAGTTGAATCCGGTGCTTGTGAAGCCGGTAGGCACTGATAACTACGTCTCGCTCATCATGCCGATGCGTCTGGATCCGGTTTCAGCATAAGCGGACTTTAAAAGACTGTGCCTCGCTGGTGCGGTTTCTCAGGGAAATATCCCAACAAAACACCACACCAGCGAGGACATTCTCACGATGAACGCATCTTTAGTTGATTTCGACCCCAGACATCTGTTCCAACGCCAGCGTCAGTGCCTGTGTGCCTAACCTACCGTGCCCCTGCGCCTGCACAGCCGTGTAAAGTTGATGTACCAACGCGAGTCCGGGGAGACTCAGGTTCATCTTGCGTGCCTCATCCAAGGCGATACTCATATCTTTGATAAAATGCTCCACAAAGAAGCCGGGATCGAAGTTTCTCTGAAGAACCCGCGGTGCTAAATTGTCCAGAGACCAGCAAGCCGCTGCACCGCCACTAATCGAGGACAACATCGTCTCCAAATCCAATCCCGCTCTGTAGCCGTAGATTAACCCTTCGCAGACCCCGATCATTGTCCCCGAAATCGTGATCTGATTGCACATTTTGGTGTGTTGTCCAGCCCCTGCGCCGCCTTGATGGACGATATTTTTCCCCATCGCCTCGAAAAGGGGCATAACGGCTTGCACAGCCGCCTCATCACCGCCGACCATGATAGAGAGACGCGCCTCTCGCGCCCCGACATCCCCGCCTGAAACAGGGGCATCGATGGATGAAACGTCCTGTGCCTGCGCGGCGGCATCAATTTCCTGCGCGAGAGAGGGTTCCGTCGTAGTCATATCAACGATGATACTTCCCGGTTTCGCCCCCTTTAAAATCCCGCTGTCCCCGAGGTAGACTTCCCGGACATCGGGGGGAAAGCCGACAATCGTGAAGACAATATCGGAGGCAGCTGCAACGTCGCTCGGGGAATCTGCCCATGCCGCCCCCGCTTCGAGTAAGGGGTCAGCCTTTGATTTCGTCCGGTTATAGACGGTCATCCCGTATCCGAGGTCCATCAGATGTTGACACATCCACCGGCCCATTACACCCGTCCCAATCCAACCGAGTTTCGTTGTTGCAGGTTCAATTTTCAATGTGGTAGTTTCCATAATTTTCCTTCTTTTTAGTAGTTATCAGATCGGATTTTTCGTATGAGGATCAAGAATTTAATCGGGTAATTTTTACTGATGCCCGGTGCGGTTAGGTAAAAGACCCTACCAGGTTCGGGGGAACATCGAATTACCCAGTGCGGTTACAAACCGCACCTACCGGTTACCCAAATAATTTATTAAGCTTCATGAGAAAAATCCTGTCAGTTGTCAGTTAAGAGATTTATGTCTTCGTGCGCTTTCTGAAATCCTTTGCGAATTGCGAACCAATGACAATACCCCCAACGACCACGGCACAATAGATAGCGAAAAATCGCGTCAACAACACATAGACCGGTATCAATTCCTTGAGAATCAGATTTTCCATCAACCCGAGGGTTACCACCTCTGCCACCCCACTCGCCCCAGGACTTGGTGCAAAGAGCACGACGAAATTTAGGAGTAACCCAACAACGCTGAGTTCCCAGAGGGTCGCCTCCCCGTTGAGTGCCGCCACGACTATGTAACTGCCGACGATCCGTGTCCCGAAGAAACCACAGGTTAAGAGAACACTGAGTGCGCATGTCCATTTATGGTGCCGTAAGAACATCACCGCAAACGACTTATGTTCCGTAACAAGCTCTTCCACTTTCAAAGTCGCACGTTCAAGAATAGGCGTGAGGCGCGTGAACCGCCGCTGTGCGACACCACAGAGCCAACGAAAAAAACGAAAAACAAACTCTGGCTTGAAAAGCAGTAGCAGGAATCCGACAAATGCCAAGCCGAACATCAAACAACTGAATAGGCTTATCCACGTAATCCCTTTTGGTAAAAAAGGCGGATCTAACCCTGCTATCCCCGCTGCAAAGCACATGAGCGTGATTATCGTGGCAAGGAAACAGATGATGCCCGATGTTATCGATGCCGACAACGGCACGCCTGCTCGCGTGTAGATATAAAGATGTCCCACTCCGCCTGTCTGGAAGGGTGTAATACAGGAAACACAGAGCGTCGCTAAGTTTGCGCGAAGACTGTCCCGGAATCTGATGTCTGGTTTGACTTTTTGAATAAAAATATGGAAGCGGAGTGCACCGAACACCCAATCCACGAACATACACAGACACGCACCGAGCAGCATTTCAACCTGCATCTCGCGAAAAACTTGCTCTATATCTTGCGTTCCACCCCACAAAAAACTTAGGAATAACCCAGCGAACGTGCACAGCAGAAAGAAAAGCGCCCCGCGAGCCGCGTTTTCGCGGCTCAAGAATTCCTGCATTACCAGCGAAATCTCCTTTTTAGTGACTGTCGACTATTGAGCAATGAGCGTCAGCGTCAGACTGATATCCATCGGCATCGCTGAATGCGTCAATGCCCCGACAGAGATGAGATCTACACCGGCTGCTGCCACAGTTTTTACTTTATCAAGTGTAATACCACCGGAGGCTTCCGTCACGGCGCGGTCTCCTACCGCTTGCACAACCGCCTTCATAAGACTCGGCGGCATGTTATCAAGGAGCAATATGTCGGCTGCTGCTTCTAACGCTTCATCGACCTGCTCGAGGGTTTCGACCTCGACCTCGATCTTTGCGGTGTGTGGAACAACCCCTCGCGCACGCTGAACGGCGTTGCCAATCCCGCCAGCGGCGACGATGTGGTTATCCTTGATGAGTACACCGTCATAAAGCCCAAAACGGTGGTTGTGTCCGCCTCCGACACGCACGGCGTATTTCTGAACCGCCCGCCATCCGGCTGCCGTCTTTCGAGTATCTACGATTTTGGTGTCGTAGCCAGCGACCGCCTCCACGAATTGTGCGGTGAGCGTTGCTATCCCGGAGAGTCGTTGCAGGAAGTTGAGTGCCGTCCGCTCTCCGATGAGAATGGTTTTGGCACTCCCTTGCACCTCGGCAATCGGTGTCCCCGCCTTCACAGCGTCCCCATCAGCGACAAGCGCACGAAACGCCAGGGTTTCATCTAATTTTGCGAAGACGCGTTCGGCGACCGGGAGTCCTGCGACACTGCCATCACTCTTGGCGAGTAGGGTTCCTATCCCCTTTTGTGCAGGCGGCACTGTCGCTTCTGTTGTTATATCACCGATACCGATGTCCTCTTCAAACGCCAAGTTAATTAAGGGGTCTAATGAACGCAGATTCAACATATTTTTTCGTTTTGAAACCGTCCCTAATACTCGATTATCTCTCCCGTAATATTCCCTGCCTCATCAATTGTAACCATCGCAAGCCCCAAGGCATTTGCCAAATCAAGGTTCGCTCGCATAAACCTTTCATCCATATCTGACTCGGCGTAATCGCTAAGAGTCGTCGAGTCATAGGTATATATAGAAAGCTCGTGATAGTCCTCTGGCGTTGTTGCATCCTCGTATTCAACGATGACCTTCAAGCCGAGTTTCCACTCTCGCTCTAAGTACTGTTGATATTCTTCTGGAAGCGGATGCCGTCCGATTATGCTTTCATAGCATTCCCGAGTTTCTTTTTCAAGTTCCGCAAACCGGCGTTGCTTACGCACACGTTCTTGTATCTGTCGCACACGTTCTCGTATCCGTGCTTGAGTCACTGGACCTTGCTTCCGTTTTCTCAACTTTTTTCCCCTTTTCATTGGTTAAACCGTATTCAAGTAGGCGCGGTTTAAAACCGCGCCGCATCTCCTTCAGAGTAGCCCTTAATACCTTTCCAAATAGGGGGTCAGGAATTTCTTAGCGTCTTCCGTGACATCCCAGGCGTTGGGCCAGAAACAGAGATCGATAGAGAACCAATCCCCATCGTAGCCCGTCTCATCCATGATGACCGGAATAATCGCGTCAAAATCAAGGACCCCATCTCCGAAAGGCGCGTGTGTGCTTGTTTCGTCGCCATGGAGCGTGTTGTCGGAGTCGATGAGGTGGAAGTGACCGATCTGCCCCTTGAGTTGACGTGCCAAGTCGATGACCCCATTATCGCCGAGGGTCTCCTGCTCTCCGGGTTGCCGGGCACCGACAACTGCACACATCTGTGCGTGACAGGTATCGAACATCACCTTGAAATTGGGATGCCCCACTGCCTGTGGCATATTGACAATGTCGCTGGGTTTGTTGAACATAAATCCGGGTTCAAATTCCCAGAGCATCAACACGCCGTGATCTTCGGCGACTTGCGCACAGCGTCTCCAGACCGAGACGATCCGATCCCAGGCTTTCTCAGGCTCAACGCCCGGAATTCCCGCTTCGGGATCATCTACTGTATCCACACGAATCGCAGGCGATCCGAGATCCAGGGCGAGTTGGAGACTCTCTTTGAACAACTTGTAGTATCTATCGTCCTCCTGTCCCTCATCCGTTGCGGGACCGGGGTGCGACCAGAAGTCGGCGGCTAATCCTGAGACTTCCAAACCGTAATAGGAGATTAATCCTTTGACGGCATCACGATCACTTTTCATCGGGTAATCGTTAATGTCAATATGCGGTTTAAATGCTCCGATTTCAATACCATCGAATTCCAAGTCGCTGAGCGTCTTGACGACGGTATCAAACGGAATCGGATTGTCTTCATAGGGGCCAAAGGCATACGCCCAACTTCCAATGGACAATTTTTTTGCCATGTTTTTCTCCTTTTTTTAATTTTACCTTGCGGCGCAGCAGAATTAGGATACACCCGTGACCAACGTCCGAACCGTTGTTTCAAGTTCAAGGGTTATCTGCTCCACCGTTTCTCTTTTCTGTGCCTTGTAGGTATCGTAACAATCTCGGAGATTTTTGGGTTCACCGACACGGACGGAGGCGACCTGCGGTCCCCGGATTTTTGACGTGCCAAAGACCTCTCTCTCCAGACGCACAATCACCTCAAGAAACCGCTCAGGTGAGCGTTCTTCTGCGACATATCCATCTGAAATCGCTATAAAATTAATTAACCGCTCCAGATCGGGATAGAAGCGTTGGAACTTCTGGAGCAGTTCTTCATGTATCTTCCGCTCATACGCCGTCATCTGCTCGATGTCCTTATAGACCTCGGCATCGACTAAATTTTTCAACGCCCGCACCCTCGTGAGAACGTCGGCATCGGAGTGGATCCCCATGATCTGTTCAGCATGGGACAAGATCTGCTCTTTCATCTTCTGGATGTGTGTATCAAGCGGCAGGGTCTCGTCCACTTTATATTGATATTCCGCTGCAAGCGTTCTGAATATCGCCACACCGATACGCCGTAACCGCTCATAGCGTTCAATCGGGGTTCGATCCGCAGGTGGAAGAATGTTCCGCTCCAATTCCGTGAGAGCGGCATCAATGTCGTCCCACATGTCCCGTGGATAATGGTATTTGATCCCGATCGGAACCATATACAGAGGTTTGTCAACTTCCGCCTTCGCCATATCGTCCAAAGCCCAGAAGCAGAGCTGAACGATGCCCCTCTCAAAGCGCATGACGGTATCGTTCTGCCGTGAGATTTCGCCTTCGGCGAAGATCACAAGGGACGAATCGCGTTCTGACAGGAGCTCCCGCGTTGTGCGGAACGCGTTCCGGTCGGCGGTGCCACGCACGATGGAATACGCCCCGAACCGTTGCATCAGAAAACCGCGTAAGCCGCTGAATTTGCCTGTGCCATAGGTCTCGCGTGCAGTCATGTAGTAGTACTGCTGCGAGAGCCGTTTGGACAAAAAAAACATAACAGCAGGATCGGCGCGCGCCGCGTGGTTTGGGGCTAAAACAGTCGGATGTCCATCCACTGTTTTTAGACGCGCAATGGATGCTGCGTCTATATCCAGCGTTAACCCCTTCAAAAATAAGCGGTTGACGAGCGGGACAAGTCCTTTCGCAACCTGAATCAGAGCCGTATTCGGCTTAGGAGGCTTAAAGTCTAACATTGCGCGCTGTTGTTACGGCACGCGGCGCGTGCCTACTACGTTTCGCTGTTGTTACGGCACGCGGTGTGTGCCTACTACTTTTAAGACTTCTACGGCACGCGGCGCGTGCCTACTACTTTTAAAGGCTTGGGGGATAACAACAGATGATCTCCATGGGTGTATCACCCGTGCTAACGATGACGTAACTGGACAGGCATCGTGGGATAAAGACGGATTTGCCGCGTTTGAGTGGGACATCCTCAAAATCGCCACGGAGCACGCCTTCGCCGCCCAACGTCACGAGTGCGTAAAACCCTTTGTCTGCTGGCATACTGAGTGTCGAATTTACTGTTAGACGCGAACATCCAAAGAATTTCGAGGCTTCCTCCGGCACGATCCGATCTTCTCGGTTATCGCCTTCCGCTCGGACGGGTTCTGGTGTGCGGCGGATGTAGTTGTTGAGATAGTCGAGTTCCAATTTATCAAACTCAGCGGCATCTACGGCGAGATCCCATCCGAGTCCGAGGTGCCCATCATCCCTTTCAAACGGGAAACCTTCCCATTCGGCGAGGATGTTCCAGTCGGTGGGTTCTTGGGGTTCGAGAACGCAGAGTCCTGTGCCGAGCGAATGGACAATCGGGGTCCGTAAAAAATAGACTTCGCCAACTTTCGGTTCCACAACGTGCATCAGACTCCGTAGCGTTGGCACGTCTTGCGCTTCCATCAGGCGACGGAATTCTGCTTTGTCTATCGCTTCTTTCCAACCTATCCACGCCTTCGCGCCCGGACGGGTGCCGATGAGGATCCACGCTTCGTTCTTACCGAAGGGAGAATTGAGGTGTTTTTGCGAGAAATCGGGGTTTGGATGCCAATGGATGGGGATATGTGCCCCTTCACCGACATCAAAAATTTTGAGAAGCACGCCTAATTCAGTGCCGTATTTGTCGACGTGCGCGCTACCGAGTGTCTCCTCTGGAAATGCGTCCAGCAGTGCTTTCAGGAGGACGGTCTCGCCATTGGGGAGTTGGATGCGACTGAGTCCTTTGTCGGGCGGATTGTCTCTGCCGGGTGTGATCGCCCGGTTTGTGGAAAAGATCCATTCTTCGGAGTAATAGTCATCTTTCGGCTCGGGTTCCCCCATAAACTCGGCGCGGAGTTTTCCACCGTTATAGAAATGTAGGTAGGTATTTGGTGCTAAGCCAACGGGTGCGTCTAACATTGACTGCAGTTCATTTTGTGATGCCATATTGCTTCCTTTCTTTTTTTAAGAACAGGACTTACGCAATTTTGACTGTAGTCCGTTCTGTGAGATGAGATTTTTCGAAAAACACAGCGTTCTGGTGGCACAAACTAACAGTTTATGCTACAAAAGAGCAGTTTGCGTAAGTCCTAAAGAACTTAAGGGTATCGTTTTCAGGTTCCCTTGTTTACAGTCAGTCTATCATTTTTGGACAGGTTTTGTCAAGTCATTTTTTCAAGAACTGAATAGCCTTAGACTCACAGTTGTATCAATTGAACAGGACTTAGGCAAATAGCATGAAAAAGCAATATGTTTCCCCAGAAAAGTCCTGATTCCAGTGATTTAACCCCCTATTCCAGTGATTTAACCCCCTAAATCCCCCTTATCAGGGGGACTTTAAGAGGATATACGTAAGTCCGAAAATAAAAAAAGGCGTGATGGCCTTCGGTAGAAAACCGACTGACCTTCACGCCTCGGAGTGTACCTCTGTCTACTGTTTCTTCAGATCACCCCAGGTGCCAACAATATTCTTTTTTATCAGCGCAGGTGCCGCAGGTGCAGGCGTCACAACCGTCCATTCACTTCTCAAGTAGTGTGAATCCCAGTCGAAACTCTCAAGCAACACCTTCCGTAAAACTCGCGGATCCTCTGTATTCCGTAGCACCTGAAAAATGTCGAATCGCTTATAGCACGAGATACCAAAGTCCACACGACGACCCGTCTCATCATACAAACGATAATCAAAACCGGGTGCAGGAGACCCCGGAAACCCCATGCCTGTCATCGGGAAAGGGGTCTCCTGTGGATTTTCTATGAACGCAAAACCCCCTTCCACAAATCCAGCATCGACAATGACAGAATTCTCGGCTGTCAAGAGATACTCGCTATGCCGATTATAC
>JAJEIP010000078.1 GCA_022827885.1 Candidatus Poribacteria bacterium
TCGCGACACTTGAGTATACTTGGGCGGCGATAGAGTCTTATGAACAAGGCGGTATCGTGGTGCGTCCACAGCCACTTCCGCCTTTGAAAGGCTAATTGTTGTAGCGTAGATGGTGCAATACCTATCGCTACGGAAGGAGAAATTACATTTGAAATTAGGAGCAAATTCGGTACTGTTCGGCGGTTACGATATGGAAACCGCCTTTAAGCACATCGCCATGGCCGGTTACGATGGCATTGAACTCTCAGCGATTGATGGGATGAGCCAACATCTCGTCCTCGCGAGCTGGAAAGAACTCGCTGACGACATCAAACGATTCGCGAAAGCGTATGAACTCGACCTCTTGGCGATGGAACAGCCCTCACGCGATCCAGAACGCATGGAACAGGCATTCCAAGCCGCGGCTGAGATAGGTGTCCCGATTATTAACTGCGGTCCCGGTGGTACGTCAGACGATGAATCTGCATGGCCCGAAGTTGTGGATTCATTGGGCAGTCTCTCTGAACGTGCGGAACACTACGGTGTGACGCTCTGCGTTAAGGCACATGTGGGCGCGAGCATCTATAACACGCCGACGACTCTCCGCATCATGGAAGCGATTTCCTCACCGGCGTTTGGAATTGATATGGATCCGTCCCACATTCATCGTGCGGATGAAAACCCTGTGGAAGCGATTGCTGCGGTGATCTCGCGCGTCAAACACGTGCATATTCGGGATTGTAAGGGGACACAACGGGGACCTGGTGATCCTGAGTTGCAGGCAAACGGACGCGGGGACATCGACCTTGTCGGTTATATTCGTGTCCTGCATGAAAATGGTTATACCGGTCCGTTGAACCTTGAGGTCATCGGTGCGAAAGAATATAGTTTAGAACAGTGTTGCACGATTGCGGCAGAATCGCGCGGGCACATGCAGGCGTGTTTGCAAGCGTGTGGTGCCCGTTAACCAAAATTACGATCCGCTCCTACTAAAGTTGGATTTCTGATAGGGGGATTCCGCTGTTAAACATCTGCACCGGTGGGAGCGGTTCCTCCACCTCTGCCAATCCGCATAACCAGTTCCATGTCAATTCACCCCTGCGGCGGTCGCGGTAGGATTCCACCTCGGTGACGTAAGGATGTCTGCCAGCATGTTGGTAGGGTGGAATTTCATCGGCACCCCCCATCCAATCCCGTTTGGGTACCGCGGTGCGGAAGTAGGAAAACTTAATCATCCCGCGTCTATCGGCATTGAGTTTTGGACCCGCCTTATGCCAGATGCCGTAGCGTGTCATTGCGACGGTGCCAGCGGGGACGGTAAGAGAGAGTTGTCCGAGGATGTCCCCGTAATGTGCGATCGCTTCCCTATCAACAAGCCGATGGTGGGAGCCGGGCAATATCATCGTCGGTCCATCTTCGATTCTCACCTCTTTCGGATAATAGTAGCACTGGAGATGTGTGATACCGTATCCGTATTCAGTGAGTCCGTCGGAATGCCACGTTTGTCCGCGGTGTGGTGCCTCAAAGAGATGGTGATGTGCGCTCGTCGGCACGAGGAAATTCTCGCCCAACAGTGAACGGACGACACCCGCGACTTCTGGATGTAATAGAACGTTCCGGCGGAATTCGTCTGTAAGGACGAAATCGCTGAGATGTCCACCGTTTACAGATTCACATTCCTCATTGAAATTCGGATCAATGATGTTCTCTAAGGTGATATAGCCGTTATGGATAAACTGCATGACCTGATGGTCATTTAGCGTGGGTTTAACGTCAATCATTGCGCGCTTCCTTTATACAAGTTTTTCTAAAACGAACTCATACGTCAGATAGGCGTTGTCGACATCCGTAAAGTTGTAGAGTTCAGGGCGCGGGAATTGAACAATTCTCCATCCATCGTTAACGGCATCAAGCACAGATGCATAAGGGGCATCTTGCGAGGGGAGGACTGGTTCATCCGGCGCGGTTGGGTCGTACAATGCCCACCCACCCAACGGTGAGCGTAAGTTCGTTGATTTAGAATAGAGATAGAGGATGAGTTGTTTCTCAGAATTCAAGGCGGCGGTTACATCGTGCAGATCCGTTTCGGTCAACTCACCTGCCTTCAGTTTTTCAATAGAATTGTCGAGCCATTCTTTTATCGCTGGTTTCACATGAATTTCTCCCTTCGTTACGGTTATGATGATTGTAGCACAAAAGTGAAAAATATGTTATAATAGTTGAGAAGTTATAGAATCCTAACGAGAGGACTTATCATGAGATTGGAAGGAAAAGTTGCGATTGTTGCGGGTGCTGCCTGGGGTGGTATTGGGGCGGCGACTGCTTATAGGTTTGCTTGCGAAGGTGCGAAAGTGGTTGTCAACACGCGCCGACGCAAGGAAAAACTTGATGAAACTGTCCAGCGTATTCAAGAAGCGGGTGGACAGGCAATCGCCGTCATGGGTGACGTCGCAGATGAAAAGACGTGGCAGACACTGGTCGAAACTGCCTTGTCGAACTATGAAAAAATAACAACGCTTGTCCATAACGCTGCACATTCTTACACCAAAAAAGCGATTGAATTCACGACCGAAGAATGGAACGAAAGCCTTGGCGTGACGCTCGGTGGACCGTGGCTCGGTGCGAAGTATTGCATTCCTGAAATGATCCGTAATGGTGGCGGCACCTTGGTTTTCATTTCCACGGTTAATGCTACAATTACAAACCCAGGGTTTGGGCTTTACGGTGCCGGAAAAGGCGGTTTAAACGCATTGACGCGGAGTATTGCGCTTGATTACGGCAGGGATGGTATCCGTGCGAATGCCATCGCTCCAGGACAGATCGTCGGCGAAAGAGGCGAAGTCTCTCTCGCTGAGGATTCCCTCGAAGAACAAGCCTCTCGCGATTGTTACCCGGTGGGTCGCTACGGAAAACCCGAAGATATTGCCAATGCTGCGCTTTTCTTGGCATCCGATGAGGCGGATTTTGTTACTGGAATCGTCTTGACTGCCGATGGGGGTTTGACGCTTCAGTCTCCAGAGGCACTCGTGCGCCCATCTTTCCGTCTTCGCTGGAGAGATGATATTCTTGTCCCGCAATCCAAAAAGGATGTATAGCGCAAATTTTCGTTCTATAGGAACAGACATCCGTGTCTATGCTATTTTTAGGAGATTAAAACAATGTGTGGACGATTTACACTCGCAAGCGATGCTGAAGCATTGAATCAAACTTTTTTCGATTTTGCGGGACCCATGGATTTGTCCCCGCGCTACAATATCTCACCGACACAAGATGTGGCTGTTATTGCAAATACGTCGACTAATACGGAAGAACGTCCAGACACTGGACAGGTGGAATTCTTTCATTGGGGACTTATTCCGTCTTGGGCGAAAGACCCGAAGATCGGAAATCGGATGATCAATGCCCGATCGGAAACACTTTCAGAAAAACCCTCCTTCCGGAATGCCTACAAACGCAGGCGATGTCTTATTCTGGCGGACGGCTACTATGAATGGAAACGGATTCCGGGTGATAGAAGTAAACAACCGGTGTATATCCGTCTAAAATCGCAGAAGCCGTTTGCCTTGGCCGGGTTATGGGAGGCATGGCAGACGGATGGGATGGATGAACCGCTCCGTTCTTGCACGATCATTACATGTCCACCGAACGCGTTTTTGGAGGAAATCCACCATAGAATGCCTGTAATTTTGCCGCAAGACGCTTATGCGGCGTGGCTTGCCCCGAACCAACAATCGGAAACCGACACGCTTCAACCGCTCCTTGTTCCGTATCTCGATGAAGAGATGGAGGCGTATCCGGTGTCAAGGTTCGTCAATCGTCCTACGAACGATTCACTGGAATGTATCGCACCTTATTTTTAATTTTTCCTTGCGGTTCGGTCAGGTACTTTTAAATGAGATAGGACGTTTCCGTACATCCGTATTCCATTTCATCACGGACTACAAACACTCTCAAAAGAAGGAAAGGGATTATGTCAAAACCGAGTAAAGATCAGATGCTGTATATGTATCGTAAGATGTTAGAGATTCGTCAATTTGAAGAAGCCGCTGGCACGCTTTATCAGAGCGGCCAACTTCCGGGTTTCTTGCATCTTTACATCGGCGAAGAAGCCACAGCCGTAGGGGTTTGTGCCCACTTGCAAGACGATGATTATATTACGAGTACACACCGCGGTCACGGGCATCTCATTGCAAAAGGCGGCAAACGCGACCGGATGATGGCGGAGTTGTTCGCACGAACGACGGGTTATTGTAAAGGTAAGGGCGGTTCGATGCATATCGCCGATAAGGAGACCGGCATTCTGGGTGCTAACGGCGTTGTCGGGGCAGGTATCCCGCTTGCGGCAGGTGCAGGGCTCTCGGCTAAACTTCGTGGAACACAACAGGTCGCAGTGTCGTTCTTTGGTGATGGCGCGACGAACCAAGGCGTCTTCCATGAAACGCTCAACCTCGCTGCGGTCTGGGAATTACCTGTCATCTTTGTGTGTGAAAACAACCGATTCGGTATGGGAACGCCACAACGAGAGCATCAGCGGGTAGAAGATATTGCGGCTGTCCGTGCACCTGCCTACGATATGCCGGGCATCACTGTTGATGGGAACGATGTTCTTAAGGTTTACGCTGCGGTGGACGAAGCCGTCACGCGTGCCCGTGAAGGGGGTGGACCGACGCTCCTCAACTGCGATACTTACAGATTCCGTGGACACCACATCGGTGATCCAGGGACCTCTTACCGCGACCGCGAGGAAGTCCAGGAGCAAGAACGCCAGCGCGATCCGATTCGGAGACTCGCCGCGGTTCTCATCGAAGAAGAGGGGATGACGCAAGATGAACTCTCGGCACTCGAGACCGAACTCGCAAACGAACTTGAGGCGGCACTTGAATTCGCCAAGAGTAGTCCGGAGCCTCTCCCAGAAGACGCTTTGAACGATCTTTATGCCGGTTCTATTCAGCCGTAATTATCATCAAGCCTATCATAATAGTTAAAGGATTCACATCTATCGGCGAGGTTTGTAACCTCGCCTTTTTTTACCCAAATTTAAAGCACTTATGAGAGCAGACGAACGCCCGAAATCGCACGGTGTCACATGGAAGTCTATCGCCATTACGCTCGTGCTGATTCCGTTTAATTTCTATTGGATCATTGCGGGTGAAGTCGGACTTGTCGGTTATGCGCTGAATACTTACGCTGTGCCGTTCTACAATGTTGTCTTTGTGGTGTTTGCTTTCACGCTTCTCAATCTTGCAGTTCGCCGTCGCTTATTCACAGATGCGGAGCTCCTCACGATATACATCCTGCTCAGCACGGCGTGCGCTTTTCCCTCCATTACGCTGATGACGATTCTCGTCACGACCGTCGGACACGCCTTCCATTTCGCAACCCCTGAAAATGAATGGAAACAACTTTTCTACGATTACCTTCCGAGATGGCTTCTCGTCGATGATCCAAAGGCATTGACAGGCTATTATACAGGGGAATCGAGTCTCTCTACCGCAGACATAATTGGTGTATGGATAGTGCCAACTTTATCTTGGGCAGGCTTCATGACGGTTCTGGTCCTCGTGATGTTGTGCATCAATGTTATTTTGCGAAAGCAGTGGGTGGAACGCGAACGACTCGCCTATCCGATCACGCAGATCGCGTTTCATGTCACCCATAGCACGAAATCGTTGTTTTCGCACCGTATCACATGGCTTGGCTTCGGAATTGCGGCATCTATAGCGATTCTCAACGGCTTTAGTTTTCTGTATCCGACGCTTCCGACCTTACCCATTAAGCGGATTGGTGGCTGGCGCGGGTTTGGACACCTGTTCACAGAAAAACCGTGGAACGCTATCGGTGGCATCAGTATGTCCTATTATCCCTTCGTTATCGGACTTGGGTTGCTGATGCCGCTCGACCTATCGTTCTCCAGTTGGTTCTTCTTTATCTTCTACAAGGCGCAATTAGTCTTAGCAAGTGCCGCTGGCTTGTCCAGTCTGCCCGGGTTCCCCTATATTGATAGGCAATGCTTCGGTGCTGCCATCGGGATTTTCATCTCTGTCGTAGTCTTGAACGGACGGCACTTTCGCGGCGTTTTCCGTACCGCACGTCATCGCACAGGCGAGGATGCCAACGAACCGATTTCCTATAGGCTTGCGCTCTGGGGTATCGTTGTCGGACTCGTAATACTCTTTATCTTCTCCAAGCGGATCGGCATGTCCTTCTGGCTGATTCCGCTGTTTTTTGCAATCTATTTTATCATCGTCTTGGTGCTCACACGGATGCGGGCGGAGCAGGGATTTCCTGTGCATGCGATGGAAAACATGCCGAATCATCACATCCTCGTTGACGGGTTCGGCACACGGATACTCGGCACGAATAACCTCGTTGCGCTGACGCTCTACCGTTGGTTTAACCGAAGCTACACGAGCAATCCGATGCCGCACCAGTTAGAGGGTTTCAAACTCTCGGAACGCTCTGGAATTGCACCGAGGCGACTGTTCTTCGCGTTGTTAGGTGTGTCAGGATTCGCTGCCGTGATGGTGTTCGGCGTTATCCTCTATATTTTCTATACCTACGGTGCTTTGAACATGAGCGGCGGCAGCGGGTGGGCAACCGGTTTCGGTGGCCGTGTCTTCAACGGACTCCAGCGGTGGATCTATTACCCGACTGAACCGAATCTCTATGCGACTGGCGGTATCGTGTTTGGATTACTTTTTTCAACGCTTTTAATGTTTATGCGGGCGCGTTTTTTCTGGTGGCCCTTCCATCCGATCGGGTTTGTCGTCTCCAGCGATTGGGGTATGCGGTATTTGTGGAGTTGTATGCTGGTGAGTTCGATTATCAAGTGGAGTGTTTTAAAGATTGGCGGTCCGCGGGCATCGCAGCAGCTGGTGATGTTCGCGATTGGGTTGATGTTGGGTGATTTCACTGTGGGTGGTATCTGGAGCCTTGTGAGTGTGGTGACGCAACAGCCGATGTATAATTTTTGGCCGTAGGCGAACGCGCGTCCTTCTTTTAATTAATTTGAGAAACCGTTGAAGATATGCTACAATTTGATAACATCAGTTATCTATGGCTCGAAAAAAATCTACGGAAAAGGAGATAAACTTATGGGACCTCCAAATACTCTCCCATTTCCTTCCGCACCGACAGAAATAGCGGACCTATATCCCGAATCGGATGGAAAACCTATGGCTGAAACGGAACGCCACTTTAGAGAGCTTCTCAAGAATTTTAATCGTATCGAAACCCATTTCGCGCACATACCTGATGTTTATGTCCTTGGGGATATGATGATGTATTACGAAGAAGGCAATCCGCGCAAATCTATCTCGCCTGACATTTTCGTTGCTTTCGGCATCGGCAAGAAGGAACGCCGTATTTATAAGATATGGGAAGAGGGAAAACCGCCTGACTTCGTCTTAGAATTTGCGAGCAAAGGCACTTACCGCAATGATTTGACTGGAAAGGTGCAGCTCTACGCAGAGATCGGCATTCCTGAATACTTCCTCTACGATGTCGATAGGCGTTATCTACCAACCCCTTTGATGGGGTTTCGCCTCAGCGGACACGCGTATATCGAAATACCAGTGCTCCCCAATGGTGGCATTCCTTCTGAGAGACTCGGTTTAGAATTCCACCTGCTTGATGATGACTTTGGTATTTACGACCCGGAGGCAGAAGAATGGCTCAATACTGCTGCTGAAGCTGCCCAGATGCGTGCTGAAGCTGCAGAAGATCGTGTCGAGGACGCAGAAGAACGCGCCAATCAGGAAGCCACTGCCCGACAGAAGGCGGAAGCGGAAGTCACACAACTCCGAGAAGAACTGGAACGTCTGAAAGCACGCGAATGAACACAAAGGAACAGAATCAATTTTCGAAATTCGGTCTATGTCTGAATAACGAAGGATATGCTGCCTCTCTTGAGGTCGGGAAAGTGTATCGTATCATTCCCGATGATGCAGCAGCGATCCATGGTTACGTCCGTGTTATAGATGAAAGCGGCGAAACTTATGCCTACACAGCCAGCCGTTTTCACGTCATCCAACTTTCTATCGCTGTTGAAAGGGCACTGTTGTCCATCTTACGTACATAGAAATTACCTTTAAGTAAATAGCGCGAAATTTATTTTTAACTATCGCGGATGATAGTCCAAACGTCATTTAATTCAGGAAATCCTTATGTCAAGACACATCAATCTATCTAAATCACAATGGAACTTGCTGCCATCGGATGAACGCGAAGTTTTTGAATTATTTGACGAGAGACTGCCTGCCGAATGGGAAATGCATATAAAGCCTCACCTTAATGGATTGAACCCGGATGTAGTTCTTCTAAATTCCGATGCCGGCATCGCCGTTTTTAATATTGTCAAATCAGACGAAATAATCGGTAATCCTTTAGAAAAGATCCAATTTTACAAAGAAGAAATATTAAAACTTTACTGTACCAGCCTCAAGGCCCGTTTTGGAAACAGCGGAGCAGGTGCAATTACCGCTGGACTCGTCTTTACTAGAGTGCCTCAAGCATCGTTGGATTCCTACCACTTATTTCGCAACCGTTCCTATCCGCAATATTATCCAATAGCAGGATCAGATAGCCTTGTCGCGGGAGATCTGAATAAACTGTTCCCTGAGTGGAGCCAATGGGGAAAGCATAATCCCTCTCGTCGCATGTCGGATGATGCGGGGATTGATTTTCGGAGATGGCTTGAAGAACCAGATTTTAACCAAACGCCGCCGAATCCACTCAAGTTAAATGCACGCCAGCGTGAAATTGCAGAGACTCGCACAGAGATATTTTATCGACGTGTCAAAGGTTCAGCGGGATCTGGCAAAAGTCAAGCTCTTGCAGCGCGCAGCCGCGGTCGCTAGCCAAAATAAGAGAGTTCTTGTGTGTTCATACAATATCACGCTACGGCACTACCTTCACTCTATGGCACATCAGCATGCAACAAGTCTTCCACAAGTTTTTAGACTAAAGATTGACTTTCTCAATTTCCACGATTGGTGTAAACGAGTCTGTTTCTTATCTGGAAACGGAAATGCATACAAACCTCTTCAACAAATTCTTGGAGCAAAGAGTTCCTCTGAAATTGAAAAAGAAAAAGTGTGGAACGACCAAATGTCAATACTTGTACAGCAAATCTATAAAGAGAAGTCAACCACCAAAAGCATTGAGCAAGTGAAGATTGTTGGAGAACTAGAGCAAATTCATGGAAGTTCATTAGTTAATGAAGCTTCGCTGCCGTATTATGACGCTATCCTAGTTGATGAAGGACAGGATTTTACCCTAGACTGGTGGCAGACCATAGAAAAGGCATTGCTACCCAACGGTGAAATGCTTTTCGTTGCTGACCCGACACAAAACATCTATGGGAGAAATTTCGCTTTGCTTGAACAAGAAATGCGAACAGGTGGCTTTAGAGGTCCGTGGTTCGAGCTGGGTCCCAGTTATCGCTTGCCATCCCGTCTCATAACAATTTTGCAAAGATTTGCTGACGAGTTTCTTGATGAAGATGTTGATATTCCACATCCAGCCCAAGAAGAATTGAATCTTGACGTCAGATTACGATGGGTACAAGTACCTTCAAGGATATTAGTAGATGACTGTCCCGAGAAAACTGCAAGTATTTGTTTTAATGAACTGCAAAGTCTGCGAGAAAATTCCAGAATTGCTGATGCTGACATCACCTTTCTTTCTCCTACCCACAAAATTGGGCGAGCGTTTGTCAAAAAATGTACTGATTCAAATGTGCCTGTACATCATATTTTTGGAAAAGATGAAGAAGATATTAGAAACAAAAAACTAGACTTTCATCTTGAAGACACTCGAATAAAAGCAACAACACTGCACAGTTTTAAAGGTTTAGAATCGCGACATTTAATCATATATGTCAATAGTATTACGAGGGAAGATGAACCCGCTTTGTTCTACACAGCTCTCACTCGTTTAAGGAAGTACTATCAGGGCAGTTGTTGTCTTACGGTGGTTTCTTCCTGCCCAGAACTTGAAGGTTTTGGAAGCGAGTGGGAGGATTTTGAAAGAATTCTTCTGTAATAAAAGAACTATCCAGTTTCTTTTTCTTGTAATGCGAGGATTTGCACCTGACTCTACTGAATCTTAGTGAGAAAACTGCCTGCTCCTACATTATTAAAGTGCAAGTAACAATCAACTAACCGAAAGAGAAAAACGGATTTTGAGACAGGAAAATCAAAAAGGTCTTCCCGTTTTTTTTTCTTGCACGCCAAGCCAGCTTATGCTATCCTATTCTCTAAGGAGATAGTGGTATGCATCACCCCACAGATACCCATCGCACAGCGAAAGATTTATCGCCTGCAGAATTAGCGGAATACAGCCGGCGGCTTGATCAGCAGTTTCAAAACCGAAAGGTGGATGAGGCGTTACTGCAGCGCGCATGGCACACCGCGCATCGGGTAGCGTCAATGCTTTATGAAGACTTTGAGGCAACACAGGTCGCCGTTTTCGGATCGCTTGCTGAACCAGAGATATTCTCAAAATGGTCGGATATCAACATTGCCGTCTGGGATATCCCAAATGATCAGTATTTCCGGGCAGTCTGGGAAGCCGAAGACATCAGCCGACTATTCAAGGTAGATCTGGTCGATTTCAAGAGTTGTCCAGCATTATATCGCGAAAGAATTGAAAGTCAAGCAGTTAGAATCGCAAAAGGCCAAACCTATCCGGTGGACCGGAACCAGTTGATACAAGACATCTCCGATGAACGCCCGAAAATAGAAAGGTCCATCAAAGGAATTCAAAAAGCGTTACGGAAAATCAAGACCGCTCCGCTGAAATACAAAACAGCCATAGAAGTTACAATTGCCAAATATCTCTCGGATTGCTATATGGGCATGGAGAACATTTTTAGGAAAATTGCCCTTGAGGTTGATCTATGCTTGCCCGATGGAAATAGAGAGCATAAGGAACTACTGGCACAGATGGCAGAACCTTACGCTGAACGGCCACCCGTGATTTCCAAAACAACTTTGGGACATCTTCAGGAGTTTTTAGAGTTTCGCTACCTTTTCATTCGTTTCTCTACGGATGAACTGGATTATCAAAAAACAGAACAGAAGGCAAAGCAGGTTAACTCAGTATTTGACAGCATATTCAGAGAACTCGATGCCTTCATCTCCTACTTAGAGAAATTGGAAGATGATTGACCAGATTCAGTTTTAAAACAAACTCTGAAACTTTGAGAGAATTATGATGCGATATTCAAACAACACAACTGAAACCACCGCGACTCGCGGGAAAACGATATATCAGCAACTCCGAGACAAGGTCGAACCACACCACAATGGAAAATTCTTGGCGATTGACATTGAAACGGAAGATTATGAAATTGACGCCAATGGGACGGTAGCTATTACTCGCCTCCTCGCGAAGCATCCTGATGCTGTGATTTACCTACTGAAAATCGGACACCGGGCCGCGTATCGAATGGGTTTTAGAGGCACTTATGGCACACTAATAAACACTAAACAATCACAATGATAACAGGAAAAATCGTCGATAATCAAGAAGCAATCATTGAACTGGAAATTGTTGACGTATTAAAAAAATGAATGAACAGACTCTACTCCAACAAATCACGGACTTCTGTCGCTTGCTCCGACAGATGGGCATCAATGTGACGACGACCAACCAACTGCGTTGGTGCGAGAGCGTTCAATTGATCGACATCGGTGAGCGAGAGGCGTTTTATCATACAGCACGGACGAACCTCATCGCTGGAGAATCTGAGCGGGAGACGTTTGATACTGCCTTCGATCTATTTTGGCGATATCCACGTCCTGAGTTTCAAGCGGTGGAGATGGAGGAACAGACCCCTGAACCTTCTGCACTCCAAGATCTCTCCGATGCAGGCGATGAGCAGGACATCGTGGAACAGTGGTTGGATACCGAAGCGGAGGAGAGTGAGGAAGGAGAGGAAGACGATCCGGTCGCTTATAGTGCCGAGGATCTCCTGAGTCGGAAGGATTTTAGTGAGTTCACAAAAGAAGATATGGAGCAAGCCCGAGAGATCGTCGCGAAACTGGCGGCAGTGTTGGCGACAAAACTCAGTCGTCGAAAGGTTGTCGGTAAAAAAGGGAAAACAATTGATTTCCGACGCAGTTGGCGGCAAAGTCTCGTCCACGGCGGCGAACCGCTTGAATTGATCCGGAAACAGCAGAAGATTAAGAAAACGAAGATTCTGCTTCTCTGTGATGTCAGCGGCTCGATGGATTGTTACGCCAAGTTTCTCATCCAATTCATCTACGGGATGCAGCAGGAGTTGAGAGAAGTGGATGTCGCAGTCTTTAGCACACATCTGACAGATATCACCGGACTCCTCCGACGGAAAGGGTTGGCGGAGGGTTTGAACGAGGTCTCGAATGTTGTACCGGACTGGTCAGGCGGAACGAAGATTGGGGAAAGTCTGCTGGAGTTCTATCGGCAATTTGCGCCGTCTTTCTCGGCATACCGTTCAGTCGTTATCCTCATCAGCGATGGCTGGGATCGCGGCGATGTAGATGTGTTGCGCCGTTCTATGGAGATGATCCATCGGCATGCTTACCGGTTAATCTGGCTCAATCCGTTACTCGGTAGCGACGGTTATCAGCCGATTTGCCGAGGGATCCGCACAGCATTGCCATACGTGGATTATTTCCTGCCAGCACACAATTTGGAGAGCTTGGCACAATTGACAAGGATATTGATTCCGCTCTGGGCACGATGAAGGGTGCCTATAAATTAAAAAATACGATAAGGAATTTTAACTATGCAAGTTCAGGCGGCGGTGATGCTCCAACCGGGGCAGATAGAAATCCGCGAATTTGAGAAACCGTCACCCGCAGATGACGCACTCCTCTTACAAGTGGACAGCGTCGGCATTTGTGGAAGCGATAAACACATGTATCTTGGGCATACTGCCCTGCAATTTCCCGTCATTCCGGGACATGAGGTCGTTGGCACGGTTGCTGAGATCGGTAAAAATGCGAATCAGGTTATGAATGTGATGGGGGGTCCCATCAAAGCCGGCGATCGTGTGACTGTGGTGCCCGGTTCAAAGAACTGTGGCAGATGCTACTACTGTTTGCATGTTCCGGGTCGTCCGACATTGTGTACTGGACGCACTATTTATGGATTTAGCAATAGCGAAACACCACCGTATCTGAACGGCGAATTCGCCGAGTATACCTATATTCACGGCAATTCTTGGGTCTATAAAATGCCGGAAAGCGTCCCGGAGGAGATTCGCGTGTTGACCGAGCCGGTAGCGGTTGCGACACGTGCCGTTGAACGGGCGTGTGCCCCCGGTTTACCACAAGTCGGAGATGGATACAGTATCGGGAATCGGGTTGCGGTTCTCGGATGCGGACCGATCGGTCTCCTCGTCATCGCCGTGTTAAGAGATAGCGGTGCTGGCACTATCATCGCCACTGACCTTGTTGAGAGTCGATTGGATATGGCGAAACAGATGGGAGCGGATGTGGTGATCAATGTCGGAGATACAACACCTGAAGAACGGGTCGAACAGATTCAGGACCTCACAAACGGTGTCGGCGCGGACATCGCCATTGAATGTGCGGGTATACCCGCGGTTTTCTCCGAGGCATTGGACGTCGTGCGACGCGGCGGAAAGGTCATCGAAGTTGGACATTACACCGATTCGGGAGATATCCGGGTCCGCCCACATCAGATTTGTAACAAAGATTTAGACGTGTGCGGTGTATGGGCATATCCGCAGATTCAGTTCCAAACAGCGTTGAATTTCCTTCAGATAACACGCGCCCCACTGCATGAATTGATAACGCATCACTTACCGTTGCACCAATTAGAAAAAGGTATTGACATGCTCGGACAGGAAGGGGTTTACAAGGTTGTGATTGAACCGCAAATTCCTTAATAACTCGCAAAGCGTTAAGTTAAGCGATGAGTTCTTAGTTGGAAGGTTGGAAGAAGAGAGAAGGAAGAATGGAGACCGCCTGATTCCACTCTTTTATTCAAACCGGTAGCCCGTAATGAAATGGAGGGCGGATAGATGAAACGCACGCCAAAAATCCAAACTCACGTTGTTCCGCCGCAAGGTATAATTAAAAATTTGATATGTTGTTGTCTGTTGTTGACCTTTTTGATTGGCATTAAAGACGGATCCGCTGTAGATAGCGATAGTCCCCTTTCCGATGAACTGCCAATAGAGGGACCGCCTCTCTTCAAGACCATAGAGGGTGCGAAAACCTACATCGCGCAGCACCAGAATAAAGACGGCGGCTGGCCCCTCATCCCTGGTGGAGATAGTAATGTAGAGAATACCGCGTTCGCGGTTTGGGCATTGATCGATGCGGGATGGGGTACTGGATCCCAAGTCGTTCGAACCGGGGTTCAGTACCTCAGAAATACGCAGTTGGATAATGGCGGTTGGAACAACAACACCGCACATACGACATTCGCGCTGATTGCCTTAGCAGCGGCAGAGACCGATCCTGAAGTCCGTTTTAATGGGCTCCGCTGGTTAAAAAAAGCACAGAACCGCAGTGGTGCATGGGGGAAAAAAGAACGGAGTCCCGATAACGTTCTTTACACTGCCGCTGTATTAGCTGGACTGAGGAAACTTGGCTTTAAACAAAACTTTGAACCGATCTCTAAAGGCGCAGATTGGCTGGCAGAAGGCATTAATTTCGATGGCGGCTGGGCATTAGAACGCGGAGGCAGGTCTGACGTTTTCATAACGTCCTGGGTGGTTCAAGGCTTGGAAACTGTTTACGATATCGATGTCCAAATCGCCTGGTTGAAGCAGTTCCAGAACAGTGATGGTGGCTTCGGGAGATATAAGAACAGCCGAAGCGATCCAGAAATCACAGCGATTGCCGTTATGGCACTCGCTGCTGGAAACGATCCGCTCAACACGCGTCGGGTTGCTATCAACTATTTAACAAATGTCCGGCAGGCGGATGGCAGTTTCGTCAGCAATACACCGATGGAACTGTCGGAACCGACTGCCAATTTACAGTCAACCTGTTTCGCTCTTATCGCTATCCATGCCAAAACGCCGGATGAGCTCGCCGTGGGTCAATAAGCAAATCTGAGGACAGTGAAAAAGCGTGCTACCGTCGCTCATCAGCCCCAATGCCCTGCCTTGCCAATGCCCCCGGCATAATATAGTGTTCACCTTTGGTTACCTGAGCGACCTGCCGTTGGAAATTATCTCCGATGGAGTTGCTTCGCATGGAGGTAACCCCGCCAATGACGTAAACCCGAGCAAACGCACCTCGACATACTGAAATTGCTTTGCCCGCGGTATACCCTTTTTCTGCTCGTTTGCTCGTTGGTTCATCTGTGATGATGATAAGGACGAGGTTACGCCCTTCTTCGGTGCGGAGTTTTGGCACGCCTTCAATAACAGCATCCAATAGATGCTCATCGCCATTTTTGGGGAGGCGAAACAGTGATTTTACCTGCTCAGGTTCCAACGGCGGTTTGGTCACAACAATCGTGCTTTCGCCGCCACCAACTGCCGCCCAAAACCGGATAATCCCAAATCGGTAATCTAATCCGGCCGCGTTGAACACAGAGACCATAAGATCCAAACCGTCGCATGCGGGATCCGTCTTGGTTTGCATACTCAGACTGTAATCGAAAACGAACACAACGTCCACTTTACCGGGGTTACTCGCAACCAGATTTTCGGCAATCCGTTTAAACAAGCCATCGATCCTGAGGAGTGCTTTGTCTGCAATTGTCCCACCGCTCCGAATGCGCTGTCCGTCCATCCGTCGTTGTTTTGAATCAATTGGGTACCACATACCGTTGGTTTCATCCGTAAGTTCCGCTTGAACCCTTTCGCTCATACCGATACAGTTGAGTTGGACCCCATTTCTGCGACAAAGGTCGATAATCTGTTGGCTAATTTTACTTTTCGCCTTTGCTTCTGTCCATGAAGTGCGTAGCCGAGCGTTGGTCACCACAACGAACTGCGTTATTGCGTCTTCTCGGAACTCTAACTCGTTCAAGCCTTTTACCACAGCGTCGAGTCCATATCCAGATTCAATGTTGTTTCCGGATTCGACTCGCATATCCCGGAACGCATTTTCAATATTGAGATAGTCGAATGTCCATTGATGGAAATTGACGCGTGGTTCTTCGTATACGGAATGAAAATTCACCAACGCGAATCTGTAGTCCATTGTTTTCGTCTCTATAACGGTGAGCATGTCAACGAACCTCTTTTCAAGGTCGGCGAGATGTCCCAACATCTGCCTGCTACCGTCAACGACGAAGACGACATCCACACTCGGGTTCTGAGCGTGCTGCGTTGCGCGTTTTGCGATGTCCTTGAGGCTTGCGCCTATATCAGCTTTGAGCACATCTTTTTCTTTTTTCGCCCCCGGATCTACCAGAATCCTGTGTTTCCGTCGAGGCGGACGAATCTGTGCTGATGCTTGCAATGTGCCTACTAATATACTCAACAGACACACACAATATATCCATTTTCTCATCTAATCTCCAATCAAAATTTAAATAGAAGTTGGGGCACTCACACCTAATATGTGTCCAAGTCAATCTCTTCCTCACTAAACCGGAGGTGTGCCTGATTAACTAAGGTGACAATGGTATCCCACTGTTCACGCGTTGCGTCAGAGATACCTTCCTCTTCAAGTGCCTCAGCCAATTTAAGGAGTGCTTCACTAAACGTGTCCTGCAGATAGACATACTCCTCGGTCTGGTCTGCGTTCTTGGGTGGCTCAAAGTTTGAAATGCCCTTTGCGTATTTAGCAAGTCGTTTCACCGCCCCAATGGCTTCCGGTTTGCTCTCTTTTTCATCAAAGTAATCGACAACGACAAAGTAGTCATCTATCATCAACGCCATGAGAGTTTTCAAGTCTTCGGCTTCAGGCATATCTTCCGCTGGCACATCAGGCTCCGGTACTTTTTCGGTTTCAGCGTTTGACTCTTGCTTCCGAAAGAGGGCATAACTCATTACCAACGTCTTTCTCGGAATGAGAGCGACTGCATTTGCAGCAGCTTCATGCCCATCAGCAGCCTCAATATCTTCCCCAACTTTGAAAGCATCGTCTATGCCCATACCGATAAATTGCTTGAGAAATTCACTATCGGCAACCGCGTCTGATTCCTTATGTTCATAGATTTCCACTTTTACAACTTTCCCTCTCATGTCGAGCCCAACGGCAGCTTGAATAACGCCGTGGGGTCCCTCCGTATCAGCAAACAACACCACTCCCATAGGCTTCCTGTTATCGCTGATTGGAATATAGAAGATCGGTTTTAGGTCTTCCGCCCGAAGTTTAGTCCCTATTTCTTTTTCAATTACAGAAACTTGGTCTGGTGTCAGTAGCGGATTTCGTTGAACGAATTTCTTCGCCTTCGGGAAGATCGTCATCAGTCTTTGCTCCGGAACTTCTGTTTCACGGGCACTGCTGAGTAGCGGCGTGCTGAATATGAAAAAAATCAGTGCTAATAGGATACCTGATCGAGGATAGTGATAGATTTGGAAAAACATTTTCAATCTCCTTACATTCGAGAATCCGCTATTTAGGTATACCTAATTAGTTTATCAGAAATCCTTATTTTTACAAGAACTTTACTGCAATTCAGCGTTCAAGATAGCACCGGGACTCTTTAAACCTCCACCTATAATCCCAAAATTTCTAATCGAAAAGTGACGCTATGACGGTTTAACCACAATACTTCAACGTCCGGTCTGGCAGGCACACTCACCTTCGGTCGTAAGAAACTGAACTGATAACTGAATGATCCGTTCAACTGGGCGACCCCAAAGATACTCTCAATCAGTCTTACGCTGAGTCCAGTAGACGCTTCCGCTCCAAAAGTATTCTGAATATTCGCTGGCGTCGCGAATTGTTCCGTAAAATCGTAGAAATTTGTTCCGAGTCCAATAAAGGGTGCCCATCTCCCCCGTCCACTCAGCGTCCACATCATACCGACAGTTTCAACATTCAACATTCCGAAGGGCAGGACATCTGTAGTGCCTCCGCGAGTATCCACAACGTGACGACTGAATGGCACTGAGAATCGAAGTGCAGGTGTTAATTGAAATCCGATAGCGAATTCTTCGGTGCGTGCGGTCTCCAGTTCATCATCAGTGAGCGCCAATCCGCGCCCAGTACTCACGACCGCCCCTTTGGCAACATGTAAGTATTTTTCAAGTTCCATGGCGGGACCAACAGTTGGTAACCCGATAAGCCCGACAAGTATACAGATGCCGAGTGTCGTTAGAAGTTTCATGATTCCTCCGATACTTCGTAAAAGAAAGTAATCCATTTACCGCTCGCGAATCCAACGCTCAACGGGATAAAAGAGAGAGAATAACACAGGTGCTAAGATAAGGTTAGCCACTGTTGCCGAGACCATGCCCCCGAAGGTAGGCACTGCGATAGGCTTCATCAATTCCGCGCCAGTGGTGGTGCTGATTTCTGCTAACATAATAGGCAATAACGCCAAGATCGTAGTTGCTGTGGTCATGATGATGGGTCGAACGCGCAGTAAACCAGCATTCATCACGGCTTCGTCAATAGGTTCGCCACCGCGGACGCGTTCCAATAAGTATTCGATTAAGACGATTCCGTCCTCGACGGCTATGCCAAATAAGGCTATATACCCCACCCACACGGCTGTACTGTATTTAATGGCGTACCCACCGCCGAGTGCTTCTGGGACGTATTCCATCAACCACTGCATCCACATACCTCCGATGAATGCAAAGGGAATCGCAAGGAAGATCGAAAACATCGCGGAGGGCGACTTGAACTGGAGATATAGCAATATAAAAATGGCCGCGATACATACCGGCACGACAATCGTTAATCGATTTCGGGCTTCCAGTTCAGCCTCGTACTGTCCGCTGAAAGCGTAGAAGTAGCCTTGGGGTAACGTCGGCTTAATCTTTTCATCCAGCGTCTTTTGTGCCAATGCCACAAAGTCCACCAATCCGATGGTGTCAACATCCACATCACAAAAGACGCGGGAAAAGAGCAAGGTATTTTCGCTTGCAATCTTCGCCGGACCGGGCCGTCTCTCAATTTTCACGAGCTGCTCAAGTGGAATATGCAATCCTTTTGGTGCTGGCACGAGGACCCGCTTAAGTGCTTCAATATTGTCCCGCAATTCTCGCATATAACGGATACGAATTGGAAACCGCTCCCGTCCCTCAACAGTATACGTTAGATTCATGCCACCGATCGCTGTCATAATGATTTGCTGCACTGTTTTAATTTGAATCCCGTAGCGTGCGGCTTCCTCCCGATCGATGTGAAATTCAAGGTATGGTTTATTTCCAATCCGCTCCGCATAGGGACCCTGTGCGCCCTCAAGTTTAAGGAGTTCCTGCTCGATCCGCACAGCGATTTCTTCAATTTTCGCGAGGTCTTTACCAAACACCTTGATTCCGATTGGGGTTTGTATACCTGTTGCGAGCATATCAACACGATTCCGTATGGGCTGGGTCATAATAGGCGAAACGCCTGGCATTCGGGTCGCCTCTGTGAGTTCGGTGATGAGTTCGTTGCGATTTTTGGTCCGAAAATACGTCTTATGCTTGAGGGTCGGCTCAATTTCCTCGGCAATCCGATGGAGTTTCGCCTCGGTCTCAGATTCTCCAATTCTGACCTGTTCCAATCCCATTCCGCCTGTCCGCTCTTCGGCGAGGAGCTCTTCTAAAAGGATTCGTAATAACCAGATGCGATAGAGTTGTTCGCGTTCGTCAACCGAAAGATAAGAATTGTGGTAGGTCGTCGCCAAGGTATCAAAGCGTTTTATAGCGGCTTTCACAACGGCATCCAGAAAGTCGGTGTCAATATGGCTTGCGTGTTCTTCGCTCATAAGTCCGTCGCGTTTTAAGCGTTGGACAAGGTGATGTCCCAGTTCCATTGTCGAATTATGTTTAATAGCTCGCCGGGGCCACTTCGCTGGGTCCACTATATTGACAATGGTTTCAAACATACCAATTGGAGCAGGATCGGTTGCTGTCATCGCACGTCCCAATTTCCCAACGACCAGTGAAATTTCTGGGAATCGATTCATAATCAAATCCTGTTTTGCCATGACATCTTTCGCTTGCGTAATTGAGGCACCCGGAAGCAGGACCGGCATAAATAACAATGCCCCTTCGTTAAGTGGCGGCATGAATTCCTGCCCAATATTTTTATAGAAAGGGGTCAGTGGCATGCTTGCGAGAAAAATAAGTATCGCCAAGAGAACAACAGCGAGTTTCGTCCAAATATTTTTTACAGCCAACCGAATAATCGGGCGATAACTGGTTCTGAGGACCCACGTAATTCCATCCGCTAACTTTCTCAGGGGCCAGCTGAGGAGCGCGAAGAATTGTGATATTCGTTTGGAAACCACACCTGTCCGGGTCCGGGTTGGGTCTGCGAGTAGAAATGACGCTAAAACGGGCACCAGACTAATCGCTATGAGGGCTGCGCCAAGCATCGCGAAAGTTTTTGTATAGGCAAGTGGTTTGAAGAGTTTACCTGCCTGGCCGGTGAGAGAAAAGACAGGTATGAAGGCAACGATAACAATGAGCATTGCGAAGAAAATCGGGGGTCCCACCTCTTTAGCGGCACGGGTTACAACTTGAAGTTTGCTTTCGCCCGGGTGCGGTTCCCGTAAATGGCGCGTGATATTCTCTGTCATCACAATACCCGCATCCACCATCACCCCAATCGCGATAGCAATACCCCCCATTGACATGATGTTTGATGGTAACCCAATAATCCGCATACCCACAAACGACAGTAGAACGCCCATCGGTAAGACGAGTGCTATTATCAAACTACTTGAAACTTGCCCTAAGAAAAGCAGAATCACAACTGCAGCGACGATGATTTCCTCTGTCAGCGTCTCCTTCAGCGTGTCTGTTGCGCGGTGAATGAGATGGCTCCGGTCGTAGAACGGAACAATTCGGACCCCTGATGGCAGTCCAGGCGTGAGTTCCGCTATTTTTGCTTTGACATTCTCAATCACACGCAATGGATTATCACCGTATCGCATTAGCACGACTCCACCGGTTGCCGGAATGCCTGCCTTGTCTAAAGCACCGCGCCGAAAGTCGGGACCTTCGCTGACGGTTCCAAGGTTTTTGACGTAGATGGGGACGCCGTTATGCGCCTTGACAACGATGTTTTCTATGTCCGCGATGCTTTTAATGAAACCTAAGCCGCGAATCAGGAACTCCATGCCGCCTTCCTCAATAACCTTGGCACCAACATCAAGGTTGCTTCCTCGGACGGCGTTGTAAACCATTGATAACGGCACGTCATACGCCAACAATGTGTTCGGATCAATGTCAATCTGATACTGTTTGACGTATCCACCGACCGAGGCGACCTCGGAAACGCCATCAGCAGAGGCGAGATAGTAACGAACCGTCCAATCTTGGAGTGTCCGAAGTTCATGAAGCTCCAGATTGGACGCAATAAGCGTCTCTCCATCTTCAGGACAGGTGCCCGGCTCGGCATAGCGTTCCGTGGGATGATTCGGGCAATAATATCCGTTCTCAACGGTATACCAAAATACCTGTCCGACCCCCGTTGCATCGGGACCGAGGACCGGCACAACACCTTCCGGCATGTCCTTCTGTGCAAGATTCATTCGCTCCAATACGCGTGTGCGAGCCCAATAGAAGTCGACATCATCTTCAAAGATAATATTAATGTAACCAAAACTAAACATTGAAGTCGAGCGAACATCTTTGACATCGGGAATTCCGAGCATGGTAATGCTCAACGGATAGATAACTTGATCTTCAATATCTCGTGGACTCCGCCCGGGCCAATCTGCGAAGACAATCACTTGATTTTCGCCGATGTCCGGCATAGCATCAATGGGTGTCTGGTTTAATGCCCACCAACCCGCCATTGTGACGAAGACAAAGATAACCAACACCAACAGGCGGTTTTTCATACAGATTTCAATAATTCGGTTAATCATTTTTAATGGTTATCGGTTGTCGGTTATCAGTTATCGGTTAAGAGATCTTCATTTAACAACGCCTCTTATCTGATGCCTGAAAGGATTTTTGAAAAAAATCCGTACTGACAACTGACGACTCCTTAATGTTGATGGGCAGGAGGTTTTGATTCTTCACCACCGAGTGCCCCGCCATAAGCACCCGATGCGGAACCTGTTAATTGCGTTTGCGAATCTATCAGGAAGTTGCCATGGGTGACAACCATGTCGCCAGGCGTAAGTCCGCTCACAATAGGGTAATATCGGCGTTTGGTTTCTGGGTTGTCCGATGTTCCCCACGCTTCGGGACCCACCTCAACTTCAACCTGTTCATAACCTGATTCGCCACGATCCACGAAGACTATCTTCCGTAAACCGGTATCAATGACAGCACTCTTGGGAGCAGTTAAGACTTCACCTGTCATAATCAGTGGCTTCCCATCACGTGGACATAGTCCTGGGACGGTCGCATACTCATCAGGATGATCAGGACACACATATTTGAAAATCAATGGCATCTGATCTGCTGGGACAGTAAGCGAAGTAGAAGCCTGATGTCCGTGCGAATGTATATCAGTTCCTGCCGTCATTGACTGTTTTTCAACGAGATCCATACCACAGATAGAACATTCACCGAACTCATCAGACTGCTCTTCGGGATGCATCGGACAGACCCACCCAGATGCTGTCGTCTCTGCGGGTGTAGACCCCTCTGCTCTTTCAACGAGATCCATACCGCAGATAGAGCATTCACCGAACTCATCAGACTGCTCTTCGGGATGCATCGGGCACGCCCACTTCCCCGCTGCTTCAGACGCACTGACATCGGAATGTGTGGGTTCCAGATCCATGCCACATATCTCACATTCAGTGGG
>JAJEIP010000034.1 GCA_022827885.1 Candidatus Poribacteria bacterium
TGAGTATAACTCATGGGGTCATTTGATACAAACTATAAGTAGATTAAGAAAGGAACTACAACATGGAACCACGATTTACACGCGGTGAGTATTGGCTACTTGAGACGGTCGTCGAGCACGAATGGGAGATCTGTGGTCTCATTGATGATGATCTTGAGTTACACCTAAATAAAAAAGGGCATGGGTTAACACGCGCATCACTGGTTGAAACCTTCTATCAATTGCTCTCTTCGGGGCTAATTTATGCCAACAGCGAGATGGGAGGGTCTATCTCAACGAAGGAACAAATCGAACTCGCTTTGGAGCAACGGGTACCTTGGGACACCCATCACGTCTTTATTTCACCTGACGGAGACATCGAAACTGTCCCGGATGAATCCAAACCCCCGCGCACGGAACCTGTAGATGTAAGAAAAATCACGTCCTATGGACTGACGCAAGAAGGCGGCGCACAATGGGAAGCCTTCGCCGCACCTGACTGGCAAAAATACATAGCCCGAAGTGTTCAGCCAGAAGATGAGGAAGGTGAATATGAAATGTGGGAACTGATTTGTGGAGATAAAAATTGGCTTGAAGCCTACATGGAATCTATGTGTTTCTATGGCCAAATGGAGGTGATTTTAGAGTCAGTTGAATGGGATTATGTTACGCCGTGGCAGGCGACGTACTGGAAACGACTCGAAGGAGCACATAGAGTTCGCTGTCGGTGCCGAGACAAGAGCGAACAGGAGAATGTTGAACCATCTCCGTATGCGTTTCCGGATAGGAGCTACTTTGATAGGGTTTGGTGTGCGTGGCGATAGAAAATAGACCCCCAAAATAAATCGGATTGCTTCTTGGTTTCCGTTGACTGAAGTCCAGATGCATTTTTATATCTATTGGCTTGAGACAACACAAAAGGAAAATTTTCATGAAAAACAGGCTATTCTTGATTGCTGGTTCACTATTTTGTGCTTCCTTCATTTTTTCAGCAATCACGTTCGCACAAGACCACACACAATGGAGTTTACCTGAAGGGGCCAAGGTTCGCCTCGGTAAAGGATTTATAACGGAGATTGCGTATTCTCCGGACGGAACGCTTCTGGCGGTTGCGAGTTCTATCGGTATTTGGATCTACGATACCGCGACGGATGAAACACTTGATCTGATCACGGGGCATACGAGTTGGGCTGTGAGTCTCTCATTTAGTCCCGATGGCACGACCCTCGCCAGCGGAGATGCGGATGGGACCGTCTACCTGTGGGATGTAGCGACGGGGAAGCAGCTCCGAACACTTGAAGGACATACGAGTTGGGTTCGGAGTATGTCGTTTAGTTCCGATGGCACGACCCTCGTCAGTGGAAGTTGGGATATCCGTCTCTGGGATGTAGCGACGGGGAAGCAGCTTCAGATACTTGAAGAGCATATATGGTATACCCAGAGCGTGTCGTTTAGTCCTGATGGTAGCAGGGTCGTCAGCGCAGATTTTGAGGATGCCATCCATCTATGGAATGTAGAGACAGGACAGGAGATCCAAATATTTGAAGGACATACGGGTTGGATTACGAGTGCATCGTTTAGTCCCGATGGCATGACGCTCGCCAGTGGGAGCGGAGATGGTACCGTCCGTCTATGGGATATAGCGACGGGGAAGCAGCTTCAGATACTCGAAGGACATACGAGTGAAGTCTATAGCGTGTCGTTGAGTCCTGATGGTAGCACCCTCGCCAGTGGAGGTGAGGATAATACTGTCCGTCTATGGGATATAGCGACGGGGAAGCAGCTCCAGATACTCGAAGGACATACGACGGAGGTTTATAGTGTGTTGTTTAGTCCTGATGGCGGTACCCTCGCCAGCGGCGGTGATGACGGCACTATCCATCTCTGGGATGTAGCGACGGGAAGGCAATTCCAGGCGCTTGAAGGATATACATCGTCTATCAATAGCGTGTCGTTTAGTCCCGATGGCACGACCCTCGCCAGCGTAGAGTTGGGTGATGCCATCCGTCTATGGGATGTAGCAACAGGGAAGCAGTTCCGGACGTTTGAAGGGCATGGATGGTACATCTATAGCGTATCGTTTAGTCCCGATGGCACGACCCTCGCAGGTGGAGATCCGAATGCTACTGTCCATCTATGGGATGTAGCAACAGGTAGGCAGCTCCATGTACTTGAGGGGCATAGGTGGCACGTCTATAGCGTATCATTTAGTCCCGATGGCATTACCCTCGCCAGCGGGAGTGGAGACAGCACTATCCGTTTATGGGATGTAGAGACAGGAGATCACATACGCACCCTCATAGGGCATGCAGATAGTGTCCTGGACGTATCATTTAGTCCTGATGGCACGACCCTCACCAGTGGGAGCGGAGATGGCACCGCCCGTCTATGGGATGTAGCAACAGGGAAGCAGCTCCGAACACTTGGCGGGCACACGAGTGCTGTTGAGAGCGTATCATTTAGTCCCGATGGCACGACGCTCGCCAGTGGGGGTGAGGACAGCACCGCCCGTTTATGGGATGTAGAGACAGGAGATCACATACGCACCCTCACAGGGCATATAGCTGCTGTCGAGAGTGTATCGTTTAGTCCCGATGGCACGATCCTCGTCAGTGGCAGTCAAGACGGCACGGTGCATCTATGGGATGTAGAGACAGGAGATCACATACGCACCCTCACAGGGCAGAGGGGTGGTGTTGCGAGCATATCGTTTAGTCCTGATGGCAATATCCTCGCCAGTGGCAGTGGGGATGGCACGGTGCTACTGTGGGAACTGACGCCACCTAAACCTCAGCGACGCACCGCGGATGTCAACGGCGATGGGGTCGTCAACATCCAAGACCTTGTGTTCGTCGCAGCACACTTCGGCAAGACAGCACAAAACACCGCGGATGTCAATGGCGATGGGGTTGTCAACATTCAAGATTTAGTGCAGGTGGCTGGAGCCCTCGGCAAACCCCAGTGATGTGCGGATTACCATCTACAATACACACGGCAGCATCGTCCGGCGTTTGGATCTTGGACATCAACTAATTTTAAACCTACGCACAGTTTCATAAAAAGGAGAATCTATAATGCTTAGATTACGTGAAAAGTTGAAATATATGGCTTTGGGAGGTTTGATAGTCCTCATCGGATTTGTATTTGGTAATATGAACAAGAATACCGAAGCAGAATCTGGCTCTGAAACGACTGATGAACTGAGTGTCCGGAAGTTAACTGTGCTTGAAGACATAACCGTGGTAGCGGACAATGGGGAGCGTCGAGTCGTTATATCTTGGGATGAAAATGGTGGAAGGGTATCGTGTTTAGGCCCCGAAGATATGCCTGCTGTTGGTGCGGGTCTTTCGATTGGTGAGATGGGTGGAGTTGTAGGTGTTCGCGGTAAAAAGGGAGGTAGTGCAAGTCTCACGCTCGGTAAGGAGGGTGGACGCGTATCCGTTTTTCCCGTGACTGGGAAAGGCGGTGCCGCCTTAGGTATAATTGAAGGAGACGGCGTTGTCTTCACAATAGATAGATTTGGTAAGCAGGCACACTCATTGGGACGGTAGGTAATTGGGGGTGGACCCAATGATTTCAGAAATACACTCAAGGAGGATAGACGATGTTTAGATTAGATGAAAAATTGAAATATATGTTTTTCGCGGGATTACTGGCTTTTGCTGGTTTTCTGTTTGGTAACATGAACAGTGATACTGAAGCAGAATCTGGCTCTGAGACGATTGATGAACTAACCGTCCGGAAGTTAACTGTGCTTGAAGACATAACCGTGGTAGCAGACGATGGAGAGCGTCGAGTCGTTCTATCTTGGGATGAAAATGGTGGAAGGGTGACGTGTTTGGATTCTGAAGGACTGCGTGCTGCGAGTCTTTCAATGGATGAGATCGGTGGAATGGTAGTCGTTCGCAGTGAAAAGGGGGGTGGTGCGAGTCTCGGGGTTGATGAGGAAGGTGGAAATGGAGGTATTTCTCCTGTGACTGATGGGCAAGGCGGTGCTGGCTTACTTATATTGGAAGGAGACGGTGTTGTCTTCACAAGCGATAGATTTGGAAATATAACTGAACTCAATTGAACATGGGAGACGCAATATCCATTTCGCAAACGTTAAATTATTTTTCAAAAGGAGATCTTCAATGAGAGATAAAGTTGTGTTTTTTATACTCGGCGCGCTACTTGCAACAATCGCCTATTTTGCTGGGGATATGAACAAAGCCGGAGCCAGAGATCATTTTCAAGAATTTGAGGATGTTTTAATTAAGGGGGACCTGATAGTGTCAGGGGGTCGACTTGTAATACATAACGATTCACCCTTTTCAGAAGATATAGATAATTATATTGAATTCCAGGTGAATAAAGAGGCATCTGCGATTCTCGTGATTACCGGCAAAGGACAGGACCCCGGGGACATGACTGCCTCAAGTGTATCCATCAAAACTACAATGATGGCTGACCTAAAACCTGTCGCAGGCATACAATTGACCGGGGACTACGGAGAAGAGGGCGTGATTTTGTGGTCCTTTGACAACGAGGTCGAATAAGACTTTAGGTGAGGATTTTTTATATGAAATGGTTTACTCTGGTAATTGTTATATTTTTCTTCTGTGTTCTTAATAACTCGGCGGAAAGTATAGACTGGATGCCAGATGAGGCGTTACGCTCAGCAGTTCGGGATGAACTCGGGCTGCCCACAGCAACACCTTTGACGAAAGCACACATGCAAGAATTGGATATATTCAGAGCAATTGAGAAAGGGATATCTGACCTCACGGGAATGGAGTTTGCTATAAATCTTAGAGAAGCAGATTTCAGTGGGAATTTAATAAAAGACTTGCGTCCCCTAAGGGATCTCATCCATTTAGAGACCCTCGTTTTGTATGTGAATAGGATTTCGGATGTAAGTCCACTGGCGGGGTTGACAAACCTCCTCACATTGCGTCTTTCAGGAAACCCCATTTCAGATCTCAGTCCACTGGCAGGATTACCGAAATTTAAGGAGTTGGAGGCACGTAGGATCTGGACAACAGATTTTAGTTCACTGGCGGGATTGGGGCTTGAGATACATCGCGATGAAATCTGTGAGATTGCACCCTTTCCACCCTCTGTTGCGGAACGAATTCAGAATAGAACCTTCCCGGCACTAACATTTGATTTCCACGATCTTGGACACAAAACAAATCCTGAAAAATGGCTGAATCAGTGGGACGATCCTGATATTTTTTATGATGTAGTAGCCAAATACGATATGCATCATTATTCGACGCGTTTCGGTTTGCAATGGGCTTTGACACCGACAGCACCGACTGGAGGCTTATCAAAACGGCTTGCCGGAAATATTGAAGCCGTCTTGGAAGAATATAAAAAATACGATAAGAATCCGAATATGCTCTTTATCCCTGCGATCGCGCATCATGGTTTTGACTTTAATGATATACCTCCAGATTCTGACCTTTGGCTGAGAGATACCGATGGGCAAATCATCAAAAGAGAGGGGATATCTTGGGAGGAATGGATACCTGACATCCTAAATCCAGAATTTCAACAACTCATCATAGATCGTGTTGTGGCAATTGCGGACTGCGGATTCTTTGATGGTGTTCTGTTCGATTCATGGGACGGTCACCATGCGTACTACCAACATAAGTATTTTAACATTAGCAGTGAAGTCGTTGTCCAGGCATTCATAACGATCCTAAAAGGCATACGGGAACGCGTCCGAGACGACTTCCTTATCCTCATCAATAGAAACCGGAGAAAATCGCCACGGTATGCGGAATGGGTCAATGGAAGTTTCATGGAAACAAGCCCAGACCGTCAAGATGGCTACTCTTACGAGAGACTCAGGGAGATGGAAGAGGCTCTCTCTTGGAATGAGACGCATCTCCGTGAACCGAGGATCAATGTATTGGAAGGACAAAATATAGATGAACCTATCAATAGTCCTGATAACCTACGTTGGATGCGGGTCATTACAACACTTTCCTTGACACATTCCGATGGCTATAGCGCATACGAAGCACGAAACATATATCATGATTTTTATGATGCCGATCTCGGTCGTCCTGTCGGCGGTGCGGAAACAAAAGGGCAGCTTTACGAAAATCGAGAGGGGTTGTTTATCCGTGAGTTCACCAATGGCTGGGTAGTCTATAACCGGAGCGGGAAGCCGCAAGACATCCAACTGCCAGAGGCGGTCAGCGGCTGGGCGAGCGGTGTAAAAAACAAACGCTGGCATACCATCCCAGATTTAGATGGTGAGATTTATCTGAAATCAGGGTTAGAAACCCCTCCCACAGGACAAACCACTCCGGCAGCGGATGTGAACGAAGATGGTGTTGTGAATATTCTCGATTTGGTTGCCGTGACAAATGCTTTTGGTGAAGATACCCCGGACATTAATGGAGATGGGACAGTAAACGTCCTTGATTTAGTCGCGGTCGCAAATGCCTTCGAGTAGGAAATCATGCATCATAAGGAGAGGATTCTCCTGGAAAAACACTTCCAGAACGGCTTTTTGAGCCTTTGGCTTATTTCAGTTCTTTGAACGTCCGGGCAGATAACGCCGCAACCCCACATCTGCTGATGCCGGGACTGTATTGAAACCGTGTTGGAGTTTGCTAATGTTAGGTCGAACGCACGTTATTTTATCGGAGTGGCAAGTAACGGAGCGGGACATAGATGGAATCTGTTAAGTTTGTTCTTCTTTTTCTTTGCTTTGCGGGGCTTCTGTTTTGCGGTATTACGATTACCGTTAATGTTCTTTATATGGTGATAGGAACTTTATACGACCTTTTCTCGCGCCCGAAATGCCCTAACTGTACAAAAAGGGTAGGAAAAGAGACTATCAGGTGTCCACACTGTCGGAGTGCGCTCGGAGAAAAACGACCTCAAGAAGAGATAAATCCCGAACTTTACGCTCGCGTCAAAGCTTTGATAGCAGGACAGAGGCGGGTATCAGAAGAAGAACTCACGCCAGACACACACTTAGCCGAGGATTTGGGGATAGCCGGTGACGATGGCTATGAGCTGCTTGAGGCGTTTTGTGAAACGTTTGAGATCGAAAATATGAGTGAGATTGAGCCATACGACTATTTCGGTCCAGAGGCGGTGGACCCATTTTACGTATATGTTTTTCTTTATTACTGGGTGTTTAACAGGGAAAAACTAAATGAGCCTTATTATTCTCTGAGACCGCTTTATTTGCGAGATTTAGTCAAATCGGCTGAAGCGAAAAGGTGGATACTGTCAAAAGAGTAATTGGGGTGTTCTTCTCTTATAGTCGGAGGTCAGGAAAATGAAAGATAGAATCGGTATTGCTATTATTGTACTCGTTAGCATTCTCATCAGCTGCTTTTTTGCTGCTGGATGCTCGTATCTTTCTGGGTATATTACCATTGATTCGCGATCGAAAGTGACGCAGCCGATGTTCTGTGTATATCTGGATCGATGCTTTCGTCATCACCAAGAACGATTGGACATTGAAACGATTACAGTTTCAATGGTGCGACGCTCCTCTGAAGAGAAAAAGGGATGGGAGTCCCACTCGCCAGCGAGATGGGAAGATGGGCAACGGGTTTGGTCCTTAGAGTATAAATCCCCTGATAATTTTATTAAGAAACTCTTGGGATTGTCAACACCACCTGTTTCTTGTCTAACTTACGGGGAAGTGCCACCCGGTTATGAAGAAGGTATGAAAGCCAGACCCCTCGAACCGGAAGAACTTTATAGTGTCTTGATAAATACGTATAATTATCCAGGAGACTCAGAATCTCTGAGATTTATCATCCGTTTGAATGCGACAGGCAGCCCCGAACGGGTGGAATATCACTTGGGAAGTTTTTTCATCACGCATCGGAGATACTCTGCCAGTCCACAAAGTGACTTGAAGCTTTATTAGCGTGTTTTGTCGACTGTCAAGGAGATCACTATGTCTGTTTTAATAAGGATTTTAATTGGGAGCGTTGTAGGTGTTCTTACAGTCGGTTTGTTAGGGTGTGGGTGTCTCTATCCGTTTACGCCGCAGAGCCCGAATCTTTACGCCGATGTGTATAAGGCGAACGATCTGCGATACAGTGGTAAATACACGGAGTCGATTGCGGAGTATGAGCAGGCTCTTAAAAAGCTTCCTCGATCCCCCACTGATACAAAGGTCATGAATGTTAGCTTCCCTACTTTCTTGAAATACCATATCGCTTTTTGCTATGCGAAGTTGGCAGAAGCGAACGCGGATATTTCGCTCTATGTTAAAGCCGAAGCGGCAGCCAAAGAAAGTTACGAAACGGCGGTACTCCCGCCCGATCAGGCAGATGTGCTCTATCTTTGGGGATACATCCTTTTCAAGCAGGGACGGTATGCCGAGGCACTTTCCAAATTCGAGCAACTCATTGAGGTCGCTCCACAGAGTGGATTCAGGGGGCGCTTCCTTGAGGAGGCCTTGTATGCGTGTGGTAAAACGTATTTGGAACTCGGTAATGCAACTGCCGCAGGACAGATATTTGCCCAATTGGAAGCCATCATTCCCAAAACGGACGGGTATTTCCAGACTGCCGGAATCACCTGTGCACTTGGCAAAGGGTATTTGGAGTTGGGAGATGAAACCGCTACCCGACGTGTATTTGCCCAACTTGAGGTGCTAATTGAGATAAGGCTGCAGGATGACTTTCTGGGGTGGGATGCTGCGGGTATCTATGCGAAAATTCCGTATCACCTTGGCAAAGGGTATTTGGAGTTGAGCGATGAAACTGCTGCCCGACGTGTATTTGCCCAACTTGAGGTGCTAATTAAGATGGCACTACAAGGAGGATTCGTGGGTCCTGATGCCGAGGCGGTCTATGCCGAGGTTTTGTATGGTCTCGGAAAAGTGTATATGAAGTTGGGTGAAGAATCCGCTGCACGGCGGATGTTTGCGATGCTTCTGGAGCACTACTCCGATTCACCACACAAGGCTGAGGTGGAACGTTGCTTGAAAAGCAGTAAATCCTATTTCTCGGAATATTTCGCACCTGTCGGACTTCGCTAATGTTAGGTCGAACTCACGTTATTTTATCGGAGTGTCAAGTAACGGAGCGGAACATAGATGGAATCTGTTGAGTTTGTTCTTCTTTTTCTTTGCCTTGCGGGGATTCTGTTTTTCTGTATTACTTTTATTCTTAATGTGCTTTGTATGGTGATAAGTGTGCTTTATCTGGTGATAAAGTTTTTTTTTGAGCTTTTCTCACGACCGAAATATCCCAACTGTGCAAAAGCGATAGCAAAAAAGATTATCAAATGTCCAAGTCTGGTGATAAAGTTTTTTTTTGAGCTTTTCTTGCGACCGAAATGCCCCAACTGTGCAAAAGCGATAAGAAAAAAGGCTATTAGGTGTCCACATTGTGAGTGTTCTTTGACGGAGGAAAAGCCTCAGCAAGAGATGAATCCCGAACTTTACGCTCGCGTCAAAGTTTTGATAGCAGAGCACACCTGGGGATCAGAAGAACTCACACCAGACACGCACTTAGCAGACGACTTAGGAATAGTCGGGGACGCTGGTTATGAATTGCTTGAGGCATTTTGTGAAGAATTCGAGATCGAAAATATAAGTGAGATTGAGCCATACGAATATTTCGGTCCAGAGGGATGGAAGCCATTTCACATATATGTTTTGCTCTACTACTTAGCGTTTAACAAAGAAAAACTAAAAGATACTTATTCTCTTACGCCACTTTATTTCCGAGATTTAGTCAAATCGGCTGAGGCGAAAAGGTGGATCCCGCCGGAGGCGACATAATGAAAGATAAAATCGGTATTGCCATTGTTGCGCTCGTTAGCATTCTCATCAGCTGCGTCTTAGTTGCTGGCTGCACGCCTTTCCCTGCGTATATCACCATCGACTTTCGGTCGGAAGTGAGGCAACCGACATTTTTTATGTATCTGGATCCTCAAGTGAAATTGGACATTGGAACGATTATCGTTTGGGAAGCACCACATTCCTCTGAAGAGACAATGCCATGGGAATTCAACTCAGGACCCGTATATCTGCCTATGGGGTGGCACCCACGACCAGTAGAGTCTGAAATGATGTGGTACCTCCAATACGAACCCTCTGATAACTTCTTTAAGAGACTCTTGGGAGGTTCGACCTCACCCATATCTTCTCTGACTTACGGGGAAGTGCCACCCGGCTATCAAGAGAAAGTGAAAGCCGGAGCTCTCGAACCGGAACGATATTATATTGTCCAGATGCGCGGGTATGCAGGAAGACCCTCAGAAGGTATGACATTTATCATCCGTTTGGGTGGGACGGGCACCCCCGAACGGCTGGAGTATCATCTGAGTAACTTTCTCATAACCAATCCGAGATACCCCGAGAATCCGAGAGATGACTTCCGACTCTATTAGCGTGCTTTCTCGGGCATAATGAGCATTTTTCGCCCGAATGAAGTTTAATAAAATGTTCGGGTAGTTCTATGTTTCCCCAAACCCGGTAGGTGCGGTTTCTAACCGCACCGGGCAAGGACAAACAAGAATGGATAGGTTCAATGAGATGGCATTAGGAGGATTCACGGCTGTGATCGTCAAGGAAATTACGATGGCTATTTTGATGAAGGTCTTAATCAGCAACATTGTAGGCGTTCTCACGGTGGGACTGCTGGGGTGTGGGTGTCTTTATCCGTTTACGCCTACGCCGCAGAATCCGAATCTTTACACGGATATATCTAAAGCCGAATACCTACAATATACTGATAAATACAGGGCAGCGATTGCGAAGTATGAGCAGGCTCTCAAAAAACTCCCTCGATT
>JAJEIP010000097.1 GCA_022827885.1 Candidatus Poribacteria bacterium
CGTGCGAAAGCCGATGCTTTACCGCCTCCGCGCCGAAAGGATGAGCATAACAGGTTCATTGACCCATATCGCCCGATCACGCTATCCAATTAAAGTTGCTCGCCGCAAATTTAGATTCTTCTGTCTAAAAGAGCCGTTACCTGATAAAAGTCGTCATTTCTCCGGTATAGGCATCTTTGATACGCTGTGTATGATTCAAAAGCAGATCCAATTCTTGTATCTCTTGATAGGAGAAATATCCGTATTCGGTGGTTTCGCAACTCAGCCGGAGTTCACCCTCGACAATTTCTGCCTCAAAGCATAAAGCCACCAACTGGAATTTGTTTCCGTCTTGATACACAATTAATTCATGCGGGGTTGTGTAAACACCGATGAGACGGTTTATGGTGACTTGCAATCCTGTTTCTTCTTCAACTTCTCGTACACACGCTTCGCTTGCGCTTTCTCCGGGTTCCATCCCTCCACCGGGTAAGCACCACTGGTTGTTATCTTCGCGCCTTGTTAGCAGAACTTTTTCGCGGTGCTGATCAAAAATAATGGCTGAACATCCAACACGGATTATGCCATTTTGCCCAACACGATGTCCTGTAATAATTTTAGCCATCCCCATGTCTCCATTTGTCGTTGAAAAATATGTGTTCTTTCAATAGTTAGACTAAAACAGATCGTTTACTTCAATGAGACAGATATGTTCTTCTTTCGCTCTCTCTTTGAGCGCGTCCGTGAAGCCATCGGCAGAAAACAGAATATATCGCCGATTACGCTGCCATTGATCAGGGACTTTCGCAGCGTTTTCGATGAGATGGTTTAGGACATTTTCCCCAACTGGAGCACTCCACCACTTGCACTCACCAAACCAGTGACTTTCATCAACATTTTCTGTTAGGATATCAATTTCAAGATTGCCTCCCCAATGCGCGCCGACCTGTTTAGGAGCGCCCCTTAATTTTTCTTTCCAATATAAACTGATATATTGACGACAAACGTCTTCAAAAATTTCGCCCATATAGTGCGAAAAGTTCGGAGCGATCATCTGCTTATACACCAACTCTGCATTGCCGGATTCGATAAGACTCCGATTGGGCAACACAAATCGAAACCAGAATTTGATGTAGTTGTCCGCAATTTTATAAAGTCCTCTTTTACTTTTTTGAGGGGCCCGTTCGGTGATAGGTGTCTCACGTTTGACTAACCCGAGTTCTCGAAGCACACTCAGATATTTATTCACGCTTGTTGCGTCAAGTCCAACCCGTTGGGAAATCTCATTCAACCGCGTCGCGCCACCAGCGATTGCATGCAGCAAACTTGCATACGTTCTCGGCTCTCTGAGTTCTGTGCGTAACAAGAAATTCACTTCATCAAACAGGTAACCTTGCGGTGTGAGCAGTTCGTTTTTGATATGCTGTTCAAGGACCCTTTGTGAATAATTTGAGGAACGCAACGCGAATTGATTGAGATACGCCGGAATACCACCGAGAACACCGTAAGCAATGAGTTTTTCTTTGGCAGGACATTCAGGAAAAAAACACCCACTATCGCGATAGGAGAGCGGCATCAAACGGAGTTGTCCAGTGCGTCGTCCATATAGTGGTGAGCGTTCCGCCAACACCTCTCGTTCCATGAAACTCACTTGAGAGCCGCACAGAATCAAGAAAAGTTTACTGTTTTTTCCGTGTAGATCCCAAAAGCGTTGGATCAGTGAAGGAAGCGCCGCGTTATCCTCACAGAGATATTGAAATTCGTCAAGTACCAGAACAAGTCTTTCTTCCCCTGCCTGCTGTGCGAAGTAAATAAGAGCAGATTCCCAATCATTAAAGGCAAGACTCTGCAATAGTGGATCATTGACGACATGTCGTGCAGTCTCAGTCAGCTGCTCGAGGTGATCTCGCTCTTTTAACTGACTGGCAAGGAAATAGATACTTCTTTTGTCCTTACAGAACTGCCATAGGAGTTCAGTCTTCCCAACCCGTCTCCTGCCATATAACACAAAAAATTCGGCGACTTCCGATTGAAACATACGCTCTAAAGCCGCTAATTCTTGGTGCCGATTGACAAACATAAATTTTCCTCCTTAAATGCCGTCTAAAGTATTATACTCTAAAGTATTATACTCTAAAGTATAATTAAAATTCAATAAAATTTGGCAAAAGTAGAATTTGCTGTTCGCGGGATTTGCTTGCACATATTTCGCTTTCATGATACACTATTGAGCAATCAAGCAATTTTGAGGATGGTTAGATTTACGTCACTGTTGGGGGTTGACCTCACGCGTACAGAAGAAATGGAGGAGATATTCCATAATGTCCCAGACACAGCTATCATGTTTAAATTCTCCAAGATGGGTTCGCACGCGTTGTGTGAGCTTTGTGTTACTCCTGTTAGGACTCGCTATTGTGCTACAACCCGTCTATGCTGAGAAGCTTCAATTCGACCGTGATGTTCTGCCGATATTGTCGGATAAATGCTTTGCGTGTCACGGTCCGGATCCCGCGGTCCGGCAAGCCAACCTACGGCTTGACACAAAGGAGGGTGCCTTCTCCGCACCGAGTGGTTATCCGATTATCGTGCCGGGTGAACCGGAAAACAGCGAATTGGTCCTACGCATCACACACGAAAACATCGACCAACGGATGCCCCCGCAGATCGCCAATCGGCAGCCGACGCAGAAAGATATTGACACCCTCATCCAGTGGATTGCTGAAGGTGCTGAATGGGAAGAACACTGGGTTTACAGTCTCCCTGAACGGGTTGACCTGCCTCCTGTTGAGAACACCGGATGGGTCCGCAACCCCATCGATGCCTTCATACTTGAAAGATTAGAAGCAGAAGACCTCACCCCGTCAGCGGAAGCGGATAAACGCACACTTATCCGTCGTTTGCGTTTTGATCTCACCGGATTGCTGCCTACACCTGCTGAAGTAGAGAAGTTCTTGGGAGATGAAAACCCCGATGCATATCAATCGCTTGTCAACAGACTTCTATCTGAACCGCAATACGGCGAACAGATGGCGATGTACTGGCTCGATCTGGTGCGCTATGCGGATACGAGTGGTTACCATGCTGACGAAAATGTGAGTATCTGGCCCTATCGTGACTATGTGATAAAAGCGTTTAACGACAACATGCCGTTTGATCAATTTACGGTTGAAAACCTCGCCGGCGATCTCCTGCCGAATCCAACGCCGGCACAAAAGATCGCCGTTGGTTATAACCGTCTGAATCAGACAACCTCAGAAGGTGGCGCCCAAGCGAAGGAATATCTCGCGATCTATGCTGCTGACCGGGTGCGCACGACTGCGTCTGTCTGGCTGGGTGCGACGCTCGGTTGTGCACAGTGTCACGACCACAAGTTTGATCCGTATACGGCGAAGGATTTTTACAGTTTCGCTGCGTTTTTCGCTGATGTAGAGGGACCGGGGGTATATCCGGGTAGAAGTAAATGGGAACCCGTCGTCATGCTACCGACCCCTACTCAAGAATCAGTACTCCAGGATATTGACGACGAATTGGCGAAATTGCAACAGGTATTCAAGACATCATCCCCCGCATTGGAAGCCGAGCAAACAGAATGGGAGAACGAAGTACTTTCACTGCTCGACGCAACAGAATCTGCCGATTTCGCGTGGGTAGACGACGTCCAAGCAAACGGTGGTCGGACTGAGGGCACATGGGAATTCGTCGGGAAAAATGAGGCACCCGTTTTCAGTAAATTATATTCACGGAAGCAGACAGCGGAAGCTGGAAAGACCGTCCAGCATGCTTTCCGTGGCGCAAATCGAACATTCACCGTAGCAGCCGGCGATCGACTCTTTGCATACATCTGGCTTGATCCCGAATCACCACCAGAAACCGTTATGCTCCAGTGGAATGACGGCAATTGGAACCACCGAGCATTTTGGGGTGAAGACAAAATCAACTTCGGTGAAATTGGAAGTAATACACCTGATCACAAGCCGATGGGACCGCTCCCTGCAGTCGGCGAGTGGGTACGTCTTGAGGTAGATCCAGCAGACGTTGGGTTGGAACCGGAGAGCGTCCTGAACGGAATCGCTTTCGTCCAGTTCGGGGGCACGGCTTATTGGGATATGGCTGGTGTCGCAACGACTCGCGGCTCGGCGGTGAAGCACACACATACGGAACAGGTCATCGCGGCAATTCAGGTCGATGCGTCTGTCAGGACGACACATCAGCGTGAACAGATCGCCGCGGAGTATCGCCGCATCACACCTGCGCTTGACGGTATTCGAAATCAGATTGCAGATTTAGAGAAGCAGAAGGGTGAACTCGAATCGCAAATTCCTTACTCACTTACCACTGTGTCCACACTCCCTCGGACGACACGCGTGCTACCGAGGGGTAACTGGATGGACGATTCGGGTGAGATCGTCGAACCGATGATACCGGCTTTCCTGGGTGACCTCGGTATCAAAAACCGTCGACCGACCCGTTTAGAACTCGCACAGTGGATAGCGTCAAAGGACAACCCGCTTACTGCTCGGACGTTTGTCAATCGGCTTTGGGCACTCTATTTCGGGACTGGATTATCCCGCGTCTTGGATGACCTCGGGGCCCAAGGTGAATCGCCGACACATCCTGAACTGCTTGACTGGCTTGCTGTCGAATTTGTCGAGAGCGGTTGGAACGTTAAGCATATCGTAAAACTCCTCGTCACCTCGAATACTTATCGTCAAGCCTCGAAATCCAACGAGGTATTGGAGGAGAAGGACGCTTACAATCGCTTGCTGGCACGCCAATCCCGCTGGAGGCTCGACGCTGAGGCGGTCCGCGACAACGCATTGATGCTGAGTGGACTTCTTATTCCCAAAATTGGGGGTCCGAGTGTGAGACCTTACCAACCGACGGGGTATTACGCAAATCTAAACTTTCCGAAGCGGGTCTATGTGCACGACACAGGCGAGAATCAATATCGCCGTGGGCTTTATACGCATTGGCAGCGCACCTTCTTGCATCCGAGCATGATGGCGTTCGATGCCCCGAGCCGTCAGGAGTGTACCGCCGAACGGGCAACCTCTAATACCCCGATGCAAGCATTGACGCTCCTCAACGACCCAAGTTACGTTGAGGCGGCGCGCGTCTTTGCGGAGCGAATCATCCAAGAGGGTGGTGAATCCGTCGCTGAGCGGATTAACTGGGCATATCAGTGGACGCTGTCTCGGATGCCGCAGCCGAAGGAATTAGAGATCATAACTTCTCTCTATGAGAAGCACCACGCCGAATATACTGCCGACCTTGATGCCGCCAACGCTCTGGTCTCAACGGGTGAAGCACCTATGACAGCAGACGTTGCCCGTGACGAGTTAGCGGCGTGGACTTCTGTGGCACGGGTAATATTGAATTTGCATGAGACCATCATGCGGTATTAGGGTTGATTCGATCTGCCAGTAAAGTATTGAAAAACGACGGACAGGAGGTATAGGTATGGCTATGGATATTCACAAAGAAACCGATCTTCGCCTCACGAGGCGGACATTTTTAGGGAAAAGCGTGCGTAGCATCGGATCGCTTGCGCTTGGATCCCTACTGACACCATCGTTGCTCGGTGCCGCGCCGGAAATTGAGCGGTGGCAGGGCATTGTTACCACCCCGCATGTGCCCCCCAAGGCGAAACGCATTATTCATCTCTGCATGGCAGGCGGTCCCTCCCATCTGGAAACTTTGGATTACAAACCGCAACTGGCGGAACTCGACGGTCAACCGATGCCGAAGTCTTTCACGGAAGGGCAGCCGATTGCGCAACTTCAAGGACAAGCGGATTCCCTCAAATGCCTCGGTCCGACCCATGAATTCAAAAAGTATGGACAGTCGGGGCAAGAGATGAGCACAGCGTTTCCACATATTGGCAGTCTCGCCGACGATATTTGTATTGTGCGCTCCCTGAAAACCGAGCAGATTAACCACGATCCGGCACATACCTTCATGAACACGGGCACTGCAATCGCCGGCAGACCCAGCATGGGTTCGTGGCTGCTCTATGGACTCGGTAGTGAGAATGAAAACCTGCCGGGTTATGTCGTCCTTACCTCCTCTGGCGGCGGACAGGATCAACCGATTGCGACGCGGCAATGGCATAGTGGGTTTCTCCCAGGTCAGTTTCAAGGCGTTCAGTTCCACTCGATTGGCGATCCCGTTCACTACGTCACGAACCCTGGTGGTGTCAATACCGAACAGCAACGAGACGTTGTGGATGCCGTCCAAACCTTGAACGGCATGCTCGATGAGACTGTAGAGGATCCTGCAATTTCGACGCGGATCAGTCAGTATGAAATGGCGTTCCGAATGCAGACGAGCGTCCCGGAGTTGACGGACATTTCCAAAGAACCGCAGCACGTTCTGGATGCTTACGGTGCGGAGCCCGGTGACGGATCCTACGCTTCAAACTGTCTCCTCGCACGGCGGTTGGCAGAGCGCGGGGTGCGATTCATTCAACTTTACCACCGCGGCTGGGATCACCACGGCGGCATTGAAAACGCTATCAAGACGACCTCAGGTTATGTTGATAAGGCAACCGCGGCACTTGTGAATGATCTAAAGCAGCGCGGTATGTTGGACGATACCTTAGTGATTTGGGGCGGTGAGTTCGGTCGGACACCCATGGCGCAAGGCACTGGACGCGATCACCACATCAAAGGGTTTTCGATGTGGATGGCTGGCGGTGGTATCAAAGGGGGTATCAGCTACGGTAACACCGATGAGTTAGGATATAATTCCGTTGAAAATATCGTGCATGTCCACGATTTCCATGCCACGATGCTTCACCTCTTTGGGATTAACCACGAAAAACTGGTCTATCGCTTCCAAGGACGAGATTTCCGGCTCACCGATGTCCACGGGCATGTCGTCCGTGATATCTTGGCTTAAAAGGAGCAGGTGCCCTCTGTGGATATTAAAGGGACTTCTATAAAAAAAGCAAGCAAGATTTTAGTACACATCTCGTTCTTGTTGCTTTTAACGGTATCTGTCTTTTGGGAGCCCAAGTCGAATACGGACTCTCAATAGATGTCCTCGGCTATCTCGTTGAAGTCGCGTCCGGGATGTCGCTCGATGCATTTTTCTCTGAGCGTATCTTCAAACCGCTTGGTGTCAACTACCCTAAGCTAAAGCATAGGGCTTGTGCGAAGCATATACCAAAGGTTCACTCCACGAGTTAAACTGTTGACTACAGTAAAATATCGCATATCTCTGGCGTGGTAGCCAGTTCTATGTTTCAGATGCTCCCCAAGTCTGATTCCTCTTGGATACTGTGATCTGGATGGGGAAATATACACCCGAAAGGGGATTACAAACGATGTTTGTTATAGTCGTAGACCAAAACCAGAATCCACTGATGCCGACAAAGCCTTCGCGCGCAAAAAAGTGGATAAAATCACGGAAGGCAACACCTTTTTGGCGAAATGGTGTGTTTTGTGTTCGTCTGAATGTGAGCCCTTCAGATGCTTACACGCAAGAGATTGCTGTGGGTGTAGACCCTGGTAGCAAAAAAGAGGGGTTTACCGTCAAAAGCGAAGCACACACCTATCTCAACGTACAAGCCGATGCCCATAACAAAGTCAGCAAAAAGATAGAAAAGCGTCGTGAGTTGCGGAGAAGTCGTCGGTCTCGGAAGTGTCCGAATCGAAAGAATAGGACGAACCGCCTTGCGAACCAAGCGCGCATCCCTGCTGGCACCCGCGCAAGATGGGACTGGAAACTGCGTATCCTTGAGTGGTTCTCGAAACTCTATCCGATCACACACGTCTGTGTTGAGGACATCAAAGCCCGAACCCTCGAACGCGCAAGGCAGTGGAATCAATCGTTTAGTCCTTTGGAAGTCGGTAAGCAGTGGTTCTACGCTGAAATAGAAAAGCGTTGGAAACTGCTAACGCTGCAAGGATGGGAAACAAAGGAGCTACGCGATAGACTTGGACTCAAGAAGTCTCGCAAGAAGCTATCAGAAACGTTTGAGGCGCACTGTGTGGATAGTTGGTGTCTGGCACATCATACTGTCGGTGGTTCTGATATACCCGATCATACGGGTATCTTCTGTATATCGCCAATCCTGATCCAGCGAAGGGGGTTACACAGAGAACAACCGAAAAAGGGTGGGATTCGTTCAAGGTATGGCGGAACAGTCTTGGGAAAGGGTCTGGTTAAGAACGTGCTTGTCAAGCATGTGAGGTATGGTTTCTCACGCCTGTCGGGTATCAACGCGAAAGGTTTATTTGCTATCTATAGTCTTGATGGGAAACGCTTAACAACCAGTGCGAAGCAAACCAGCTTCAAAGTCCTCACACGGCTTAACTTTAACTATAGGATCGGGCATTCCTCCCCAACCTAAAGGATGGGCCCCTGCCCGAAGATTGATGATTGGTATTTTCTTATGTCAATTGCATCCCAGTGGCGGCTTGGACCTCGGAGAGAAAATTCGCATCCTCACTTACCAAGCAATCGCCGATTAATTATACCTTGCGGAGAAACGACGTAGGTTAGAACTGTAATGTGCCTTTCCTCAACCCGCCCTCCCACTTCGTTACGGACTACGGTTTTGATTCTATTTTTGAGGACACAAATTACCAAGAGGAGATAAATTAAAAGTATGCTAAGAGAACTCATTGCCCCCGCACAAGAACAGGTCGCTTTCCGAGAGTATGAAAACCAACCGTTGCAAGCCAATGAAATTCGGGTCAAGAGCCAGTTTGGTGCCGCCAAACACGGTTCAGAGATGGCATCATATAAGGGATATGCCGGTCCCCGCGGCGGCTACGATGGCGAATATAAAATCTTTCGAGCAGATGGTTCCGGCGGGATGGTAAGCTATCCTTCAGGACTTGGGAACATGTGTGTCGGCGAGGTAACTGAAATTGGGGCGGACGTTACCGACATTGAGGTCGGAGAACGCGTTTTTCGGCACAGCTCCTTCCGCGAGGAAAATGTTTGGGGGGCATCAGGTGTTCGGAAACTTCCCGATGGTGTGCCTTGGCAGGCAGCTGTCTGTTTGGATCCGACGGATTTTGCCTTAGGTGCTGTGCGTGACGGCAATGTCCGCATTGGAGATGCTGTAGCCGTCTTTGGAATGGGGGGCATCGGACTGATGGCCCTGCAGCTCGCCAAGTTAGCGGGTGCCTATCCGGTGATTGGGGTCGATCCACTCGAATTGCGCCGTAATGTTGCCCTCGACTGTGGTGCGGATCTGGTTATCGACCCGACGACGGAAGATGCGGGTTTGGAGATTAAAAAAGCCACCGACAAACGGGGTGCCGATGTTTGCATTGAATATAGCGGTCATCATTCGGCACTACAAGCGGCGATCCGTGGCGTGATGTATTTAGGGACGGTTGTCGCTGGTGCATGGCCCGGGACCTATCCTGCGGGATTGGATCTCGGTGCGGAAGCGCATTTCAACAGACCGACGATTATTTTCTCACGTGCGTGTAGTGAGCCGAATCCTGAGTATCCCAATTGGAATGAAGGGAGACTCTTTGAAATCAGTTGGCGCCTCCTTTGCGATGGGAGTCTGAAATCTGAACCGGTTATATATCCTGTTGTCGATTTTGACGATCTGTTGGACGAGTATCCGAAGATCGCGACGCATCCGGGTGAGAATGTGAAGTTAGGCGTTCGATTCGCATAATAGTGATTTTTAGGGTTTTGTCCTTTGAATTTTAATGTCATCAGGTTATCCACTCAGACAGCAACCTCAAGAGAACAAGGTTGGAAGAAAGGGAAACTATGACCGCTGGTATCCTGCTGGTTTTAATGGGACTTGCTTCATCCCAAATTATTGGCGACAACGCGATGCAAAGTATTGAGGTGACACCGACAATTGAAATCGTAGAGATACCGAGCGAATTTTCTGTTTTCAGACAAGTGGGCTGCGACAAATATGTCAACGTTTTCGGCGTTCACATCTTCGCAAGCCCAACGACAACTGAAGATAAGCTCCTTCACGCCGCAGGCGTTTTGGCACAATATCTCGACAACGACGAAGATGGCGTTCCTGACAACACACGGGTTCTCAGTCAGTTGGTGAGCCGAAGCGTTTTCATCATTATGCCCGGAACAGAGGCGGAGATGGCGGGGTTGGAAATGGATATAGTAGATGAGGCAGGCTACCGATTTGGTCAAGACCTGTATGGCGAAGAAACCAAACCGGATTTCCTTATTGATGGCAAAATCAATGCCTCCGATGGATCTTACTACGACGGGGCATTAGAGGAAATTCTGCATCCCATTACACAACATGGTTATGCCAATGCTTATCCGGAGGTGTTCGGCGAGGTACGGGGGTCCACTTTAGCGAAGTGTATGGATGCCGCCCGTGGCGGATATTTCGAGCAAGTACCGAAAGGTGGACCCAAGAGCGGATATCCGGCAGAGGCTTGGTATCACTATACGGATGAAACCTGTGATTATGGTTGCATGGTTACAGAGTATATCTACTGGGCTTTGACATCGATATTGGGAACACAAGACTTTCCAGGACGACACGAGGCACTTGAAATCGAATGGGAATTGAACACCAGAGAACTGGTGAGAACCGGGGATACCGCGGTATATGAACTTCTAACGGACCCCCAGTACAGATTTCCGACCCAGGCACCAGATGGAAACTACAAACCATCGGCATTTCCTGTTACGGTCGTTCCAATCATTCCCATCAAAGACGAAGATTAATAGGGGTAATCGTGCTTTTAAGCGGTTTTAGGTAGGTATTGGGACAGGAGCTTATTAGCGTTCTGGCGCTGGTCCGCTCGAAATTTGTCCCACTCAAGCCACCATGGAAATTTGTCTCCCGATTTCGTCACGCCGAGTACATACGCCTCTTTGCCCAATCCTAATGCGTAGTCCCCTTCTTTTTTCCATTCAAAGGCGTTCAGTTTCTCCCACTTTACAAAATTTCCCTGAGAGATAATGCCAGCTTCTCTGATTTCAAATCGGTTTGGGGAATGCATACGAAATAGGGAAAATATGGGTGCCACTATCACGGGCCAAAATTGTGGTGCAGACTGCCAACCATCCCTGATTAGGAACACAATTTGCGTAATTATGATACCCGCCCACACAAGGATGACAAGCTTCAAAAGCACTTTGTGGCTTTTAGATGTAGGCAGGTGAAACAGCACTTGCCCCATCGTTCTCTGTTTCCAAGACAGATAACAAGGCAGTGTCACCAAGACGGATAGACCCACAATGACAAAACAGATATTAATTATGACTACCATCGCTTACATCCGTCCTTAACTACTGCAATACTCTTTGTGATTTGATTGAGGACAATTCATCTAAGCCCACAAACAGCTCTGATGTGGAAGCGTTCCGACCTAACACTATCATCCCACAATTGCTCAGTTAACATAAAGTATAATCAAATTTAAGAAGAATGTCAATGAAAAATTAAACTGGGTTCTTTATGACTGTCGCAATCCGGCTGCCCGCAGCACGGTTTCCTGAACAGCGAACTCGTGATCGAGGGAACGATCCGGAGATTTCTCGCCCCGAATATCGGCGATGAACGCCCGAAGGCTTTCGACGTAACGCGGTCTCGGCTCCACAGGCACTGTCTGCCAACCTTTCTCGTAACCATCCCGCGCCTCGTTAAGACACAACCGCAATGCTGGCGGTTCAAGCGGTTCCAGTATTGCACTGCCCCGTGTCCCGTAGACCTCCAATCGCCTGGATTTGCCCGAATCCACCTCCAAGGACGTTGACTCAAGAATCGCCAACGCTCTGGGATATTCAAATACAGCCGCTGTGTTGTTCCGATACCACGGCACGTCATGTCCATCGTGCCGCGAAAAGGGTGTCACGCGTGTGGGTCGTCCGAGTAATGCGACGATAATATCGGTGAGATGACAGGCAAGGATGAACATAATGCCACCCGAGTGCTCACCGAGTGAATCCCAACGTTTCCAATGGGCATCGCTTGAAGGTCCTGATGAGATGCGTCCCCGCACAGAAAAAATATCACCGAGCTTGCCGGCGTTCGCCCAATCAAGGATGAACTGAAAACCGGCATTGTATCGGAACATATAACCGAGTTGGACGAGCAGCTTTTTGTCTCGTGCGATGTCCAAGACCTCTCGAAATTCGTCAAGGTTATCCCCCGCAGGTTTATCGAACCACACATGCTTGCCGTGTTCAAGAATCTCCCGTGCAAAGGTGAGGTTCTGAGACACGCGTCCTTGCGCTGCCACCCCAACGATTGTTTCGTCTTCAAGTATCTCTTCTTTGGATGCAAACCAGTGAACGCCTTCGTAGACTGGACTTTGACCGAGGGTCTCTCGGACTTCCGGTGACGGCTCAAAGACACCGGCGAACTCGATTTCATCACTTTCCTTCATCACGCGGGCTTTTCCAGAAGCATGGTCGTGGGAAATACCGTATTGTGCGAGTCTCATTTTCACGTTTTTTCTCCTTAGATAGTATTACCTTTGAAACCTATGATTGCCAAAAACAGTGGGTAAGGTTTAACATGATTTTATCATATAGTTCGTATTAGTTCATGTAAAAAATGGGTGAGATTTTTGGCGACTTGTGCTAAACTCTGAAATATGGATTTTCCGATGCAACTCCAGTTCTACACGAAGCCGGATTGTCCGCTCTGCGACGATGCAAAGCGCGTGCTACAGCGTATCAGAGCGAAGACATCGTTTATTGCTATAGAGGAAATCGACATCACGAAGGATCTGGGGCTCTTCACGAAATATAAACATCTGATTCCTGTGCTTGAATTAGATGGACACAGACTTTTCGAGCATCACATCAACCGCCGGAAATTAATCTGGCAGTTGCGATGGCACTGGGTCTGGAAGTATTTAGCAAAGTTTACAAACTAAATTTGCTGTAGTAGGACTTACATATAGCGTCGGGGTTACAAACCCCTCCCACAAGAGGTAGATATACCGACTTAATAGTAGGACTTACATATATTGTCGGGGTTACAAACCCCTCCCACAAGAGGTAGATATGCCGACTCAATAGTAGGACTTACATATATCGTCGGGGTTACAAACCCCTCCCACAATCGGACATAAAAAAGAAACGAGGAGGTCAGCATGGCTTTTCCATCACACGGTACAACGCATCGATCCACTGTAACGGGCACACGCGGCATGGCGACGAGTGCACATCCGCTTGCGAGTCTTGCGGGTGCACGCATGCTGCTCGCTGGCGGCAATGCCTTTGATGCGGCGGTCGCAGTCGCTTCAACACTCAACGTCGTTGAACCTTATATGTCGGGTATTGCCGGCAATGGGTATATGCTAATCTATAGTGCGAAGGAAAAAACGCACCACGTGATAGATTACCTCGGCACCGCCCCTTACGCGGCGATGCTGGATGTCTATCCGACACTCGAAAGTCAACAGATTGGCATTCGTGCCGGTATGGTCCCTGGTGGCTGTGGTGGCTGGCTCGCCCTTTTAGAACGCTACGGGAGTATGGATCACGCAGACGTCTTTGCTCCGGCGATTGAATTGGCAGAAAATGGATACGCCGTCACCGTCAAGAATGCGGAATTCATCGCTGGTGCGCGTCCGTATTTCTCCGAGAGAGCCGAAGAGGTGATCGCTTCACGAGGGAGAACACCACATCCTGGCGAGGTCTTGGTCCAACAGGATTTAGCAAACACGTTTCGTCAAGTCGCTGAAGGCGGTGCCGAGGCGTTCTATCGCGGCGACATTGCCAAGGAGATCGTCCGTTTTTCCGAAGAAACCGATGGACTGATTACCGAAAAGGATTTAGCTGATTTTGAGGTAGAGTGGCAGGAACCGATCTCCGTTACGTACAAAGATTATGAGGTCTACTGTCCACCCCCGCCGTGCTCTGGCTTTCAGTACTTAGAGACCCTGAACATTTTAGAAAACGATGCCCTCGGTGAACTCGGACACAATACCCCAGAATATCTACACCTCCTGATTGAAGCGATTAAGTTAGCGAGTGCGGATAGAGCCGAGTATGCCCCGCGTCCGAACCCTCCGATTGAACGCTTGTTATCCAAAGACTATGCGCGTGCGCAACGTGAACGCATCGGCGAACAAGCTGCAGTCAGCGGTGGTGAACGCTGGTCAAAGGACAAACTCCCGGGTGAGATCCGAGCGGACGATTGGACCACCGAGTGCACAACCCATTTTGACACCGCCGATGCAGAAGGCAATATCGTTGCTGTAACGCAGAGTCTCGGACAACCCTTCGGCTCAGGCGTGATTCTGGGATCAACCGGCATGTTCCTTAACAATTTCATGAACTGGTTCGACCGGATCCCAGAGAGCCCAAACGCCGTTGGACCGCATAAACGGATAGAGATGTGTATGTCGCCGTGCCAAGTTTGGAAGGATGGAAACCCGTTCGCGGCGATTGGCACCCCTGGAAGCCACGGTATCCTTCAAACGACGTTACAGATGGTGTTGAATTTGATTGAACACGGGATGAACGTGCAAGCGGCGATTGAAGCACCGCGCGTTCGGTTGATAGATCCGGGAACACATGTCAGTATGGAGGGACGCATTCCTGCTGCTGTCCGTGCGGCACTGGAAGCACGCGGACATGCGGTAGAGGTGTTGCCCGATTGGACTGCCACTGTCGGCGGCGGACAGGGAATCACCTTTGATACCGAAGAGGGAAGTTTTATGGGCGGGGCTGACCCACGGCGCGATGGGTATGCCATCGGTGTGTAATGAAAGCGAGGGTTAAATGGATCATCCGCAACACATTGTTGCCGTCTCTGGCTTGATAAGTCATCTCGACGGTAGAATCTTGCTCATACGGGGACCACGTCGTGGTTGGGAGTTTCCGGGTGGTCAGGTCGAAGAAGGTCAACTACCCCCAGTTAAAGCAAGGGGCTTGACAAGAGGGCATCAAACAGCGATAACTGATTGGCATTCTTGAAACCTAATGCTTTTTGCGGGGTGTTTCTCGTTTCATAGAGGGTGGAAACCCACCGCTCTCCACGATGGGCAGCAGCTGCCCGGAAGAGTATATTGAGCGCAGCATTGTGGTCCCGGCCTAACGACATGCCACAAAAACTACAATCAAAGGTCCGTATCGCCAGCGAGAGTTTTTTTGGCGATTTGATACCGCAACAGGAGCAGGTTTGGGAAGTGTCTTTGGGGTTCACTTGGTGGAAGTGGAAACCGTCTCTTTCGGCTATGTTCCCACACCACTGAAAGAACTTTGACCAAGACGCATCCGAAATGCTCTTGCTGAGGTGCTTATTCTGAACCATATTGGAGACTTTCAAGTTCTCCGCAACAAGGACGTTGTTTTCTTGATGATGATAAAGTTTATAGACGAGTTTGCCGATAAAGTCTTTGCGTTTGTTAGTAGTGCGTTCTTGGTGCAGTGCAGACGCATGCACAGCCTTATACCAACGTTTAGAGCCTTTCTTTCGGCGTGCCATCGTCTGGTTATGTTTATGCAGGAGCCCCTCTACCTTGCGATACCAACGAGGGTTATCTTCTGTTTCACCTTCAGAAGTCGTCAGGTAGTGGGTCGTGCCAACATCAACCGCAATCGCATCCGTCGGACCCACTTTTGGTGTGTCAGGCAACTTACAGGTGATATGAGCATACCAGCCCGACGCTTTCTTAACGATCGTGACTTCTTTGGGATCCCCTGCAAGCGGACGGTGCATGTATATCTTGACTTCACCCAGTTTCGGCACTTTCAAACGGTCATGTTTCCATGCTGTTTCTCGGATCGGGTTTTGACGAACGCGAATCGTCTGTTTTGGAGCGTCTTTCGTCTTGGGACGAACGACTTTGGTATATTTGCGAAGTTTCCACGTCAGCGACTTTATCCGTTTGCGATGTCTTGGATAGCCTTTTTTCGCAGCACCGTTCTCGCAGCGTCTATAAAAACCGTCAAAGGCTTTATCTGTGCGTTCCAAAGCACAGATTTGTATATCTTGTGGCACTTCTCGGAAGTCGGCGTATTTTTCACGAGCAACCTTCAACTTCTTTTGTTGGTCGTTGCAAGAAATGCGTTCCCCTTCAGTCTCCCAAGCGACCTTGCGATCATGGCGCGCAGAGTTCTGAAGTTCACACAGGTGATCAAGCCACTCAAACAATACGGTTTCCTGTGTATTTGTTGGATACACAGGATATTTGAAAGTCAGTTTCATGGTATATCTCGTATCTCGCTTTTATCCCCTTCCGAGTGGGAGGCAAGCACGTAGCCGAGAGACTACGCTCAGAATGCTTGCCTACGAGATACATATATTAAACCACAATTTAGGACCATAAGTCAAGGAAAAATGAAGGCTTTGGTCCTTTCCAAGAGGGCGGATTTCCTTCCCCTCGCTAAAGCATAGGGGAAACCTCCAATCCGTAAGTTTGGTGAAAAATTTTAGCATTTTTAGTAAATACTTTTTTTTAGCGTTCGGACTGCTTTTAATCTGTGGTTGTGAGGCGATTCAAGATGTTGTTCTCACTAAACCCGCAAGCGAAATAGATGCTGAGTCCCTTCGCGTAACAATGGTGTATCCAAGCGATTGCGTTGGCGATTCGGCTTACTGTGACAGTTTCCATATCGGTGTAAGGGCTGCTGAAGCAGTGCTCGGGATTAACCTCACTGAAGTTAGTGGCGTGGAAGGCGATGCGACGGCGTCAGAAATGTTGTTAAGAGAAGCTGCACAAAATTCGGACCTCGTTTTAACAGCGGGCTATCAAATGGGAGAACCTCTGGCGATGATAGCACCTGAATTTCCTGATGTCCAATTTGCAATCTTTGATGTTGTCCTTGATATTCCAAATGTGGCTTCCGTGAACTACAAATCCAACGAAGGGTCATTTCTGGTTGGCACAATTGCGGCTTTAAAATCAGAGAGCGGTAAAATCGGTTATATTGGTGGCGTGGATGTTCCGTTGTTACGTGAGTTTGAAGGGGGTTACGTCGCCGGAATTCAAGCGATCAATCCAGATGCAACAATCTCCGTAGCATACATCAGTGAGGATGTAACCGGTTTCGGTCAACCTGAAAAAGCAAAAGAACTGGCGTTGGCGCAATATGAAAGCGGTATTGATGTCATTTACGTCGCCGCGGGTGGGTCGGGTCAGGGTGTGCTTGAAGCCGCCCAAGAACAACAAAAATTTATTATTTGGGTTGACGCCAACGGTAACCATCTTGCCCCAGGCATTGTTTTAACGAGTATGACAAAAGAGATTTCAATTTCTGTGGAGCGCATTATCCGAGAAACCGCTGAGAGCAATTTTATGGCAGGTATCCGATACTTCGGACTCAAGGATGGTGGTGTGAGTTATGCCGTCGATGAACACAACCAATCCTTGCTTTCGGACGACATGATAGCGACCGTTGAATCATTGAAAGCAAAGATCATTGCTGGCGAGATCGTTGTTCCCGATACAGTTTCGCTTCCGCGCGAATAGTATGTGTAATAACATCGTTGTAGAGCAAGCAGTTTCACTTACCCCGATGGCAACAAACAATCAAATAGTAATGTTTGAGAAAAATAATGTCCGATAAATTGTGGACCTTATTTCAAAATGGAGGATTTTGTGCTAAATCAATACCCTTACCCAGCGTTTGATGCTCAACAGAGTCTCAAGACTGGTATTTTGCTGATTCTAATTACAATGGGTATCTATATTTTTTTCTGGAAAAGGAAGCAAAAGCGGATATTGAATGCTTGGGTTGGACGCAATGAATTCCGTTTCGGGAAGGGATTTTTACTTACTATAGTTACTTTGGGTTTTTATTTTTTTTACCAAGAATATAAAATAGGACAGGTCATTAATGAAATTCAGCGTAAAAACAAATTCAGGGTGAAATCGAACCTCCCCGTTGTCTGTTTTCTGCTTGGACCGATCATCGCGAGGTTTATTCAACAGCGTCATATCAACGAGTTTTACATTAAACGTTCGGAGGCTTAATCATACATTGTGCTCCCGTCTGTTTCTTATTGGATTAAGTATAGTGGGACTTTATACTGAGATAACTGGAATATCGATCAAAGATATCTCATTGATTCCATGTATATTTCATTCGTTGACGGGTTTGATATGCCCTGGATGTGGAATATCACAGGCGTGCCTTGCTTTATGGTAGATTTTAGAATTAATTGGACATCCACACTGGCACAGGCTAACAGCCTATGCTACAAAGATGTCCATTTATTTTTAGGATCCACTATAACACACAGAATTTGGACTTACAAATTGTGGGCATAAAAGCGTAGTCTTAATGTCCCCGCAGGATAGTTCCTTTTGCACCGACGATCCACCCGGCATTTTTCTGCAGATGGATATCCTGCAAGTTATGCTGCGCCGGTGTAGGATAGCGATTCCAGGTGCTGCCGCCGTCTGTTGTATGGAGGATCAATCCGTTTTCACCTACTGCCCATCCGCGTTTTTCGTCCCGGAAGGCGATGTCTCTTAAGGTCTGATTCACAGGCGTTCTTTGTCGAACCCAGGTTATTCCACCATCAGTGGTATGGAGAATCAAGCCGTTAGTCCCGACAATCCACCCGTGCGTCACATTTACAAAATGGACAGCGAACAAAGGCTGCTCGGCGTTACTTCGCTGTTGAACCCACCGGTTTCCGCCATCTTGGGTATGGAGAATTTCACCCTCTTCGCCGACAATCCACCCGTGTGCAGGGTCAACAAAATACACACCCCATAAATGTTTATTTGACAGATCTCTTTGATTTTCCCAACGGCTCCCGCCATTCTCTGTTTTGAGCACTGTCCCTTTCCCGCCAACTGCCCAGCCATGCGTCGTGTTAGTGAAATGTAGATCCAAGATGCCAGGCGAGGTCTTACCGGTCCCGCGTGCTTGATGTTGCAAGTTCCACGAGGCACCCCCACTGCCTGTATAATGCACCTGTCCAATGCTGACTGTCCAACCGTTGTTTGGCGTCGCGAAATTAACCTGCGTCAGCGTGGCGTGTGAAATGGAAGTCGTCTTCCAAGAAATTCCACCGTCAACCGTAGAGAGTACTGTTCCACCAGCGCCGACCGCCCATCCGTGTTTCGTATCTATAAAATGGATGCCGTAAAGATGTTCACCCGTCCCACTTTCAAGTTGTCGCCATTCAAATTGTACTGTATCTTGGGAGCAACCGAAGCACACAAGCGTTCCACATAAAACCGTGAGCGCGATGTAGTTTCTATTTTGCATTTTGAGGCCCCTACTATAAAAATTTATTTGCAACCATTTGCTAAATCGTGTAAACTACATTATAGAGGATGCAAGCCGAATTGTCAAGTTCTTACAGGGATGTTATTCCAAAGTATCATGTACATCATCGGAATTGATGGCGGTGGAACGAAAACGATAGGTATTCTGGCAACAGAAACGGGGCACCCCCTTGCAGAAGTGGAATCGGGACCCGCAAATTACCACGTCGTTGGTGAGGCAGAGACACAGGCGGTTTTGGAAAATATCATTGCGGTGCTCCACGAAAAAGCAGGCGTTCCATTAGGGAGTCCTGTTCGGTGCTGTTTGGGTATGGCGGGTTTGGGACGCGCCGCAGACCGAGAAGTGATTGGACGGATCTGCGACGAACTCGGTATCTGCCAAAATCGGATATTAACCCACGACGCACACATCGCTCTCGTGGGTGGCACGGAGAAACAGGAAGGTGTCATCGTCATCTCTGGAACGGGTGCGATTGCCTACGGCATCAATACCCATGGGAGAGAAGCCCGCGCGAGTGGATGGGGATACCTCCTTGGAGATGAAGGGAGTGGTTACGCCATTGCGATAAAGGGACTCCAAGCCGTCGCTCGTGCTGCTGACGGCAGAGGCGATCCAACCGACTTGACAGACCGAATCCTCAATAGACTTGAACTCAACGAACCGAGCGAACTGATTCGTTGGACGCACGCCGCGAGTCGAGATGCGATTGCCCAATTAGCAGCGGTGGTATTTGAGACTGTCCGCATAACGGATACAGTGGCTGCAGACATCATTGACGAAGCGGCTGATGAACTCGTTCGTGCCGCAGTCAGTGTAATTGAACAGTTAGAATTCACAGAGCCGTTTGATATTGTTCTCAGTGGTGGGAATCTTATCCATCAAACGATATTCGCAGACAAACTCCGACACCGGTTTGCGAAGGTTCAGCCAACGGCATCGGTGCAACTCCCGAAACATGAGCCTGCGTATGGTGCTGTATTGTTAGCACAAGCAAGTTTGTAGTCGAAAATAACCATCAGCAAAGGGATGCATGGAGTCCACAACGGAACAACAAAACCTGAATTCTGTTGACATTGATCTGAAGTCAACATCAGAAATCGTCCGGATTTTTCACGAAGAAGACCGGAAAGCGATGGAGGCAGTAGAAGCCGAGTCCGAAGCGATTGCAGATGCCATTGAATTATGCGTTGCTGCATTCCGCAGTGGCGGCAGACTCTTTTATGTCGGTGCTGGCACGAGCGGTAGACTCGGGGTGTTGGATGCGTCTGAATGTCCACCGACCTTTAGCACGTCCCCGGAAATGGTCCAAGGGATAATTGCCGGTGGGGACATCGCCTTACGTCGTTCGGTGGAAGGAGAAGAGGATAAACCCGACAGTGGCATGCGCGCTGTCCGAGAGCGACATCTTACATCGCAAGATGTGCTCGTCGGAATCGCAAGCAGCGGGCGGACCCCTTACGTGATAGGTGCTTTGAAAGAGGCGCATACTATTGGTGCGACAACAATATTTCTCTGCTGTGTTCCACCGCCTGAGCAATTGAAAAGATGGGTGACGCATTTCATCACACCAATTGTCGGTCCAGAAATCATTGCAGGCTCGACCCGATTGAAAGCAGGGACAGCCACGAAACTGGTTCTGAACATGCTAACGACTGTTTCTATGATCAAACTGGGTAAGGTCTACAACAACCTGATGATAGACGTCCACGCCTCTAACACGAAATTGGTCGCGCGGAGCGTCCGAATTGTCCAAGCTATCACTGGGGTAGATGCCGCGGTGGCTGAGGCAACATTAGCACGAGCGGACGGTTGCGCCAAACTCGCTATCGTAATGCTCGCAAAAGGGCTGAATCCAACGGACGCGAACACACTCTTAGAAAAACATGGAGGATTTCTAAGGCAGATTCTTGATTAAAAAAATTTTTAACGACTGGGTTTCTGCTCTAATTTCCCCGTTTCTCATTGAGGGCAAGATCGGGTTTTCGGTATGAACAAAGAACATCGGGAAAGATTAGGAGCACCCACAAAAGATCAGGAGGAACCGATGGGTACGAAAGTTGGGCTTGCCAAAACCGGCAGGCGGCGTTCTAACGTTTTTGAAGCGTTGGACAATATACGCGAGGCGCTCACACCGAAAGTTCGTGAGCAGGTGCTGTTAAAACCGAATTTCCTCTCCAGCACGAATCAACTCGCCTCCTCGCACGTCGACGCGATGCGCGGTGCGATTGATTTTCTGCTGAGCACACCACATCCACCAAAAGAGATAATTGTCGCTGAGGGCGCGAATGAAGCCTTCTCCGGCGAGGCATTCCAAGTTTTCGGGTATGAAGCACTTCAAGCCGAATACGATCTCCCAATCCGGCTCGTGGATTTGCATCAGGAAACTGAATGGGTAGAAACCACGGTCTTTCTTGCTGAACGTAATGAAGATACCGTGAGAATGCCGAAGATCGTCATAGATTGCCCCTGCACTCTCTCTGTTGCCATCGCTAAGACACATGATGCGGGTGTTGTAACGCTTGCTATGAAGAATATGATTATGGGTACCTTGCATAAGGAAGATCGGATTAAAATGCACGGCTACCATAGTCATGCAGACCGAGTGCTCCCGCGCGAAGCACAGACGTTGAATATCAACCTACTTCGCCTCTCACGTCACCTTAAGCCCGACATCGCTATTGTTGATGGCACGGTTGGGTTACAAGGCAACGGACCGGGTGGGACCGATTCCGTGCCTCTCGGTATCGCAGTGGCGAGCGGCGATGTATTCGCAGCGGACGCAGCTACAACCAAAGCGATGGGATTTGAGCCGTTGGAGATTGGGCTGTTCCACTATGCCAATGCGTTAGGATACGGCACCGCAGATCTTGACAAAATTGACATTACCGGACCCGCTATAGAAACAGTTGCCACAGCGTTTAAACCGCATGAAACCGCTGAACTCCAGTTCCAATGGCAGGAAGCGAGTCCTGCAGAATATCTGGCAGCAGATTAACCCGTAGCATAATTTGTATGAAGTTTCAGAAAATAAATCGGTAATAGACGGGCAATGAATTGCCCTACTACGAACGGGCCTGCTTGTAGTCGTGCGATTTATCACACGTCCAATAATTACCGAATTAATAAATTAATCTTCATTTAGATTGTGCCCTAAAGGAGAATTATGAAGCGTTTCTGTAATATCTTTATTCTATTTTCGATACTCCTCACGACCCCGGCGTGGGCATGGTGGGGAGGCGGACACGATATCCTCACACAAGCATCTGTCAAAGCGCTTCCCGAAGAGATGCCTGATTTTTTCCGAACCGCCGAAAAAATGGTTGCTCACTGCGTCTATGACCCCGACATATCCAAAGAGCGTAGCACCCCGCATGCGCGACAGGCTGAATATGGTGAACACTATATTGATGTGGAATTGCTGAAAGATCATCCGATTCCAGAGGGACGCGAGGCACACATTAAGTTATGTGCGGAGTTAGGACTCGCACCGCGAACGGTCGGCACCCTCCCTTATGCGTTGGCAGAATGGACAGAACGGCTCGCTCTTGCTTTCGCGGAGTACCGGAAGTGGCCCGACAATCCGATGATCCAAAACAAGTGCTTTCTCTATGCCGGATTTCTCGCACACTATGCGCAGGATATGTGCCAACCGTTGCATCTGACAATCCATTTTAACGGGATTGTTCAGGAAGATGGAACGCGCTTACATGCCGGTATCCATGAAAAAGTCGATTCAGCCATTGAGATGTTGAAACTGGATCCGACAGCACTCGCGAAAGCACAAGAGATTGAAGCCGTTGGCGACTTAATGCCAGCAATCGTAAAGCAGGTTCAAGCAGGGTTCAGTTTAGTAGGCAGCGTTTACGAACTTGCGGGTGACTGGCAAAATCTGAAAGACCCGACCCCCGCATTGGTTGATTTCACAAATGATCGAGCGCGTGAATCAGTGCGTTGGACGGCTTCACTCTATTTGACTGCATGGCAACTCTCTGAAAACATCAAACTGCCTGGTTGGCTCGACCGGGCACAAAACGATACGGATAACCCATAATCAACAACCCTTAAAAAGGAGAAACAACTTTGTTACAACAGTGGAGACCCGATCCGACCTTTTATCCGTCCCCAAAGATGGCGATTGAGGCACCAATTGAAGATGTCGCCTATGTCGCTGCACCGAGAGATGACGGCAACCCCGACGCTATGTGTGTGGTTGACCTCAACAAAGCGTCTGACACCTACGGCCAGATGGTCCATAGGCTGGAGCTCGGTGTTCGTGATGAAATCCACCACTTCGGTTGGAATGCTTGTAGTGCAGCACTCTGTCCCTACGCACCACACCCGTATGTAGAACGGCGTTATCTCGTTGTGCCAGCACTGCGCGGTTCTCATATCTATATCCTTGATGTCAAGGAGAACCCAAAGGCACCGAAACTCATTAAAACGTTGGATGCCAGTGAAGTTGAGTCGCGTTCGGGATATACCCGTCCGCATACAGTCCATTGTGGTCCCGAAGGCATTTATGTCAGTGCTTTGGCTTCAGCAGGTTCTGAAGAAGGTCCCGGGGGCATTTTCCTCATGGATCACTACAACTTCAATATTCTGGGGCAGTGGGAAGTAGAACGCGGTTCTCAATCCCTCTCTTATGATTTCTGGTGGCACTTGGGTTATGACATCGCTGTTACCAGTGAGTGGGGATATCCTGCAATGATTGAAAATGGCGTGAGCCTTGAAGATTTAGGTGAACGCAAGTTCGGACATAAGATCCATATCTGGGACATCCGGCATCGGAAAAACATCCAGACCTTGGACTTGGGCGACGATTATCAGATGATCTTGGAATTACGTCCCGCACACGATCCGACCAAAGCGTATGGGTTCGTCAATGCCGTGCTTAATATGAACGATCTGTCGAGTTCCATTTGGACGTGGTACAAAGATGGAGACAATTGGGATATCCAAAAGATTATTGATATTCCGGCACAGGTGCCTGAAAATCCAGATGACTTGCCACCTGCTTTGAAAGATATTGGGATGATACCTCCGCTTGTCACTGACCACATCCTCTCACTGGATGACCAGTTCCTGTATGTCTCTTGCTGGGGGACCGGAGAGATGTTGCAATACGACGTATCCGATCCTTTTAATCCGAAGCATACGGGTACGCTCGAAATCGGCGGGATTACAAAATCGCATCCACACCCGGCTGCTGGACCTGTGAGTGGCGGTCCACAGATGGTTGAATTGAGCCGCGATGGCAAACGCCTCTATTTCACGAATTCTCTCTACGTCGCCTGGGACAATCAGTTCTACCCAGATGGCGCAAACGGATGGATGGTGAAGGCGGATGTGAATCCGGACGGCGGACTGGCATTAGATCCCGATTTCTTCGTAGACTTCGGCGAAAGTCGTGCCCATCAGATCCGATTGCAAGGCGGCGATAGCTCCTCTGATACTTTTTGTTATTCCTAAGAATTAATGGCATTTTGAATTTCAGAGTATGCCATTAAATACGCGTCTAAAAGAGGGTGCGCAAGTTCTCTTGCGGCACCCTCATATTATGGAAAGATATTTTTTATGGATACTGTTTCATGGCTAAGTTACACTCTTCTCGGCGTATTTCACGGTATTAATCCGGGGATGGGATGGCTTTTTGCTGTCGCATTGGGCATGCAAGAAAAGCGGAGAAGTGCGGTTATCGGTGCGCTCTTCCCGATGGCACTCGGACACGCGATATCTATCGCAGTTGTGGTTTTCGTCATTGCCTTAGCACAGCAACAACTCCAAGAAGACGTGCTGCGTATCGCCTGTGCAACGGTGTTGTTTGGTTTTGGTGTGTATAAGTTTTTCCGAGCGCGGCATCCGAAATGGGTCGGGATGCGTGTTAATTTCAAAGACTTAACGATTTGGTCGTTCCTGATGGCCTCCGCACACGGGGCGGGTTTGATGCTGGCACCGCTGCTATTACGCATGCCTGCTGCCGAAGCATCCGAGCACATGCATCACGCCCCTGCAAGCATGGCACACAACGCGACGATGTTATTGTCGGCAGTTGGGGTGCATACACTCAGCTTTTTCGTCGTGATGGGGATTGTAGCAATTATTGTTTACGAGGTCGTGGGACTTGCACTGCTCCGTAAGGCGTGGTTTAATATGGATCTGTTATGGTCTATCGCTTTGATGATTGCGGGTGTTGTTACGTTCTTCTGGAAACATTAAGAGACTTGTAGGAGAGGTTTTCACCCCAACTTTTTCAGGAAGATCCCCTACCCCGGTAGGCGAGGTTTCCTAACCTCGCCGGGCTTCCTTGTTTTGCTAATCGTTCATCTGCTCAGCAAGCAACTTAACGCCGAATTTCTTCTGCAGTGCTCGCATATCAGCAAAGTCTGTATCCTGCAACGTGTAGCCAGCGTGCGAACGGACTTGGTAATCCACTGACAAACATCGCACTTCCCGCCCTCCAATAAGACCAACAGCACTCAACTCCGATTCGGTGATTACCCAATCGATTTCACCGGGACCGTAAATCGCGCCGCCTTCGGTAAGTTCGATGACATGGAAGTCGATCATTCCATGCAATCGATGTCCCATCACGAAGTTTCGATCCTTACGGTCGTCGGTATAAACGTCAACAAAACGGTGTTGATAGAGTGCCGCGGTGAGTATTGCTGAATCCTCCCATGAAATCATAATATCCAAATCCTGATGTTCCCGAGTGCATTCACCTAATAGCGCATCGACTCCCCAGCCGCCATCAATCCAGACTGTGATATCGAGTTTATCAAAGAGGTCAAAGAACCAGTGAACCATGTCAATAGTCATAGGACTTGCGCAAAAGGAAGATTGTGTTAAGTTTTGCATAGTTTAAATTTTTCACAGATAAAGCCAACCTAATAGACTTTTTCCATTGGAATCAATTTAGCCCTGCCCGTTTCGTAATCTTCTATCCTCCGATCTAACTCTTCTGCAAATTCAGGTTGCATCTCTAGACCTTCATCTGGATTGTAATGGTAATCCTCCAAGGCAAGTTCCAAGAGTTCATAAGCGACGAAAAACTCACGAAATGCAGCGTCCAACTGCTCCATGGAGGCGTTCTGTTCAAGCAACGCTGCGATCCGTCCGCGTACGACAAAGATCTCTTGGGTTACGAGGTCAGGGAGCAGTTCTCGGAATTCGGTGGGGGACAGCTCAATAATTTTCTTATTTGGCATGGGGTCACTTTTAAGATAGACCCCCATCCTTCTATGGATTCGCTCTTCAAGCGTTGTCTTCCGATTGGCGAGGATGTACTCGCGTTGCCGCTTGAGTTTTTTAGCAAGCGACGTATGTAGGTCGAGTCCTTTAAGTGGATCTTCCTCATATTCCTCAAACCAAAACCCCAGATCTTCAGTGTCGCCGTGAAAGTGAAAGAATTCCGCCTCCAGTGCCTCCTGAGTGCCATTTCTCGCCAGCAATTCGGCAAGTCGTTCTTGTGATTTGAAGAGTTCCTCGTTAACAAGGGTATGTAGCAACTCGCGGAATTCAACCGGGTTCATCTCCGTAATTTTTTTCATGACTCCTCTCCTTCGCTGGAATTGAGTATCTCCAGAACTTATTCTATTTCAGGTAGTGGAACCTGCTTCAATTCGCTAAACTTAAGCATTTAATAAATTTCCTTTATTTACATAACCTTAAAGTATTTTCAACGCCGCTTCGTATGTGTCTCTAACTAATTCTTGAACATCTGCCCGTAGTTTCTGCCAACTCCGTTGTAGTTTGGCTTTGACCCATAGTCTACCTTCATCGATTCCCATTCCGTGATGAATGTATGCTAAGTATAATAACGATGGGACATGTTCAATATGAGACATGGCATCAGCATTGGCAAGACACTCCCCCTCGGCACTCCGATGCTTCACTGTTACACTGGCTCGATGCGTTGCGATAGCCTCCTTGACGGCTTCCGTTTTTGCTTGTGGATAGCCGAAACGCTTGAGAAGTTTCTCCGCTTCAATGGGACCGTGAATATGATGGTCGGCATAGAGTGCCTTGTCCTTGATAGAGGCATAATCGTGGAGTAATGCCGCAAACTCCATAATTTCAGGATTAGCATCAAAGCGTGGAGCGAGTTGTTTCGCGTTTTGAACGACTGGCAGGATATGATGCGTCCAAATATCGTAACCGAAGATATTGGTATCCGCGGCACACGCCTGTTCAACAATCTGCGCAACCTTGCTTTTTATAGTTTCAATCATAGGCGACCTTCTTTTGTTAGAGACGGGTACACAACGCATCCTCAACAACATTAAGCATATCACAAAACTGGCGTCAGAGCAACTGAAAGAATGGAAAAAAAGAGGAATATCGCGTCGTTATTTCTACGGATGCTGAAACGAAATCTTGCCTTTTTTCGGGATGTGTGCTATAATTTCATTTTAGAAACGGAATACAGAAAGTTTAATCTATCTTCTTAACATAGGCTTGAAGGAAACGCCCTTGAATTGAAGCGATCAAGCTGCATCAGAAGAAAGGGGAACCTCAATTTGATAAACTTATATGGAGCGACGTATGACAGAATGCAACTGCTTCGCCACGTCGGAGATGTATCGCAAATTGCCCATGCCAAAATGTACCAATTAACGGATGGCAACGAAAAGGGCGTTGACGCTATCGACTTCCGAACCGGTAGCGGTCTTAATTTCACCGTGCTGCCGAGTCGCGGTTTGGATGTATCGTATGCAGAATATCAGGGCATCCCGCTCTGTTGGCGTTCGAGTACAGGCGATGTCAGTCCTGCACATTATGAACCCGATGGGCTGGGGTGGCTACGGGGTTTTTATGGCGGCTTGCTGACAACTTGCGGTATGCGACAAGTCGGTGTTCCCGGCGAAGATGACGATGAGGCCTTAGGGCTCCACGGCAGAGTCTCCCATATCCCTGCCAAGAACGTTTGGGTGGACAGCCGATGGGAAGGACAACGCTATATGCTATGGGCGCAGGGCAAGGTGAAAGAAACCGCTGCTTTGGGTGAACACCTCTCTCGCACGCGTAGAATTTGGACGGAATTAGGTTCGCGGACGTTGCATATTGAGGACATTGTAGAAAACTTGGGATACCAAGATTCACCGCACATGTACCTCTTCCATATTAATATCGGATTCCCAATCCTTACCCAAAACAGCGAATTGATTGCCCCTTCGTCACAAGTGACCCCGCGGGATGAACAAGCTGCCGCAAACCTAAACAATTATAATCTCTGCGAACCACCAACTGTCGATTTTCAAGAAGAAGTTTTCTATCACGAAATGGAACCGGATGTTGATAATCACATTCACGTCGCGCTGGTAAACCGCAATTTTAACGGTGGACAAGGTATCGGCGTATCGGTCCGCTACCACAAAACCCAGTTTCCACATTTTGTCCAGTGGAAGATGTGTGGCGAAGGCAGCTATGTGTTCGGTTTAGAACCCTCGAATTGCGGGGTAGAAGGCAGGGCAAAGGAACGCGAACGGGGGGCTTTACAATATATTGAACCCGGTGGCCGTAGGCACTATGAAGTCGAAATCGGTGTATTGGCTTCCAATGCGGAAATCGATGCACTCCAAGAAAAAATATCAAAAACTCAAAATTAATACTATAAACCTGGTGCGGATACACCGATAGATTATCCCGCACCTCAGGAGAAACTATAATGAAGAGATGTTTGGCTTTACCCCTGATTGCCTTCGCATTACTGGCAACGTTGATATTCGTTGGGTGCAGCGCGAAAGAGACGCCTCCAGTTCCAATCACTACCGAAGCACCTATCACACAACAAGAACCAGAAGAAAAACATGAAGAATCACAGACTATAGAACAAGATATCGATGAACACAGCGAATCGCCAGAGGAAACACACGAAGAACCACAGACAGCCGAAGAGGAAACGCATCGTGAAGTCGAATCTGAAGAAGCCATGCCACCGGTAGAGATTCCAGGTAGCAGTGTGCTGCATCTGATACCGGAACACATAGCCGGAATTATCTATTGTCCGAGTTTGAATGCGTTAAATGATCGGGTCAATATGTTAGCGATGGACTTGATGCCGACCGCTGAAAATCCGGAGATCATCGCCAAAATTTTAGCAGATACTTTCGGAGCTGGCTTTGAGAATCTGAGTGAATTGGAGGAAATTGGGCTGGACATGAATCAAGATTTTGCCATCTTCATGACCTCCTTGCACCCACACGATCTTTCCGCAACTGTGCATCTCACTGATCCTGGGGCTATGAAACAGGTCATTGATGCCGAAAGCGAAGGCACGGCACCTATAGTGTATAACGGCGTAACCTATTGGAACGCTGCTGGTGGGGGCGGTAGTTTCGCCATCATAGATAACATCCTCGTCTTTTCTCAGTCCTCTGAAGTGTGTGAAAACGTTATCGACACCTATAAAAAAACAAAATCCGCTGTCACAACCGATCCCGATTATAGCACCTTCCTTACTGAGGTATCAGCAGGGACTGCCCAGCTCGCAGTCCACTTTAACCTTGAATCAATTGCGCCGCTGTTGAGCGTGGCACTTAAGGGTGAATCGGAAGCAATGAAGGACAGCCTTGAAAGCGATCCTGCAGCCATGGCGGCATCGCCCATCCTTGAAAGTATGTTCGTTGGCGCGATAGATTTTATTGAGCAGCTGAAATCTCTGAGTGCCACGCTGGAAGTAGAAGGCACCGATGTGAAACTCTCTCCATTTCTGAAGTTCCAGAGCAATGGTGGAATTCAGAAGGCGTTAAAAGGGATGGCTCCCAACGAATTAACCCTCCTTAGCGAACTCCCAAGCCCAGCATTTACGAACGGTGCTCTTCAGGGGAAACCCGAACTGATGATTGAGATGAGCATGTTCTGGCTGAAAATACTCGCACAGGACTCCGACCCGGAACAGACTGAGATGCTGGCGTCCCTTACCAAACGGATGAACGACTTTTACGAGGCTCTCGGTAAAGAATGGGCGTTCTCCATCAATTTTGGTAGTAGTATCCTCCCCGACTATTTAATTATCTATGAGTTGAGAGATAAACAAACGGCAAAAGCCTACATGGAAGAGGCGTTACTCAAACAACTCCAAGACTCAATGGCATTCGCTCGAAACATGATTGGTGATAGTGCCAATCTGGACATGTACAAAGGGGCATATCCAGGTGAACCCATGATGCATAACGGTGTTGAGATTAAAAGTTACGTCTTTCCAAATTTCGGTAGTGCATTCGGGACGATGCCACCCGAGGCTGCTGGGTTGATGCCACAGGAGTGGCACTGGTACTATGCTATTACTGATGATCACTTATTTATGGTGACGGGCAGCCCTGAACTCCTAAAGATGAACCTGGATAACAGAGCGGGTGTCGCTACCGTCCCCAGTTTCTCTGGCGAACCGAGTTATGAAAAATTGGTCACGGCTTTAGGCTTGGAGAGTAACCTGTTTTTTGCTATTTCTCCAATGACCTTAGTTAAAAGTCTCCTACCGATTATTGCGAAGGTGGCGGATCCGAATGGTGCAGCCGCATTGCAAATGATGTCGGGCATGTTTATGAATTTGCCAGAGAACTATAGCATCGGTTTTTCCGCGAAAGTCCAAGACGATGGCATCGGTGCGGAACTTCTGTTAACCCTCGGTGATTTCAGGCAACTTATCCAAACCTTGGCGATGATGCAAGGTATGGGTCAGATGCAATAGGTCCTATCTAACTCACCTACAATTCGATTGTAGGTGAGTTTTTATATTTTACCCAAGTTGCCTTCTCTGTAGCACGATACAAAAAATCCGATAAAATGCTAAAGTATGATGTCCTTTTCAAGCAAAATTAGCAATTTCTGTGTCAATAATTTGCTTTTCCCGAAAAATGTGACCTGATTTATAGTTAGATATAGACTTAATTTTTTTCTTTTTTCTTGAAAAAAAGTAAAATTGATTTATTATAACTATATAACCTTAAGTTGCTACTTAGGGCGTTATAAGGGTTTGAACAAATTTTATTGAACGGCATTGTCTCACTGAGGGGGAAAGGCTCGTGCACAAATACGAAAGTTTCATGAACTGTTTTCTTATAAAAGATCGAAAATATCAATATATCTTCGGCTTCAGCATTGCGATTTTGCTAATCGTTTCTTCTTATGCCATCGCTGATACAACCGAAGATATAGAAGAGGCCGTTGAGGCTCCGGCACCTAAGAAGAGTCCCATTAAAGTCGGCGGTGCAATGCGGGCGAATTACATCTATGGCAGTTACGTCGATCAAGGACGAGGCGAAAAAATCGGAGATGTTGACCTTGAGATCTTACGCCTCAATGCCGACTTGGACTATAACAACATCATTGGCAGATTTGAATACCGGTGGTATCCCAGGTATTTCGGAGGGACTCACGGTTACAGCATGATACATACAGCGTGGTTAGGCTATAAGCTCAGTGATTCTGGCACACTTAAAGCGGGTATTGTGCGGGTTCCCTTCGGACCGACCGCCTATGGTGTTTCTACAAGTTGGTTCTTTGACCAGCATTTTTATGTCGGGCTCGCCGACGATATGGACTTAGGAATCAGATGGAGTGACACTCTTGATAAACTGACACTTGATGTGGCCTATTATCCGATGAGCGAACCCCAAACATTTGGGGGTAGTTTGGCGAGTTCACGCTACAGTTATGACATCGTCAAGTGGGAAGAACAAGCAGATGCAAAAGGAGACGTCGAATGGGGTGCCGGCGAAAACGGGTATGATGAACAACATCAATTTAATCTTCGTGCAATCTACGCACTTGAAAATATCGCAGATGTTGGTGTATCACTGCAATTCGGACTGTTGAAGGGAACAAATGTGGGCAACGATGACAATGGTAACCACTACGCATTTTCCGCACACATGAAGAATTCCTTCGCAGATTTCACGCTCTTTTCGCAATTCTCTTATTACGCGCATAATATCACTGACGATACACCTTGGGGGACTGGCGACCTAATTCCGATGGGGGCTTACGACTTCGCCTGGCCCATCGCCTCAAATGGATTAATACCGGCACTATCGCTGCGTTACGGTGGTATCGACACCTCAGGTGTCTCATGGATTGACAGTGTCACGCCCTACGTGGAGTGGAGCACTATCATGAAAACGGTGGAAGACTACAATGCTAGTACTCTTGTGACACTTGGAGCGAGCTGGACGGTTTTTGGGGCGCTCTATGTATATACTGATGTAGGACTTTCCGATGGCAACTTTTTTGTTGGGAACAAGACAAGTGATGGCGAGAAAGAAGGCTACGGTAATATCTACGATGGTGCCGGTGACTTCGGTGCTAATGGAAATAACGCCTGGAATTTGCGACTTAACTTTAACTTCGGTTATTATTTCTAATCGGTTACGCGACCTTTCAGTGGGTGTGCGCGTTTCGTAAGCGTGCACGCCGTTCCGTGCGCGGTTGAAAAACCGCCAAATCAACTCTAAAAGGAGAATTTTGAAAATGCACGAAGAAGGAAAACAACCGCAGTATATGCAAGAAAGGGAGTATAAGAAGTTATTCGGTTTAGAGATTTACCTCACACCTGTATTCATTATTTCCAGTATCGCCATTGTTGCTTTTATTATCGGATCCCTCATTTTCCAAGAAGGTGCGACCAAACTTTTTGGAGGTCTCCGAGTCTGGCTCACCACGAATCTTGATTGGCTGTTCATGATTTCTACCAACCTTGTCTTTCTTTTTTGTCTGTTTGTTGCATTCTCACCGCTTGGAAAGGTGCGTCTCGGTGGAGCGGATGCAAAGCCTGAATATTCCTACTTAACTTGGCTTGCCATGCTTTTTGCTGCAGGCGTGGGTATCGGGCTTCTCTTCTTCGGCGTGTCGGAGCCGATTACCTATTTTCAGGGTGGTAGCTATTCACCGCTGGGGATAGAAACGGTTTACGACCCAGAAACAGCCTACAACGCCGGAAATGTTCCTGACGCTGGGGATCCGAAGGTTCAAACGGCGGCTTCCTTGGGTATAGCGACAACGGTCTTCCACTGGGGTTTACAAGGGTGGGCAATCTACGGTGTCGTTGGGCTTGCCCTCGCGTTTTTCGCTTACAATCGGGGTTTGCCCTTGCTCATCCGCTCTGCGTTCTATCCCATATTTGGTGACCGGATATGGGGGTGGCCCGGACATATCATCGATACCTTTGCCATATTTGCAGGTATCTTTGGACTCGCAACCTCTCTCGGTTTGGGGGTCCAACAGGTGACCTCTGGCCTCAACCATCTGTTTGGAATACCAGCGAGCAACCTCACGATGGTCCTGTTGATTGTAGGGATCACAGCAATCGCGCTGATCTCGGTGATGACGGGGATTAATGTCGGTATCAAACGTCTCAGCCAGTTTAACATAATTCTCGCATTTGTGTTGCTCGCGGCTGTTATCCTCCTCGGTCCAACGTTCTACATTTTCCGCAGCATTTTTACGGGTCTCGGCACCTATGTTATGAAAATTGTGCCACTCAGTAACTGGATCGGACGCGAGGACACCGGTTTCTTTCACGATTGGACAACTTTCTACTGGGCATGGTGGATTGCTTGGGCACCGTTCATCGGGACCTTCATTGCTCGCATTTCAAAGGGACGCACGGTGCGCGAGTTCGTCATCTTCGTGCTGCTGCTACCGACACTGTTGTGTGTGATCTGGTTTGGTGCTTTTGGTGGTACTGCTATCCACCAGTTCCTGACTGCGGGTTACACGGGTGTAACCGAAAAAGTTGAGACATATAATTACGAACTCGCCCTGTTCGAAATGTTTGAAGGACTCCCATGGACAATGCTGCTCTCCTGCGTCGCTATGACACTAACGATCATCTTTTTCGTTACTTCATCGGACTCTGGTTCCCTGATTATTGACATCATTGCGGCAGGGGGTAAGGTTGACGCACCTGTTCCCCAACGCGTGTTCTGGTGTACTGCGGAAGGTTTAGTTGCCATTGCCTTGTTACTTGGTGGCGGGTTAAAGTCCCTACAGGCTGCCTCGCTCGCGACGGGTTTTCCCTTCGCAATTGTGCTATTGGGAATGGGGGTTTGCGTCTGGATAGGGCTTCGTAACGAAGCTCGTCAATCTTAAGAGCAATTGACTGTCAGCACTTGGCAGTCAGAAGAAGGGTTATTGGTAGGCGGTTAAGATGCTTTGATTAAATCAAACATCTTTTAACCGCTGCCGAAAGCGAAAGTCAATAAATATGAACACAACAGATCTGGAATTTGAAAAGCCGTTTATCGAATTAGAACGGCACCTTGCGCGCCTGGAAGCCTTCGCGGAAGCACATCCTGAATTAGACCTAAAGGAAGGGATGGCGGCACTAAAGCAGAATACGAATACGCTTACACGGCAAACGTTCCAAAAGCTAAGTCGCTGGGATAAAGTCCGGTTAGCGCGGCATCCGCAACGTCCACAAGCACCCTTTTATATTGATGCCCTTTTTGATGAACATGTTGAACTTCACAGCGATAAACTCTACGGTGACGATCGGGCACTCGTTGGGGGTTTTGCTTGGTTCGACGGACAACCCCTTGTCTACCTGGCACAACAAAAAGGCACGAATCTCGAAGAGCGACAGGAGATGAATTTCGGGTACACGCATCCGGAGGGTTATCGTAAGGCCAGACGATTGATGCAGTTAGCTGATAAATTCAATCGACCCTTAATCTGTTTTATTGATACGCCAGGGGCACACTTTGACCTCCGTTCCGAAGAATACGGGCAAGCCATGGCGATCGCTGAAAATCTTGCGGAGATGATGACCCTGCGTGTTCCGCTCCTTGCCGTCATTATTGGCGAAGGTGGCAGTGGCGGTGCTTTGGCAATCGCAGTTGGAAATCGCGTCTTGATGATGGAATACGCTGTCTACTGTGTCGCACCCCCTGAAGCCTGCAGCGGCATCGTGTGGAAGGATAAAGGCGAACACGCTCCCGAAGCAACCGAAGGCTATAAACCCACCGCCCCAGATCTGCTCAAGTTAGAGATTATTGACCAGATTATTCGGGAACCGCTCGGTGGGGCACACAGGGATGCGGAAGCGGCTGCACGCAGCGTCAAACGCGCAGTCCGTAGACACCTCACTGAATTGATGCAGATGACACCCGAACAACTGATTCAACAAAGATACGAGCGTTACCGGCATATAGGACTTTATGGCGAAGATCATGCTTGATGAGTTAATAGACGCACTATGAAAATTCGAACGATTACCACGGGCATTCCACTCCCTTTTTCGCCGTACCAACTTCAACGTGCAGCAAAATTCAACGCTGACTGTCAATCCTATTTTGAGGCGAACGGTTACGAGGTCCAAACAACTCGTGTCAGTTGCCAAATCTGGGATGAGAATCGGGACGTAGATACCCTCTTAAGGTTGGAATCCGATGCACGGGCATTGGGAATTGCGTTTCTTAACTTAGGGACCATCCTACCTGAAAAACGGCACACCCAAACGCATATTGCTCGCATCGCTGACGTAATTATCCAGAGCGAGATTCTCTTCGCTACTGTTACCCTTACGACGCAATCTGGACAGATCGCATCGGAGATAGCAGAAAGCACTGCTGCGGTTATTCAGCAAATTGCGCATCGAACCGATGCTGGTTATGGGAACCTTCGTTTCGCAGCCTTGATGAATTGCCCACCAAACACCCCCTTTTTCCCGGCAGCCTTCTGGCAAGACACCCGAACTAACTTTGGTATCGGATGGCAAGCGGCGGACCTTGTGCAACAGGCTTTCGCAGATGCCCCTAATTTGGAAATTGCGTTGCAAAATCTGAAGACGCTCATGGAAGTCGAAGGACAGAAGATTGTCGCACTCGCAGAAACCTTTGCGCAGGAATGGGGCGTGAAATTTGTCGGTATAGATGTATCACCCGCGCCAATGGGTGATGAGAGCATCGCTTATGCGATGGAGCACCAACTGCCCGGTTTCTTTGGTGAGCGCGGGACCCTTACAGTTGCTGCTGGTTTGACGCGAACACTTCGATCCCTCTCATTACCTCTCTGTGGATATTCGGGATTGATGCTCCCAGTCCTTGAAGATGTTGGACTGGGAAAACGCAGCGAAGCGGGACACTTTAACCTCGACAGTCTCCTCCTCTATTCCACTGTCTGCGGGACGGGGTTGGATACCATTCCGATACCCGGCAATGCTTCAACCTCTCAAATTACTTCTATTCTGAAGGATGTCGCCACGCTCTCTATACAGTTAAACAAACCGTTATCCGTCCGTCTTTTTCCGGTTCCGGGATGCAACGCAGACTGCATGACAGAATTTGATTCCCCTTATCTCACAAATACTGTAGTGATGCAGATATAGTCAAGGCATTCATCATCAGGTCGAAGTTGATTGCGATTTTTTCCTTGTCAATTGCCATACCTTTTGATAAGATGATACGAATGAACCGATTATAACCTTCTACTTTTCCCAATATGACCGACAAAAAAGGAGAGCCATGAGCGACAAACCCCATGTTCTTCTGATTTCGACAGACCATTGGCCTAATTCTTTATTAGGTGTCAATGGACATCCTGCCATCCAAACACCGACGCTGGACACACTTGCTCGTGCGGGCACCCGCTTCACACGAGGTTACAGTGAATGTCCCGTCTGCGTTCCGGCGCGAAAAACGTTGATGACCGGCACAACAACACGCACCCATAAAGACAGGGTTTTCAACGACCGGCAGGGATTAAATGGACTCCCTACAATTGCACAGACCTTTCGGGATGCGGGGTATCAAGCCTATGCTGTTGGTAAATTGCATATCCATCCCCAACGAAGCCGCATCGGTTTCGACGATGTGCTGTTGGGTGAGGAAGGCAGATTGCAGCACGGCGTGGTCGATGACTATGAGCTTTTTCTCGGCGACAGAGGTTATGCAGGTCAACAGTTCGCCCACGGGATGTGCAACAACGACTATCTCAACCGTCCGTGGCATCTTCCTGAAGACTGCCATGTCACAAACTGGAGCACGCAGCAGATGGTGCGGATGCTTAAACGCCGCGACCCAACACGCCCTGGGTTCTGGTTCCTCTCCTACTGCCATCCACATCCCCCCTTAGCACCGCTTCAGTGCTACATGGACATGTATCGCGATATTGACGTGGACATGCCCTATTGTGGTGAATGGGCGCAGCAAACCGATCGACTCCCGCTGCCCCTAAAGGCGCGACAGAAACAGGACGCGCATTTCACAGAAGACCAAATTCGTTCAGCACGCCAAGCATTTTATGCCCTCTGCACACATATCGACCATCAATTACGGGTTGTTATTGGGACTTTACGGGAGGAAGGACTCCTGAACAATACAATTCTCTTGTTTACCTCCGACCATGGCGACATGCTCGGAAATCATCGGATGTGGGCAAAACGGCTCTACTATGAGGATTCTGCCAACGTTCCTATGCTGCTCGTCGGCACCGCAGGCGATGAACGCGTAGGACATCATAGAGTGGACAACCGGCTCGTCGGATGGCAGGATGTCATGCCGACACTCCTCCATCTCGCAGGCATTGACATTCCAGATACCGTAGATGGGATCCCGATGGTAGGCGACGAAAAGCGCGATTGGTTATACGGCGAGATTGGTGAAGGCGGGAGCGCGACCCGAATGATTCATGACGGACGTTTCAAGCTAATTTACTACGCCACTGGAAACTACCGTCAACTTTTTGATTTGGAAGAGGATCCAAGGGAATTGAACGACCTCGCCGATTCACCGGCGCATACTGAGATACTGGAACGTCTGACAAACCATCTCATCGGTGAACTCTATGGAGACGATGAAGACTGGATACAAGATGGTAAACTCGTCGGCTTGCCTGACCGAGCGTATCGTCCGTCTCCCAACCGCGCCTTATCCGGTCAACGCGGACTCCACTGGCCACCGCCGCCATCCGCAGGGCATTGAATGATATTCCAAACGGGGTTGGTGCGGTTTCCAACCGCACCAACCCAATCCGTAGTCTTTCCGCCCTCTATTTAAACCCATAATTTCGACAACCAGCGTCTAAATTCCGGAATTGAAACCAAAGTTTCCACAAAAATATTTGACAAAGTTTCAAAAATCAACTATACTTATCTATCAGGCATTTTTTGTTAGGGCATGTATTTCAATCCTAAATCAATGTCATAACGCAAACAACTAAGAAAGGAAAATATATGTTAGCAGAAATCCGTCAAAGAGAAGGGGTCATTGTCATTCGCCCCACGGGCCGTATGATTGGTGCGGCAAACGCTGAAATTAGAGAGCAAATTAATGAGGAATTGGAGGAGCATTTTGACTCCCCAAAGGTTATCTTTAACCTCGAGAATGTTACCCGTATGGACAGTAGCGGTCTCGGCACGTTGGTATCTGTGAACGTGACGGTTTCCCGCAAAGGCGGGCGGACGGCACTCGTCAACGCAGGTGCGCATATCCGCAATCTTCTCATCCTTGGACGCTTAATGAGCGTTTTTGAAAACTACAATAGCGAAGAAGAGGGAATCCTCGCCCTAACCTCTGAGGAAAGCTAATCAACAAGGCGATGGTGCCTGTTGTTACTTAGGAAAATTTCTGAGAGGAATCAAGATACGAGGAAGGAGATTTATGTCAAATCAGAATCTTCCGACGTTTACTGTCGACGCTGGTTTTCACAATCGGGATGGGTGCCCAGTTAGCGTTAACGTTGACCATCCCGGTGTGAGCCAACTCCACGATCGTGCCGTCACCTTAACAGATGTCGCATCCGGTGATGTTATTTCGGCACAATGCTACGCTGGGGAGGATGGCACGACGACCTTAGCTTGGATACTCAATGGACTCGCCGCCGGTGAATCGCGGACCTATACGCTATCGGAAGGAAGTGTTACGGGCGAGACAGGCGTTCAGTTAAAAGAAGCAGCCGAAACGATAACCGTAACACTCAACGACCGACATTTTACAACATTTCGCTATGCAAAAGCGCAGTTTCGTCCATATTTTTTTCCGGTTCTCGGTCCGAATGGACGCGAGGTAACACGCGGTGAAACCAGCGACATCTCAAAGGACCACGTCCATCACCGTTCCCTCTACGTCGCCTACGGCGAAGTCAACGATGTTGATTTATGGGGTGAAGGCAGTAATTCGGGAAGGGTTGTGCACCAAGGCTTCACACAAAAACAGGGTGGGGCTGTGGTCGGTAGACTCTATACGGAAAACAGTTGGCAGACCCAAGCGGGAGCGGTTTTGATGACGGACGTACAGAATTTCCGCATCTATAACCTACCCGAAGATGCCGCGATTCTCGATCTCGACCTCAACTTTATCGCTTCTGTTGGGGATGTCCATTTCGGAGATACCAAGGAGGGCGGTATCATCTCAATTCGCGTGCATCCGTCGATGAACGCTTCAGACGGCGGGAAGATAGAGAACGCTTTTGGCGGTATCAATGAGACAGAAACTTGGGGGAAGCGTGCGAATTGGTGCGATTATTCCGGTATTGTTGATGGAACGTCTGTTGGTATTGCTGTGTTCGATCATATTGTCAACCCACGCTATCCGACGTATTGGCATGTGCGCAATTACGGGCTCATGGGAAGCAATATATTCGGAGGCGGCACTTTCGAAAGCGACCCTTCTAAAGATGGTTCCTATACGCTCAAACAGGGTGAAGAGATGCACTTCCGGTTCCGCGTCCTTATCCATGCTGGCGATGCAAACGTTGGAAAAGTCGCGCAGAAATATCACGATTTCATCAACCCACCTGTCGTTGAGGCTTTTTAATTATTAAATCTGGGCACCGTTCCAGGGTGGTTTTCGGTTAATTCCAATTCCTTACTATTAGCGTCAGCGTACGAACGGAGACTTTTAAATGCCGATTCCTACGATTCATGTCGGATGCACCCATTTCGCGCACGGTCGTCTACAAGCGCAACTCAATTCCAAAGGGCTTAACCCGGTTGCGTGTGTAGATATCAATCTCCCCGCGGCTCGCGAGGCTATAGCAGGTTTAGAAGGCGATGTTCCTGACTATCTTGCCGATCGCATTTATACGACAATAACCGAGGCGAAAGAGAAACACGAGGCGCAGGCATGTCTTATCTACGCCGCAACCACCGTTCATGCCCAATTAATTGTTGAAAGCTTGAACCTCGGCATGCACACCCTTTGTGTCAAACCCATTGCAACGACCCAAGCAGAATTCCACGACATTATACGCGCACATAAAGCGAACCCTGGCTTGCTGCTTGTCCAAGGGCAGAATAAGCGATGGAATCCTGCTGCCGCGAAAATGCGGGAGTGGCTTCGGGAAGCGGGTGGCATCGGTGAGATGTTAGCAGGGGAGTGTCGATTCTGGATTCGGCAAAATTTGTACACGGGTCCAGACTCTCGGCAACCCGATGCCTATGTCGATGGTCTTTTCTTCCACGCTGGCACGAGTCACCAACTCGATCAGCTTGTTGCGGCGAAGGGACTTCCCAAATACGTTACCGCTCACGTTCATAATCGACGAGACCCAGAACTTGGACAGATTGAAGCGTGGGGAACGGCTGGTGGCAACGCGCTCATGGAGTACGCCAACGGCGCGCCTTTCTCCTACGCAGGAACGCGGGCAGCACACACGGCTCCGTTCGGGTGGAGTGGGCATTGGACCTTCCACGGCGAAGACGGAGACCTCCGACGGGACGCAGGACACCTACAACTCTTCCGACTTGGTGAAACGATTGAAGATCTAAACCTCCAAGATTTGCACGCTGGTCTCATAGAAGACGACCGCCTCCAGTTTGATGCGTTTGCGCAGGCAATTGCCAACGGAACGGATCGGGACTGGATGCAAGATACAACGGTCGGTACATGGGTACTTATGGAAGCATGCAATGAATCCGCTCGAACGCACGAAAAAGTTGATGTTGAAGCGTTCGCCAAGAAGATGCTTACTTAAGTTTCAACGGAGGTTACGGTTGAGATTTTTTCTACTGATCCTCTCAGCAACACTTAGCATAGCAATGCTCACTGGGTGCGAGAGATCACTTTTATCACCGATCAAAGATATTCCTAATCACCAGAAAACCAATACACAATTTGCCCAAAGTGCCCTCTTGGAACTTGCAGAAACGGCAACTTCGCGAGGATTTATGGAACTTGCTGATGCAGCAACTGGTTTTGCAGAAGCACTCGCAACGGAAGATGGGATATCCGTAGAACCGACATTCTCAGAACTGGCTCGGTTTACTGGTGAGGTAATTTACATAGAAAACACATGGGTTAACGCAGGATGCAGCATCGAATTGGGGACACTTGCGCAAGCATCCGTAGATGCAATAAGAGCCTACACCATAAGGGACCCCTCGGACATGGAGCAGACATTGCAGAACCTTGCGCAAGAAGCAGAGACAGCAGAAACGGCACTGCAGCAACTGCCTGCTCAGAACACCTTCACTCCCTTCGCCTTCGGCGGAGGCAGTTTATCTCGGAAGGGACTGGTCTATCAACCCGGTAAAATATGGTTACAGTATGACGAAACCCGGCCGGTGCCCAAAACAAAAGCAACTGTTGTTGAGTTTTTGGCACTCAAAGGATATAAGGCGACGGTGTTTCCGGAGTCGGATGTTATACATTTAGATGCTACTGTTGATCCGCTTCTTATTGTGGGAGAATTGAGCAACATTCCCGGCGTTGCGTTAGCGCGAGGCATCCCCATAGAGCCGCAACATGAACCTCAGATAGCTATCCCCCCAGATGCTAACTTTGGCATAGTAAGCGGAATACTACATTCGGTGTGGGAAAGATACACTAAGGCTTTTTGTCAAGGCAACCTTGGTGTTATAGACACTATCTTAACCGAAGAGAGCGGGTTAGATTTTTTTGATTTTTCTTTCGTCCGCAGTCTCGTAAAGATCTATGAAGAAGAAGTCCCTGAAGCAGCAGAACATATCCGAACGAATAGATTCCGTTCCGTCTCCATCGTGAGACCATTTTTGGTGATCTACTTCCAAAATTCGGAGAGACCTCTCGACGAGATCATTGCGCAATTCCGGCAATCTATCAGAAATAAACCATGGGGTATACCTCCATCGGGAAGAACAGTTTACTATTACTATTATACTAATTATTGGGGACAATTTGTCACTGATCATTTGAATAAATAATGGCGGCTTCATAATGCAATCTCCACGCGGTATCACGGCTTCAGCGTTTTGGCTGAAGTGTTTTAAACTACTTTTTGTTGCCGTGCTTAGTGCGATAATACTCATTGGGTGCGAAGGGCAACTTTTATCTCCTCTCAAAGAGGTTCCCGAGCCCCCGACCAATACACAGTTCGCGCAAATGGCATTGTCAGACCTTGCTGACACGGCAACGAAACACGGACTTATGGACCTTGCTAACGCAGCAAGTGGTCTCGCAGAGGTACTTGCAATAGAAGATGGAATATCAGTACAGCCGACATTCTCGAGGCTTACTAACCTTGCACAAGCAGTAACTGTCTTGGAACAAGCATGGGCTAAAACTGGATGCAGTATAGAATTGCGGGACTTTGCTCAAGCATCAGTGGATGCAGTAAGGTCTTATACAATAAGAGACGCAGCTGACATGGAATTGTCCTTGCAGAACCTTGCTCAAGAAGCTTTGAATGCGAAAACGGGATTGCAGCAGTTGCCTGCTGAGAACCCCCTCATCCCTTTCGCATTTGGATACGGACCAGACACACCTGCTACCACGAGTCGCTATGCTTATCATGTGTGGGACTGGGACCAACGGCCCGCGTATGAGCTCGGTGTAATCTTGATACAGTACGACAGTACAACTCGCCCCGCGAGCGAAACATGGGCAGCTGTGATTGAGTTTCTGGCTCTCAAAGGATACAAAATACAAATGGAGGGGGTACTCGATGATATTGGAGCTATAGACTTAGGTGCAGATGTTGATCCGCTTCTTATTATGGAAGAATTAATCAGCATTCCCAGCGTGGCACTTGTGCAGCCCAATTTTTATTTCACTACTGCAGAAGTCCCACCCCCTCCGCCTTTACAGGTTGAGATAATAAACCGTGTACGGACACTATACAATGGCACTTGGTGTCAAGGTAGTGACAACCTTGACATTATAGACGACATCTTGAGAGGCATTATAGACGGCATCTTGGGAGATGTTATAGACCGCACCTTGGGTATAGAAAATGGGTTAGATTTCTTTGACTATTCTTTTATCCTCAACCTGGTCGACATCTATGCAGAAGAAATTCCTGAAGCAGCAGAACGTATTCAAATGAAGGAGTTTTCTGTCCGTTCGATAGCCATTGAATTTCTTGGGATTTACTTTGAGCATTCAGAGAAATCTCTCGACGAAATTATTGAAATCTTCCGGCAATCTGTCAGAAATGGGCATGTGAGTATTGATCATGCGACAATTAAGCACTATTACCATTGGTATTGGAATAAATAATGGAGGATCAAGATGCAATCCCCACACGGTATTACCGCTTCAGCATTCCGTCCATCTGTGATGGGTCGGAACGGAATGGTTACTTCTGGACACGTACTCGCCTCACAAGCGGGTATTCAGACGATGATGGCGGGTGGCAACGCCGTTGATGCAGCCATCGCAACCGCTGTAGCTCTCGGTATGGTTGAACCTGCCGGCTCTGGACTTGGTGGCGACGGCTTTATCCTCATTTATTGGGCGGAAACAGGGCAGGTTGAGGCGGTAAATGGAACTGGGCCCGCACCGCGTGCCGCGACCCGAGAAACCTACCTCAAAGATGGTGGGATCCCGATGAAAGGCATAAGAAGTGTCTCAGTGCCAGGGATCGTCGACGCCTGGCTCCTCGCGCACGAACGCTACGGATCCCTCAAGTTAGAAGATGTTTTCGCGCCAGCAATTTCGCTCTGTGAGGAGGGGTTTCCAGTGAGTCATAGACTCGCAGGCGGCCTTAAAGGCGAAAACGCTCGCTTCGCTGCCGAACCGGACTCGCGCGCTGTCTTTACCAACGACGGCGAACCGATCGCCGCGGGTCAATTCCTCGCGAATCCCAATCTCGGTAACACCCTCCGAAAAATTGCCAAACATGGAAGAGACGTATTCTACAAAGGTGAAATTGCTAAAACCATCGGTGCATTCAGCCGTGCCTACGATGGACTCTTGACGGCCGAGGATCTCGCGAATTACCAGGCACACTGGGCTGATCCCATAAATGTCAACTACCGTGGATACGAGGTCTATGAGATGCCGCCCAATTCAAGTGGGCATATCTTATTGCAAGAATTAAACATGGTTGAGTTATTCGATTTGCCAAATTTAGGGTGTAATACTGCTGAAAGTGTGCATCTGATGGTTGAGGCGAAAAAACTCGCTTTCGCGGATCGAGAGAAATATATGGCGGATCCAGAGTGGGTAGATGTTCCGATAGAAGGCATGCTATCTAAGTCCTATGCCGCTGAACGAGCAGAACGTATTGATTTAGATAAAGCGGCTTTTGATGTGCCAGCAGGAGGTCCAGAAGCATACGAAGATACAACCTGTTTCTGCACCGCGGATCGGGCGGGAAATCTCGTTTGTATCCTGCAGAGTATCCAATCCGGATTCGGCTCCAGTCTCATCGCGGGGGACACGGGTGTCCTCTTGAACAATCGCATGACCTATTGGCATTTGGAAGAGGGGCATCCCAACTGTTTGATGCCGGGCAAACGCGTCCGCCACACCATGAACCCCGTCATCGTTACGAAGGACGGTCAACCGTTCATAGCCTGTGGCACTCCTGGTGCAGATACACAGGTCCAAACGAATCTACAACTCGTTACCCACATGATCGACTTCGGAATGACACCGCAAGAAGCCGTCTCCGCACCGCGCTGGCGGAGTTTGCAGAACCCGATGGAATCCACTATTCCGCACACCTGCTCCAATGACCTTCAGTTAGAAAACCGGTTCCCTTCGGATACCAAGGATGGGTTAGGAGAAAGGGGACATGAACTCCAGATTGTTGGTGATTGGGGTGGTCCGGGGAGTGCTCAGGCTATCATGGTACATCCTGAATCGGGAGCGCTCATCGGCGGTTCCGATCCGAGAACGGATGGGTATGCGGTTACTTTTTAGAGGAGCTATTCTTCGTATAAAGTAGGGTTTGAAGTAAAAAATAAAGATGTTTGCGTGTTAACGATATTCATGGTAGTTTACCAAAATATTCTGCCACAATATCATTATTCGGTTAGAACCTATGGAGGCTAATTATGAGTACCATCCCTATGAGGATCGTTACATACGCGGTTCTGACGATAACCTTTTGTTTTGTAGCACCACAAACTTGGAGTCGTGAGGTTGTCCTTTTTGAAGAAGATTTTGAAGGCGTGACACTCGAAGCCAGTATCATGGAACAGATTAAGGATAAAGACGTCTGGTCAGGCACACCGCCTGAGGGTTGGGAAATCACAAACGAAAATCCTGAAGACCTCGGAATGCCTGAGTGGAGAACGTGGGCGATTGTCGACCTTGAGTGGTGGACACGAACGGCGGAAGACCAACGGCGTAGTGAGTTCACAGGGGTACACAATGACGGTAAGGGTGTAGGTAAAGGAGCCGTTTCTGATCCTGATGAGTGGGACGATTGGGAAGGAAATGGCGACCCTGACGCTCAGAGTCGTTGGAATGGACACTTAATTACCCCACCGATTAAAATCAAAGGCGCGGCAGCAAAGTCGCTCGTCTTAACATTGGATTCGAGTTGGCGCCCTGAAGATACCCAAAATGGTGAGATCATAGTAAGTTTCGACGGGGATAAAGAGGAACAAATCCTATTCTTCAAGAGCGTCGGTATTGACGCAGGCGCGCATACCCTTGTTACGATTCCTACCCTCAAACTCAAAGAGGAAAAGATAAATGATGGGGAGCAGATAAACGAAACGTTAGAAATCCCCATCGACAACCCCGCCGGTGCCGCTGAAATGACGATTAGTTTCGGTGTCGTCGACGCGCAGAACGATTGGTGGTGGGCAATAGATAATATAAAGCTCATAAGTACCGCATTTTCTGTAGAGCCAAGACATAAATTAGCAGTTAGGTGGGCAGAGATCAAATCCTAACAACGACCGCTTTCGTTGAACTGTGAGTGCCTGGACATCGTTCGCGGCTCGGGAAAGATCGTTGTAAAGCAGGGCTGCATCCACCTGAGTGCAGCCCTGCTTTTTATATTGGGTGAATATAGGAATGTGTAGACGTTATTAGCGGAAACAGATCCACCTCTCTCTTCACTGGCGAGGTTTGTAACCCTGCCACAACAGTGAGGTAATCGTATATTTGCTATCATTGGATTTTAGGAGAACAATTAATGAAAATTTTAGTCACAGGTGGCACAGGCCGTATTGGGTCCAACCTTGTCAAAAAATTGTTAGAAAAGGGACATGACATCCGCAGTTTTGTCTATCCGGGGGATGTCAATCGTGTTGGACGATGGGATGGGACGGATCGCGTTGAGACCGTTCTTGGCGACCTACGGGAATACGAGGACGTAAAAAAAGCCGTTGATGGCGTAGATGCGATCTATCACATCGCTGCAGCATTCGGGGGTCCGTTTGATAATCGTCAGTACTTGGCAATCAACGGGATGGGAACGCTCAATATCTTAGAGAGCATCCGTGAGGTCAATCCGAACATTCATCGACTCGTCTATGCCTGTACTGAAGCGATCTATTGGGAACTCACCGAAAAAGGTAGGCGTTTCGATACACACATTACCGAAGACATGGTCGCCAAATATCATCACATGCCCTATTTCCTTACGAAATGGATTGGCGAGGAATTGTGCATGACATATCATCACCAATATGGTGTGCCTGCAACCGTCTTTCGCTTCACAACCGTTATTGAACCGAGCGAATATCTCAACGAAGACGGCTTACCGAAACAATTCGTCTTTAGTCCCATCTATAATCGATACGAAAATTATAACGGCGATGATCCAGTTGAGTTAGAGACCGCGGATACCGTCAAACGTCTTTGGGACGGGCAGGAAAAATTCATACTCAAACGCAATCCTGACGGACGCCCGTATAAGGAGCATTTCACGGATGTCCGGGATATTGTCCAAGGGTTGGTGTTAGGGATTGAAAAGGATGCCGCTGTCGGTGAAGAATTCACGCTCGGCGGAAACGGTATCTTCAAGCATGAAGAGGTGATTCCATACCTATGTGAACGTTACCAGATGGATTCTGTTGATGTGCGACTCCCCCAATCTCTCTATTTTGAGTTTGATTTAAGCAAGATCAAAACGCTATTGGACTTTGAACCACAACACGATTTAGCAAGTATCCTCGATGCGGCTGAAGCGATGCGCCGTGGTGAAGATGTAGGCATCATCCCAACGGGGGTCCGGTGGACTTAATGTCCACTTTTCCGCTATTTCACAACGCTGGCGATTTTCCTTGATGTCTTCTGAATAAATAGGTTAAACTTAATCTAATGTTTCATCGAGTTTCAAATTGGGGTTCATCCGGTTCGTAATCGTGCAATTCATTGCGCATTCGAGGGTTCGTTTCTTGTGAAGACCTCTCTTGGTATATCCTCACTTTCCCTATTCGTTTTTACCTGCCTGATGCTCAGTTGCACTCAGACGACGGTCGCGCCGACACGGCAGGTCTCATCAAGCACGAAACATCTCGATCGGTATATCAATGTCGTGCTTAAGCGGGAAGGTATCCAACCCTCAAAGATGTCGGAAGATGCCGAGTTTTTGCGTCGGGTTCATCTCGATTTGACAGGAAAAATCCCAACCCCCGAAGCAGTCTTGGATTTTCTCAAGGACGGTTCTTCAAACAAACGTCAACGAAAAATTGAGCAGTTGCTAATTAGTGATGTTTACTTTGACTATTGGACAGAGTTATGGGTAAATTGGTTAATCGGTAGACGTGGGGATAGAGACACTCACCGCGTTGGCTTAACGCCTTGGGTCCGGGAGGCACTCACAAACAATATACCGTATAATCAGTTTGTTCAAGAACTCATCACAGCTGATGGCGAATTACGGGAGAATGGTGCTGGAAACTATATCCTACGTTACGAACATTCACCGACTTTTCTCACCTCGCATGCCTCACGTTTGTTTTTGGGGCTTCCTATGCAGTGTGCCGAGTGTCACGATCATAAAACGGAAATGTGGACCCAAGCGGATTACTACGGTATTGCTGCTTTTTTCACCGGCATTAAGAGTGAGCGAAAGGAGAACATCGACAGTGTAGATATGATTGGTAATAAGATGACAATTAGGAATTTTCTTATTACCAACCAGCCAGCAGAGACAATTTGGGTGGAGCGACTTGAAGAACAGGTCGGTCCACATTTCTTAGATGGGAGCGCATATAAAGGTTCACTCCTCAAAAAGCGAGAAGCCCTCGCGCAGTGGATGACAGATAAATCAAATCCGTATTTTAGTCAAGCCATCGTGAATCGTATCTGGAAGCACTTTATGGGGCGAGCGTTTGTCGAACCGGTCGATGGATTCGGAGCAGAAAATCCACCGACCCATCCTGAACTCTTGAAGTGGCTCGCAAAGGATTTCGTCATTCATGGTTACGACTTACAACATTTGATGCGGACTCTCCTGAATTCAGAGACGTATCAACGCACCTCCCAAACGAACGCGAGCAACAAAGACGATCAACGCTATTACTCGCATGCATATCTGAAACCCTTAAGCCCCGAACAGTTCTTCTATTCCATGCTACAAGCCACCGATTTTGAAAGACTTCAAGAGGTCAGAATGGAAGGTCTGAATCAGCGACGGAGTCAAAACAGGGAAAATATGCTACGTCAACTTGAGCGGATGAAACGCGAGCATCTCAAAAAGTTTCTCTTTCTCCTCGATAACGGTGAGATGGAAGAGATCGAGGCATTCAATGGCACCATCCCTCAAGCACTTATGATGATTAACGGGGATATGGTGAATGATAGCGCGAGTCATGAAGAATACGGGAGTTTTGTGAATTACGTATTAGGAAAATGGCGTGAACCGATGGAACGGTTGGAGTATATCTATCTGAACGTCCTATCTCGGTTGCCCACTGCTAAAGAGAAAACTTATTTTCGACGCTATTTAGAGCGGAGTCTTTATCGAAACAAGGATTTGGCTTACGAAGACCTCTATTGGGTGTTACTCAATTCAGCGGAGTTTTCGATTAACCATTAGTTTGCACAGGCTAACAGCCTATGCTACATGAAATACAACTACAGTGGATCTCAGAATTACTTATACACTCTATATCGGCGAGGTTAGAAAACCTCGCCTACCAGGAG
>JAJEIP010000037.1 GCA_022827885.1 Candidatus Poribacteria bacterium
ATCGGTAGCCACCTTTTTGGGACTTGGAGTGATGCTTTTACAACTCGCAATGTTGATGAATCTCCGCTGGGAACTTCCCACTCGGAATGTCACACATATCAAAACTGTTTTTCAATAAAAATGATTTATGAACCACCCTCAAATAATTATACTCCCAAAATATGTTAAAGTCAAGATTTTCAGTCCTCTCCTTCAGGGTCATTTAGTTTTGGGTTTTTGTCCAGAGAAACTCCTAAATCCCCTACCCCTACATCCCCCTTATCAGGGGACTTTAAGAAATCAATGGTATTAACCCCCTAAAGAATCAACGGTATGAATGCCATAAGGCATTCCCCGCCCCTTATCAGGGGGACTTTAAGAGGAAATGCGAAAATCCTAACAAATGATCCCGCTGTGGGGCTTGAGAAAAAATAAGTGCAATTCGGTAGGGTATACGGTATAATTAATAGGACAGAACAAAACGCTGCGACTCATCCACGATTTTCAATGAAGCAGGAGAAAAAGATGCTGGACCGCCCAGAGGCAGAACAGAACATACACACACATCTCTCTTTAATGGACAGAATTAGACGGCGCTACGATTTAACGCCACCCATCACGCTGGTTTTTGGGTTGACGGTCCTCTTCTTTGTTGTCTTCCTCATCTATCCACTCCTCTATGTTTTCAAGGAAGCCTTCTGGATTGAAAACACATTCAATCTCACATACTTCAAATTGATCGTAACCGATCCGAATATCCGTGAACTCGTTATCAATAGTTTCAAGATCGGTGTGATGGTGACACTGGTGACGAGCATCATCAGCCTGCCGCTGGCGTATTTTTTGACACGCTACCGGTATCCCGGTCGCGATACGCTCCGCGCCGTTATCCTGATTCCGATGATTATGCCGCCCTTTGTCGGCGCGATTGGAATGAAGCAATTTTTCGGGTTATACGGGAGCGTCAATATGCTCCTCGGGAAACTCAACCTGATGGATCTGACGGAGCCTATTGACTGGTTCGGCGGCGGGTTCTGGGGGGTGGTGATGTTATCAACATTGCACCTGTATCCGATTATGTATCTGAACATCGTCGCGGCACTCGCGAATGTCGATCCGAGTTTAGAGGAAGCGGCGGAGAATATGGGGGCATCACGGTTTCAGGTCTTCCGTCAGATAACGTTGCCGTTGATGATGCCGGGGTATTTCGCGGGTGCGATCCTCGTCTTTATCTGGGCGTTTACGGATCTCGGCACTCCCCTGATTTTTGAGTACCGGAACGTGGTTTCCGTGCGCATCTTCAACCAGGTGACCGAGGCGAACACCAATCCGATGGGGTATGCCCTCGTTGTGCTAATTATTGTGCTAACGGCTCTGGCTTTCTATGTTTCTAAACGGTGGACGGGGAGCAAACACTATGAGATGCTCGGTCGGGGACACGTAACGTCACGTGAAACGGACGCAAACTGGGGGATGCGGGGTATCATCTATCTCTTTATCGGTGGATTGACGTTGACGGCGTTGCTGCCACACATCAGTGTCATCCTTGTTTCCTTGACCCCGGATGCGAGCCAGTGGCGATTGAGTGTGCTGCCGCAATCGTGGACCTTCGCACACTATGTCGAGACCTTCACGCATTCCGACACGCTACCGAGTATCCTCAACAGTTTGAAATACAGCGTTTTCAGCACACTGTTGGCACTTTTGGTCGGGGTTGTGGTGTCCTATCTGTTGACACGCAAACGGCTCCCGTTTCAGAATCTGTTGGATGCAGTGGCGATGTTGCCTTTAGCGTTGCCGGGTGTTGCCATCGCGTTCGGATACATGGGGAGTTTCGCGGATACGACGCTACTCCTACGGTATTTCCCCGATGGGTTGGTATCTGTTATAGATCCGAGACAGAACCCGACGTTCCTGCTGATTATCAGTTATGCGGTTCGGCGGTTACCCTATATGTTGCGTTCCATCTACGCCGGACTCCAGCAGACGAGTGTGAGCTACGAAGAAGCGTCCCAAAACGTGGGGGCAACGCCTGTCCGGACGTTGTATAAAATCACCTTGCCTTTGGTCATCGCGAACATCCTTGCGGGTGCGATTCTGGTGTTCTCGTTCTCTATGCTTGAAGTCAGTGATAGCCTCATCTTGGCAATGAAAGATCAGCACTATCCGATTACGAAAGCGATTTGGTCGCTCTCTCAGCGTCCAGACCACGGTCCCTATACGGCGAGCGCACTCGGTGTAGTTGGCATGCTCATCCTGATTGCGTGTTTACTTGGGGCAGGTCGCGTGCTCGGTGGGAAGTTGGGAGAAATCTTCCGAATTTAGGAGACATAATGGACATTTTGCATAGCATCCGCGATGCGTTGTTGGAAGCGCGAGACGTGCTCGATCGATTTATCCGAAACCCCGAGAATATTGCGACCCTCGCGGAAACCGCAGCATTAATCCGAGATGTATTTGAACGGGAAGGTCGGGTCTTTACCTGTGGAAATGGTGGGAGTTTGTGCGATGCGATCCATTTTGCTGAGGAATGCACGGGTAAGTTTCGGAACGATCGGAAGCCACTTCCAGCGATTGCACTCGGTGACGCGGGACATATCACTTGCACGGCGAACGATTTCGGATTCGCAGAGATCTTCGCACGTCCGTTGTTGGCACTTGGACATCCCGGGGACCTGCTTGTCGTGCTCTCAACCAGCGGAAACTCTGAAAATGTTGTGCGTGCGGCGGTGGCAGCGAAATCTCGTGGGATGCAAGTGTTTGGGTTGTTGGGGAGAGAGGGTGGGTGCCTCAAACACCATTGCGATAGCTATCTCATTGCGCCAGGGGACACCGCGGATCGCATTCAGGAAATCCATATTAAAGTCCTCCACATTCTCATCGAACAGGTTGAACGGTTAATGTTTCCGCAGAACTATTGATAGGTTAGGCGTTATACACATTGAACCCGCTAAAGAATCAGAATCAACGGTATTCACGCCGTGTGGCATGAACCGGGGTATGAATGCCATAGGGCATTCCCCGCCCCTTATCAGGGGGACTTTAAACTGTTCACATTCAAATTCATTTGACCTGAACCCCAACAATTTGATATGCTGCAGAGACGAAACAACTTTTGGCAGCGATCTGTAATCTCGCCGCCCCACGAGGAGGACAATCTATGGAGTCATCATCGAAAAATAAGGCGTATTGGCGAAAGAACCTCCAGTATCTCGCTATTTTATTAGGAATTTGGTTTATTACCTCATATCTCTGCTCGGTTGTGTTCGTAGAGCAGCTGGACAAAATCCGTATTGGCGGCTGTCCGCTGGGTTTCTATTTCGCACAACAGGCATCCATTTGGATTTTCGTTGAACTTATTTTTGTTTACGCGTGGTTGATGAACCGTTTAGAGCGGAAATACAGTCAGCACGAAGCCGAGGAGGACACAGATCAAATATGAACGTAGAAGCATGGACTTTTGTAATGGTGGCACTCTCCTTCGCGTTGTATATTGGCGTGGCACTCTGGTCTAAGGCGCGTTCGACGGGAGACTTCTATGTCGCTGGGAGCAACGTGCATCCCGTTGTGAACGGCATGGCGACAGCCGCGGATTGGATGAGCGCAGCGTCCTTTATCGCAATGGCAGGGATGATCTCGTTTATGGGACGCGATGGGTCGGTCTATCTCCTCGGATGGACAGGCGGCTACGTCCTGCTGGCGTTGCTATTGGCGCCCTATCTCCGTAAATTCGGGAAGTATACCGTACCCGATTTCGTGGGCGACCGATATTACTCGCAACTGGCTCGGATTGTTGCAGTGGTGTGTGCGATTTTTGTCTCGTTTACTTACGTGGCGGGACAGATGCGCGGTGTTGGCATTGTCTTTTCTCGGTTTCTGAGTGTCAATGTTGAGACCGGGGTGCTCATCGGCATGGGGATCGTATTCTTTTATGCCGTGCTTGGCGGGATGAAAGGCATTACCTATACGCAAGTCGCACAATATTGTGTGCTGATTTTCGCGTATCTCGTGCCTGCGATTTTCATCTCTATCTTAATTACCGGCAACGCCATCCCTCAGATGGGGCTGATGGGAAAAGTGACGGACGGTTCGGGACTTTATCTCCTGGATCGGCTCAACGGTCTGAACGAGCAATTGGGGTTTAACCGTTATACAGATGGTAATAAAGCCACGATTGATGTCTTTTTTATCACGGCGGCGTTGATGTTGGGAACAGCGGGGCTGCCGCACGTGATTATCCGATTCTATACCGTGCGAAAGGCATCTGAAGCGCGGATTTCTGCGGGATGGGCACTCCTGTTCATCGCCCTTCTCTATACGACCGCACCGGCAGTCGCTATCTTTGCACGCACAAATCTGCTCAACACCGTCAGTTATGAACAGAACGGTGAATTGACGGATGTGAAATATGAGGACGCGCCAGACTGGTTTAAGAATTGGGAGGCAACAGGTCTCATTAAATTTGACGATGTGAACGGGGACGGTGCGATCCAGTACCGCGGTCCACACTCGGATGTTCAGAATGAGTTGACAATTGATCGAGACATCATGGTGCTGGCGAACCCTGAGATTGCGAAACTCCCGAACTGGATTGTCGGCTTAGTCGCTGCTGGCGGGTTAGCGGCAGCCCTCTCGACCGCCGCGGGTTTGCTATTGGTCATCTCCACCGCAGTTGCGCATGATCTTCTGAAAGGGACGATGATGCCAACGCTACAGGAAAAACAGGAATTGACTGCGGCGCGTATTGCGGCAGGTGTAGCCGTGTGTATCGCAGGGTATTTCGGCATCAATCCACCCGGATTCGTAGCGCAAGTCGTGGCGTTCGCCTTCGGTCTCGCGGCGAGTTCATTCTTCCCCGCGATTGTGATGGGCATCTTCTCGAAACGCATGAACAAAGCCGGGGCAGTCAGTGGGATGATCGTCGGTATCACCTTTACAGCGGCGTATATCATCTATTTCAAGTTCATCAATCCAGCATTAAACACATCGGAACATTGGTTATGGGGTATTTCACCGGAAGGGATCGGAACCCTCGGCATGGTGCTGAATTTCATTGTCTCTATCACTGTCGCCGCTTTGACACCACCGCCCCCGGAGGAGGTCCAAGCCCTCGTTGATGACATCCGGGTTCCATAAAAATAAGGAAAAATTAAAAAGAGGTTTTCGATGGCTGCAAAATTTTTATGGCAATGTTGTCCATTTCCCGTTCAAGGCGTAGTGAGGCTTTTTGAGGGCGGCTTGCGAGCGGTTCTCAAAACATGCTGTGTCGTTCTGGTGTTGTTGATGGTCCCTTTTGCACACGCTGCGAAAGTGGAAGATTTTATGCCCAAAGAGAGTGTCCTCTATGTGAAACTCCAAGATATAGATGAGGTCTACGGTGAGATTGAGATTTCAGAAAATTGGGAGAAGGCACTTGCACTGTTACCGAATCTGCCGGACTGGCAGGAGATGGAGCAGGGACTCGCGATGTTACAGGGAGTCCTTGGGACCAACCCCGCGGGCATAATCGAGACGGTGGGTTACCGAACGGCATTCGCAATATGGGCAGATGCATCGGGCGATCAGCAGTTCGGTGTCGTCATACATTCGGGCGGAAATCTTGGCACCCTTCAGCAGTTAACCAAAATCGTAGAAGGGCTCTTAGGGATGGATGCTGCGAATACCTTACGCTTGGATGCAGGGGTCTATCAGCGAGTCCGTTACAATGCGTTGGAGCGGTTCAATGCTATCGTGAAATACGGGTTTGTAGACGATTTTCTTGTGATCGGGGCAGGGGACGGAAGTTTTGAAAAATTGATGGATACCTACCGAACCGATCTGCCGTCTGTTGAGGAGAACCCGGAATTTGCCGAAGCGATAGAGAAAATTGGGGCAGGAGAAGTGACCGTATTTGCGAATGTCCCGCCTATGTTGCCCGTGGTGGGTTTAGCGGCGTGGGAACGCAGGAACCTCGCTACTTTTCATTCTGTGTTTGGACGGCTCAATTTGCTGGAAACAGGTGCCTTCCTCCAAATTACAGCGCAGTTTACGCCGAATCCACCAGAAAACGAGATAGGTCTGTTTTTAAAGGAGGGACAAGCACTCGAAACCCTGAACGCAGTATCCGATGCGGATGACCTGTTTGTGACCGTAGCCCCCGAAGTCACGGAAAGCATGTGGGAGTTTGTTCCCACCGATGCCGCTGCCGAGAGAACGATCTCTTTTTTCGAGGAGCTTTTAAATCTCGACTTGGAAGAAGATATCAGGGTTGGCTTGACGGGTGAGCTCGCTTTGTCGGTCCCTGACCTCACACGTTTCGATCGAGAAGCCTTGAGTGGCTTTAGATTTGAGTTTGATGGCACAATTGAACTGGATGCGGGTGATGTGCAGACCGATGGCGGCATTATTTTTAACCCGAGCAACAGGATGAAATGGAATCTGATCGGGAATTCCCTCGCTAACCTACAAAGTACTTCCGTTTCCCAAACGGAATATAAAGGCACAACGGTGTCGGAGGTTGCCGCAAATATTTACTATAGTGACATAGATGGATTGTTTCTTCTGGGGTTCTCAGAGGAATACATCTATAAACTTATTGATGGAATTCAACAAAAAAAGAAACCTTCCTACTTAAAACAGGTGCCAAAAACACCGACTGCGTTTGCCCAAGTTAATTTAGCGCGGGCTTTGGAAATGGAAAACGGGACACCACCGGCGGACAAACTACTTGTCGATTCTACAGAGATACCGCTCCTGCTCGCTTGGCTTTCAGTCGAAGATAACACGGCTTTGTTGGAGGCAACGTTGTCCGAAAAAGAGACCCTTATTGAGATGCTCGCAAAACTGGTGCCGTTTCTGCTTTGGAATATGGATGTTCAATGGGAACAGTCTGATTAGACATTCAGAACCGGTGTCCCTTCCCAGTAACGGGTGGGAACCCCCCTCCCCAGTAACGGGCGGGGACCCCGGTTAGAAACCACACCTACCGGGCCTCGGTAAATGTCTGTTTATTTTTCAGGTCTATCATAATTGAGGAAAGAATAATGATTCAGAAAAGATTTACACCGAATGTGAACACTCGGCAATGGTTTTGGGTGATAGCAACTGTGATCGGTATATTCCTCGGTTTAGGGATTAGCCAGATGGTTCAACTTCATGAAGCAACAGCAGCATCACACGATGACGGCTTATCCGAACTCGCTGCGGAACTCGATGCGATCAAAGCGAAACATAGAATGCTACAAGCGAAATGGCAATCCGAGTTGCTCGCACAGATCGTACCTACTTTGGCGGGTGAATCTGATGATGTAAGGAGTGAATATGTAGAATTCCTTGAAGAAATTGGGAGTCCCGGTACCGCTGCCCTCGTTGCGATACTTCAAGACCCAGATAAGGAGATCCGCGATGCAGCGGTTGATGCGTTAGGCGAAATTGGTGAAGACCTCGCGAAAAATGGACAGTCCACTGATACGATCCGAGATGCTTTAATTGCGAGTGTAAATGATAGTTCCAGAAAAGTCCGAACGAATGCGATAGACGAGTTGTCCGATATACGAGCCGCCTCCACTGAAACATTCACTGCATTGATAGGGGTGTTATCAGATGGTTCCAAGTCTGTGCGAGCGAGTGCCGAAGAGGCCCTGATTGAATTAGGCGAACACGCCCCTATGACCATCGCACCGATGCTGGCGGCGGCACTGACGAACAGTGCGTCAGCCGTGACCCGTGGGCATATCGTTGATGTGCTTGGCGGCATCGGTGAGGAACTCGTAGATGACGACAAATCTGGGGAGATGGTCGTGGCACCGCTTCTCGGTGCACTCCATGATACTGCCAAGGATGTCCGACGTAACGCTGCTGATGAATTAGGTGAGATGCGTGCGACATCCCGTGACGTGCAGGCTGCCTTAACACAGGCACTTGACGATGATTCTAAAACCGTCCGCAACGCAGCGAAGAAGGCACTGCGACGGATTGAGAAATCCAAATGATACTTCGGATAATAGAGTAAAATTATGCCCCGTTTCTTCCCAAGGACGCGTTGGTGTTTAAACCTATCACCATCTGTTGCGTCTTAATATTATTAACAACAGACACCACACCACAGAAACAGATAACATAGAGGCTACTTCTCGCGCGAGGTCGGGGATCCCGCCGAAAAGTAGGGTTTTACGCCATGCAACAGACACTGAATACGGAAACCTCGCTTGTTGAGGTGATGCGACAGGCATCCCTCATTTCTGAACAAGACTACACCGATATTGTTGCAGAGATAAAACAGACCGGTGCCTCCGAAGCCGCTGTGCTTACGAAGCATGGTGTTCCCTCCAATATCCTTGCGCTCGCTACAAAGAGCGTCGAATACGGGACCCCCTTCACCCAGTTGGAGGGTATTGCGCCTGAACCTGACGTGCTTGAAAAGGTGTCCCCCGGGTTCGCGTACCGAAATAAAATCGTTCCCCTTGCATTGATAGACGATCAACTCACAGTTGCGATGGTAGATGTCCTCGATGTCGTTCTCATTGACGAGATTGAACTCATCACAAATTGCCAAATTACACCTGTGCTTGCCGATGAACCCGATATTGATGAGGCAATCGTCCGTCTCTATGGGCGCACGGCTGAAAGCCTACTCAGTGCGGGTATCAAGGGACCTGTTGGTGCCACTACCACGCTTGAACGCGAGACGATTGACGACTTCGGCATTGACGAGAAAGATCTCAGCCAAGACCCGACAGTCATACATGCCGTTGATCAGATGATTATCGACGCCGTCCGGATAGGGGCAAGCGATATCCACATCGAACCCTATCCAACCCAACTCAAAATCCGCTTTCGTGTCGATGGTGTGCTGGAGGACCAACCGCAGCCGCCCGCCTATCTCCAATCCGCAATAACTTCGCGTATCAAAATTATGGCGGGAATGGATGTCGCAGAACGGAGACGCCCCCAAGATGGAAAAATCAGTCGGCAAATTGGGAGTGTTGGCAACCGGCAAATAGACCTCCGGGTTTCTACCGTCCCAACAGTCGCGACACTGCACGGTGAAAGCGTTGTCCTCCGTATCCTCGACCGACAGTCCATTGATTTCGGGCTTGAAGAACTCGGATTAACCGAAGACAACCTCCATCTCTTTCAGCGTATGATTCGTAAACCCTACGGTATCATCCTTGCAACGGGACCCACCGGTAGCGGGAAAACGACATCGCTGTATGCGTGTTTAAAAGAGATTAACTCACCCGAGGTCAAAATCATAACCCTTGAAGACCCAGTTGAATACGAATTAGAGGGGATTAACCAAATCCAGGTCAATCCCGATATAGGTTTCACCTTCGCTCAGGGACTCCGCCATATCCTACGGCAGGATCCCGACAAGGTATTGGTGGGTGAGATTCGGGACTACGAAACCGCAGAGATGGCAATCCATACCTCGCTCACGGGACACCTTGTCTTTAGCACGCTTCACACAAACGATGCCCCTGGTGCGATTACACGACTTATTGATATGAACGTTGAACCCTACCTCGTTGCCTCCACCGTAGAAGGGGTCATTGCCCAAAGACTCGCTCGTCGTGTTTGCAAGGCGTGTTGTGAGATGCATTCACCCGATATGCAAGAGTTAGCGGGACTTATGGGGAATGGCAATGGCTTTGCTATCCCTGGGTCTTCTATTCCCGAAAATTTGAAAATTCCGCGTGCAGTCGGATGTAAGGAGTGCCGCGAGAGGGGTTACAAAGGTAGAATCGGCATTTTTGAAGTTTTACTGATGACGGATGAGATTCGCGCAATGGCACTCAAACAGGCATCGACGAGCGAGATTCGTAGACTCGCCGTTCAGATAGGGATGAAAGGCTTGCGTGAAGACGGTTGGCGTAAGGTGGCTGCTGGGTTGACAACGGTTGATGAGGTTATCCGGTTAACACAAGAAGAAGATTTTGATTTCGCGGAAGTTGTGTAAATTGGAGCGGAGGGGTTGATTGTGCCAGTGTTCCGATATGAAGCACTCACGCATAACGGTGGAACCGTTACGAATACAATAGAAGCCGACTCCAAAGCCGAACTCATCGCTCGTTTACGGCAGATGGGGTATTGGCCCACAGATATTGTTGAAGAGACAGAGGACGTAGCGCCAACGGACAGGCATCGCTGGTTTGAAATCGGCAGACGCGGTGTGAAGGCGGCAGACGTTGAATTTTTTACGTATCAGTTGGCGACCCTGGTGAACGCGCACGTTCCACTGCCGCGTGCCCTGGAGGTTACACTCGGTCAAATTCAGAATCCTGCGTTACATCGTATCGTTTCCCAAGTAAAATACGATGTGGAACACGGTGCGACTTTCCACGATGCCCTCACCCAGCACCCGAAAGTGTTTTCGGATCTCTACGTTAATATGGTAAGAGCAGGCGAGAGTGGCGGCGTGCTTGGCATCGTCTTAGAACGGCTCGCGGAATTCGCCGAACGCCAGCGACTTCTCAAAAACGATGTTGTCTCCGCCCTCTTCTATCCCGTTATCCTGTTGGCACTGAGTGTTTCTGCGGTTGCGGTCCTGATGATTCTTGTTATCCCGAAATTCACCGCCATGTTTAACGATCTCGGTGTCGAATTGCCGCTGCCCACGCGGATTCTCATTGGGACGACGGATGCCTTTCAAACCTATTGGTGGCTCGGACTTCTCGCTGTTATCGTAGGTGGTGCAGCCCTGAAACAATACCTTCGTCGTGAAGCCGGTCAAATCTGGTTTGATCGTCTAAAATTGAAATTGCCTCTCATCGGTCCCATATTTAGCACCTTCGCCATTGTCCGCTTCACCCGAACGATGGCAACGCTCTTAGAAAATGGTGTCCGTATGCTGCCTGCGCTCCAAGTCGTCAAAGACACTATCGGGAATAAGGTATACAGCAATGTCGTCGCTGCAGCAGAAACAGAAGTTGAACAAGGGTCCTCGCTCTCACGTGAACTGGGTAGGAGCAAGGATTTTCCTGAATTTGTCACCCACATGGTAGCGGTTGGGGAGGAATCCGGGGAACCCGTTCACATGCTCAGCAAACTCTCTGAATACTACGATTTAGAAATAAAAAAGAGCCTCGAACGTCTGACGGGATCCATCGGTCCACTTGTCATTTTATTGATGGGACTCGTTATCGGGTTTATCGCTGTCGCGATGATCCTTCCGATCTTTGAGGCGAACCAATTATTAAGCAATTAAAATAGTTATCAAAGGAGAAAAACAGATGTTCGCTGCACTTAAATCTGATCAATCTGGACTGACGCTCATTGAATTGACGATTGTGATCGTCATTTTAGGGATTTTGGCTGCCTTTATTGCGCCGCGTGTCATCAATGCCCCACAGCAAGCGAAAGTCGCGAAGGCTCAAACAGAAATTAACGGCATCAAAACGGCGTTGGAACAGTATGCAATCGCAACGGGTGAATATCCGACGACGGAACAAGGGTTAAGTGCCTTGTGGCGCGCTCCGAGCCCCACACCCCCAAATTGGGATGGTCCCTATATTGACACCCCCAATTTCATAGA
>JAJEIP010000127.1 GCA_022827885.1 Candidatus Poribacteria bacterium
CGGAACTCCGATTCCCGACTCCTCAACACTGTTTGTCTACTGAGAACATAACTGCTTGAGTTTCTATAGGGGCCGAAACACCCAGCACTCCAGCGGAGTGCTATGTCTATAGAAACCGATGTGTTACAACCCTTGCACTCCAGCGGAGTGCTATGTTTGTGCTGGAAAAAGATGTCGTGCCTCTATATAAAACTATGGTAAAACCTAAAAATAAATAGACACTCTCCCCTCTCTTGGTAGGCGAGGGTTCTAACCTCGCCGGTGCGGCGTGTCTAATTAATTCTGAACTTTACTATAAGTGACCCTAATGCTAAATTAGTTTGCCTTGACATCTAAATCTTTGGAGTTTATAATTGTTGGATAACGGAAAACAACATTTGGAGTTGATGGCTAAAATGGCGGACTACGAACTTGACGAAATTCACAGAATTCGCAGGGAAATTTCAGCGCGATTTAACCACGACCCCGAAAAATTGGGAGCTTATTACCGAGCATTGGATGAAGAATTCCGGAAGGCAGGGTACAAATTTGCAGATTTACCGCCTGAGAAGCCAAAAACTATGGAATCAGATGACGAAAAAGCAGCAGATTGACTTTGCATCCTTGGAAGGATATGCACTTCTCAAAGTGTTCAGTGCCCATACGCTCATCGCTACAGGGACCGCGGTTGTGAGTCGCGCAATTAAGGACGCATTGCGTCTGTGAAAATGTCGATACCCTATGATGAAACTTTCAAAAACACGGCTCTCTGAAATTGAGAGCCTCCCTGAGGACTCGATTGATACATCAGAGATCCCTGAACTTGATGATTTTTGGGAAAATGCTCGACGGATTGGTCCTGAAAATTATCTTCAGATCGAACATGAAATCCTGGAATGGTTCAAAAAACACCGCGTAGGAGCTGACGATTGAAATGGCAGACTACGAACTTGACGAAATTCACAGAATTCGCAGGGAAATTTCAGCGCGATTTGATCATGATGTCGGCAAACTGATCGTTCACTATCAGGTATTAGAGAGAGAATACCGGAAGTCTGGCAAATACAAATTTGTGGATCCACCCACTAAGAAACCAAAAACCATGGAATCAGGGGACAAATTTTCTAAATAGCCCTAAGCAAAACTATGATGTCAAAACTCTTAGATGGATTAAACCGTTCCCAACAAGAATCTGTAAGACATACAGATGGTCCGCTTCTGATAATTGCAGGGCCTGGATCAGGCAAAACACGGACGGTTGTTCATTCTATCGCTTATGCTATAGAAAACGGTGTGCAACCAGACAGGATCTTGGCGTTTAGTTTTACCGTAAAAGCCTGTGAAGAATTAAGAGAACAGGTAAGATTGTTAGGGAAAGAAGAAGGACAACTCGTTAATGTCTCTACGTTTCATAGTTTTTGCCGGAAGGTTCTGAAAGAAGACCTTGGGCGACTCCACAGAACCGGTGCACTAAATTTCCAAGACTTAGATGAGGATGAGCAAGAAAAAGCGGATCAGAGAAGAGTCGCTCAAGCGATCAACCACCTCCAATATAAATCAGTCAATCATGGGAACGTTCTTAATTTTATTATCAAATGTAAAACGTTGGGGATCCGACCTTCGGAGGCTGAAAATCACACTCCGAATCCTAAATATGCAGAAATCTATGAAAAATATGAACAACGTCTTAAAAAGGATGGACGGATTGATTACCCAAACCAGCTGCTTTTCACAGATGAACTCTTAACCCATGTTCCTGAAGTTAAGAAGAAGTGGCAAGAGAAGTTTGATCTTATCTTCGTAGATGAATACCAAGACACCGATCCTGTCCAATACAGAATCATTAAAGCCTTGGCTGAGAAGCATCAGAATCTACGTGTTGTTGGGGACGATGACCAAGGGATTTACGGATGGCGCGGTGCCAATATCCAGAATATATTAAACTTTGAGGAGAATTATCGAAATCCCAAGGTGATTCGACTTGGGCAAAATTATCGTTCAACACAAAGGATAGTTGAGGCATCTCGTGCTTTAGCAGACTTTAACCCAGACCGGCGGGAAAAAGAACTGTTTACACGGAAATGTAAAGGCGAAAAAGTCAAACATCTCCATTGTAAAAACGACGAAGAGGAAGCCTCCACGATTGCTGATTTCATTAGTCGCGCTATTCAAAAAGGGCGGAACCCCAGCGATTTTGCAGTGTTATACCGCACTAAAAAACAAGCATGTGCTTTTGAAGAAGCTTTTGCTAACTTGGAGATTTTATATTATAACGTTGATACATCAAAAAAACGTTTTTCAGAGCAACCTGAACACACTGTTTCTCTTATGACAATCCACAAATCCAAGGGCTTGGAATTTCCGAACGTATTTGTTGCAGGCGTGTGCTCTGGATTGTTACCACATTATAATTCTAAAAAAGAAGATTGGGATGAAGAATTGCGGCTACTTTACGTAGCAATGACACGTGCGAAGAACTGGTTGTGTCTGTCGTCTTATGAAGAAAACGTACAATATCCACGGGGGAAGTCTCCGTTTTTAGACTATATTCCTACCAGTCTTCTTAAGTCTGTAGAGACGCTCGAAAACACGCACATACCACCAGTACCTGAGACGATGAAATCACCTACAGAACCATTTGACTATATCGAACCGCTGCCTGAAAAACAACTTGGATCTGGTATGACCGTTATCGGCGTAGATCCTGGAAACATTGGTGCTAGAACGACAAACGTGGGATGGTCAATTACGCAGAAATCGTCTCAGGGATATTCTGTACTTGACTTTGGCACTGAGAGACCTACGGGAACCCTAGAAGGCAAAATTGGACAGATAGAGCAAAAAATAAAAACATTGATACAGTTCCCATCAGATCGACCGCATGCTATTGCAGTTGAAAAACTTGAAGTGGCAACAGCCGAAGCAAGAAAGGAATGGTTCTTGTATGTTGCTGCGTGTGTGGTGACTGTAAGAAGTATCGCGGACAAGGAAGGCATAGAATGTAGACTCTATACGCCACAGGACGTTAAATATGCCGCCACGAAGAAGAAAAAGGCCTCTAAGGAAGATGTCCAGAAGGCTGTTAAGCGAATATGTAACCTCCAGCAAATTCCGGAACCGCACCATTCAGCCGATGCAATTGCCGCGAGTCTCTGTTACCTTCGGAGTTATCTCAATTCCTCCCGCTTTGAAGGCAATAGGCGAAAAGAAGAACACTGGAACACTGGCTGTGCTTACTTAGATAAAGGTCAATATGAAGCAGCAGTTTCTGAATTCAAGGAAGCGATAAACATAGACCCTATTTATGCAGATGCACACTGTGGATTGGGACGAGCGTATCTGGCACAAGGTAATTTGGAGGCAGCGGAAAAGACAGTTCAAGAAGCCTTAAGGTTTGCGAAAAATAATCATCCTGATTCGCAGAAATTTTTAGATGCTATAGGATGTTACCGCTCAGGTTACCGCGCCGTAAACAATAAGCAATTTAGCGAGGCAATTACCGAATTCCGAGAATCTATAAGCTTAGAACCCTTTTTTATTGACGCATACTACGGATTTAGCAGAGCACATCTGGGATTGAGTAACTTAGAAACAGCTAAGGATGCAGTTCAAAAAGCTTTAAAACTCGCTAATGATTATCCATCTATCCAGCACCTTTCGCACGCTATAAAATTTTATAGCACAGGCATCAGTTTCTTAAAAAATCGGCGATATAGTAATGCAATTGACAAGCTCAAGAAGGTTATAGACAAAGAACCTATTTTCACTGAGGCACACTACTGGCTTGGACACGTCCATTTTCAAAATGGGGCATTAAAAGCTGCTGAGCAGTCTGCAAACGATACTTTAGACCTTAATCCTAACCATCATCTAACACGTGTGCTCCTGGATGACATAAAGAAAGCGTATGTTGATAAAGGGTACGATGCTCTTGAGCAATTAGACTTAACTGACGCTGAGAAATATACGAATAAAGTTTTTCATATTGATGGGAATTGCCAATTAGCACACAAACTTTCGGATAGTATAAAGCAGGCATATTACAACCGCGGTCGTAACCACTTAAGCAAACAACAATATGACGCAGCGATTGCAGCGTTTGAGGAAACTATAAATAGATACCCAAATTTTACAGAAGTACACTGTGGATTATGTCAAGCTTACCTTGGAAAAGATAACTTGACAGCGGCGGAAAACTCCGCTAACGAAGCATTAAGACTTGTCCCTGACTACAAACTCGCACTTGAACTTTTAGAGAGTATTACACAAGCGCATTACAACCAAGGTTGTAATCATTTGGAGAATCAACGATACGGTGAAGCTATCACCGAATTCAATGAGGTGTTAAGAATAGATTCAAGTTTTACAGACACATACTGTGGTTTGGCAAAGGCTTATCTCGGACAGGATAAACTGATAAGTGCCAAAAACTATGCTGAAGAAGCACAAAGACTTAATAAGAATTATCAACCTGCTCTCAAACTTTTGGAAGATATTAGGCAAGCATATTACAAACGTGGCGTTGCCAGTATAGAGGCCGGCGAGTATGTCAAAGTTATAGAATTTTTGCTGAACGCATACAGTATTAATCCAAACAATAAAGAAGTATGTGTTAACCTTGCAGATGCTTATTGTTTGATGGACGATGAGGTCAATGCTGCAAGTTGGTATCAGAAGGTTATTGATATCGATCCGAATGATAAAATTGCTTACACTGAACTTGGTAATGCTTATTATAATATGGGAAAATATGAAAAGGCTATGGACTCATTTCAGAAGGCAAAGAAGTTAGATCCGAATTGTGAAAAAACCTACGACTATTGGAAGCGTGCCGACTCCAAACTACAGAAAGATAAAAAAATGAAAGCTGGTCAAACCCTCAGGGTTCCTGAAGGCAAATACTTTGACGAATTCTATATAGACATCTATCTAGTAACAAATGCCCAATATAAGGATTTCATAGATCAAAACCCACATTGGCAGAAGGATTGCGCCTCTAGCCGGCACCACTGCGCGGATTATCTGATGGACTGGAATGGAAGTAATTATCCCGAAGATAAAGATAACGACCCTGTTACTTTTGTAAATTGGTATGCAGCAATGGCATATGCCCTATGGGTAGGAAAACGTTTACCTACAGAAGCGGAATGGGAGGAAGCAGTACGTTGCGGTAACACCACACTTGTTAGAAATGACCCTTCTAATAATATGGATAATGTGTGGGAGTGGTGTCTTGATGAATATCATTCAAATTCCGATAGGAGTTCCTCGGGTCTGAACTCTATTGCAGATATTAGCAACACCCATGAAATCATAAATAACTTCAAAAATATCAAAACTTCACGCGTGCTGCGTAGGGTAAGAGGCACCGACCGCCGTGGGAATTCACCTTCATTCACGAACTTCAACTATGGTTTTCGTTGTGTGAGTTCAGAAGCCGATTAAATCTTTATCCTTTTGCTATTTAAAAACTCAAGCAAAATTGATTTGAGGAATGATGACAATCAGATGAATACACATCACACCTATGATACCATTGTTATCGGGGGCGGACCTGCCGGCAGCACCGTGGCGACGCTCGTCGCGGAACAGGGGCATCGCGTGCTGCTCCTTGAACGGGAAGCCGAACCGAAATTCAAAATCGGGGAATCGCTGATTCCCGCCACTTACTGGACCTTCAAGCGACTCGGGATGCTCGAAAAACTACGGACGAGTCATTTTCCACAGAAATACAGCGTCCAGTTCTACGCACGTTCTGGCAAAGCCTCCACCCCGTTCTACTTCTTTCAAACCAATCCGCATGAAAGTGCCATCACATGGCAAGTTCTACGGAGCGAGTTCGACGAGATGCTCTTGGACAATGCGGAAGAAAAAGGTGTGGAAATCCGCAGGGGACTCGGGGTCCGTAAAGTTCTCTTTGAGGGAGATACAGCAACAGGTGTCGTTACGCAGGGCATAGATGGCACCCGTGAAACCCTTAACGCAACTGTGATTGCCGATTCTACTGGACAGCGGTCGCTCATCGGAAGGCAACTGAACCTGAATACGATAGAACCGAACCTCAAAATGGCATCGCTCTTTACACACTATGAAGGCGGACACAGAGACGAAGGCATCGACGAAGGCGCGACGCTCATCCTACATACCGAAGAGAAGGATTCCTGGTTCTGGTCGATCCCACTCCCCTACAACCGCACGAGTATTGGGGTTGTGGGCGAGTTGGACTATCTCCTTCAGCGTCGAAGGGATGCCGACGGCAAACTCAATGCCCAAAAAATCTTCACCGAAGAACTCGCGAAGTGTGCGCCATTGAAACGGCGACTTGAAGGCGCGAAGCAACTCCTCCCCATCCAAACCACGAAAGATTTCTCCTACCGTGCGAGTCGTATCGCAGGCAACAATTGGGTGCTTGTGGGCGACGCATTCGGGTTCTTGGATCCCGTCTACTCGACAGGGCTGTTCCTTGCGCTCAAATCTGGTGAAATGGCAGCGGACGTTATCATCGAAGCGTTCGATAAAAATGACTTCTCCGAAACGCAACTTGGAAGTTTTGGACCCGAATTTGTAAAGGGGATGGAGGCATTTCGGAAACTCGTCTACGCTTTTTATACAAAGGAATTTAGTTTTGCACGGTTCCTCTCAGAATACCCAGAGCATCAGGGCGGCATCGTTGACATCTTGAGTGGAGACGTGTTTAGAAAAGATGTAACACACATCTTCCCAGCAATGGCGGAAATGTGTCCATTTCCACCCGAAGTGCCGCTCAATTGATATGGATGAGAGCACTTTGTAAGCCCGAAATAACCCTAACCTATAGGAGCTCCTCATGAAATCCATCCTGTCCTATCTATCGATCCTCTGTGTTATACTCGCCACTGGATGCGACAACACCTCAAAACAAGACACTGCCCAAAATCAAAAAGGTGATACTCCCGCCGAGTTAGTGAACGATACTTCTACAAAACGCCGCTATATCAGTATCGGCACTGCCCCCGCAGGTGGCGCGTTCTTCGTCGTCGGTTCGGCAATTGCCGAAGTCGTTGACGGTAACGTTTCCGAAGCGAACTGGGAAGTGACCGCCGAAGCCACGAAAGGCACACAGGAAAACATCCGACGCATCGTGAACGGTGAACTGGAATTCGCGCTCGCCAATGCCGCAATTTCCTATTTTGCCGTGCGTGGCGAAGGGGCATGGGCAACCGAACACACCATCCAAACCGTCATGACGCTTGCGCCCAATGTTGGGCTGTTCCTCACACCGCAATCTTCCGGTGTCCGTAGTATCCGAGACTTCGCCGGTAAACGGATTGTCGTTGGACCCGCAGGCGCAGGCTTCGAGTACTTCCTTAAACCGATACTGGCAGCACACGGTATCACCTACGAGGATTTCACACCGATCAATAGCACGTATATCGGGGCGGTAGATTTGTTAGCGGACGGTTCTGCTGCCGCTGCATTCGTCGGGGGTGCGGTCCCAACACCAGCCGCTACACAAGCCAGCACGTCTCAAGACATCTTCTTCATTCCATTCGACGACGCCGCGAAACAGTCGCTCTTCGCGGACTATCCCTTCTTTAACGCCATAACTATCCCTGCTGATACCTATAAAGGGCAGACGGAGCCGTTCGCCAGTATGAACGTAGGCGCGATGCACCTCATCACCGCTGAAAACGCAGATGAAAACATCGTCTACGAGTTCACGAAGACCTTGTATACATACCGGGCGGAAGTCGTGAAACGGCACGGTGCCGGCAAAGCCATTAATCCGAAAAATGTCGTCAAAGATACAGGCACATCTTTTCACCCGGGTGCCATCCGTTTCTACCGCGAAATCGGCATTTGGAACGAATAAAAACACTATCTTCCACTTTTTGCGATTTTTTAGAAAATAATGCACCCTTTTCGCCTCTAAACGGTGTCACTAACAATAAGAAAGTGGAAATGTGCAACCTTTTAAGGACTCGTTTGTAGTAACAATACGCGCATAGAGGGACCGGAAATAGAGTTTTCTCGGTCAGGAATATGTTTGATTGAAATACTGCTGTTTCCGGTCGACTTCGGTCTGTAGGAGCTTGTTCTCCTTTCAGACCGAAGTCTCGTTCGCGTTATAGCAACACGAAAAGATAGAGGTTAGAATGCATTCAGAACGGAATAACGAACCCAATACATCTCCAGAAAGCAGAACAGATTCTCAACATCCATCCGTTAGCCTTTCCCCAGGGCAAAATCTTCACGGTTTCGAAGTGAAAGCCGTCACACCCATTGACGAATTGCGGGCAGTAGCAATAGAACTCTCGCATCCATATAGCGGCGCACGACTGATGCATCTCCATACAGATGACTCCAAAAACTGGTTTTCGATCAGTCCAATAACCCCAACACTCGACGATACAGGGCTACAACATATCCTTGAGCATTCCGTAATGGCAGGATCTCGAAATTTTCCAGTAAAAGAGGTGTTCCTTGAGATGATCAAGATGAGCCTCGCCACCTTTGACGATGCGAACGCCATGAACTGGTTCGACCATGCTTTTTACTATGCCTCAAGCAACGTCAAAAAGGACCTGTTTAATCTTGCAGAAGTCTACTTTGATTCTGTTTTTTATCCACTGTTGACAGAGGATACCTTCAAACGTGAAGGACACCATCTTGAACCTGTAGATCCGGATCAACCCACAAGAGATTTAAAAATAAATGGGATTGTCTATAATGAACAAAAAAATGGCTTGTCTGATCCAGAATACCACTCGTATTCTGTCGTGACTG
>JAJEIP010000076.1 GCA_022827885.1 Candidatus Poribacteria bacterium
AGACGAAAATTGGGGGTCGAAAAGTTGCACCTTTAGAAAAAAATTACGTTTTTTTGTAAATAACACTCATTTTTTCAGTTTCCCGCGTGAGTATTGAGGAGGCAGGTAGAGGATAGGAAAGGAGCATTGGTCAAAACGGATGTAAACTTTCCCTATGTAAAAAGAATAACACGTTTCACAAAAAGTTGAGCAAAAAATCATGTCATTTGTTGTATATTTCTTTTACAACGGTTTCGATCGTGGGTTCTTCAATCTTTATATCCCGCGGATGGAGATGGTCCAAAATTTTTTGAATGATATTGATTGCTGAGATCTCATCCTTGTCAAAAGAAATGATTAAGGAATAATCGTTTCGCCTTGTGAATTTGAGGTGGGCAATTTTTAATCTTTCGCGAATGATGTCTACATCAATGCGCTCATAAAAATCGACCTGAATTTTTCGTTTTCTCGCTAATTCATCTTTTGCTTGTTGTAAGTCGCCATCAAAGATAATTTTCCCTTTATCGATGATAAGGCTCCTTTGGCAGAGGTACTCAATATCACTCAGATCGTGTGTCGTTAGAATCATAGTCGTTCCGAGACTCGCATTCATCTCTTTGATGAATTCCCGAATATTCGATTGCACGGCAACATCGAGTCCAATTGTAGGTTCATCGAGAAAAACAACGGGTGGATTATGTAATAAAGAGGCAGCAATATCGCACCGCACCCGCTGTCCGAGGCTTAACTTCCGAACAGGGATATGAAGTAAAGGACCGATGCCTAACACCTCATCGAACTTTTTTAGCTGCTTTTGAAAATCCGTTTTGCTGACTTCATAGATGTCTCTGAGAAGCGTAAACGCCTCAATAACGGCTATATCCCACCATAACTGCGTGCGTTGTCCAAAAACAACGCCAATATTTTTCACGTGCTGCTGTCTCTGCTTGTAAGGCACAAGTCCGTTCACCGCCACTTTTCCGTCCGTTGGGGTGAGGATACCTGTTAAGATTTTAATCGTCGTCGATTTGCCAGCACCATTGGGTCCAATATAACCAAGGATTTCTCCAGGTTCGACATGAAAGCTAATGTTATCTACTGCTTGAACGAATTCGTATTCCCTTTTAAAAAGATTGATGAAAGCCCCTTTCAATCCTTCCTTGCGCTTGAAGGTTTTATAACTTTTGGTTAGGTTTTGGACCTCTATTAAAGCCATCGGAAACTCCTCCCAATAATTAAGAACCCGAACTTTCGTACCTTTGCAGTCCTAAATTCCATACCAGAGTCCCCATTCCCCAAGTTAGAAGGGCGATGACAGGGGTTAGGTATACATAAGGAATATAATCCTGTCTGTCTAAAAAGAGCGTTGCAGGATAAAACGAAGTAAATGCCAAAGGCAATATCCAACTCAGAAACACTTGTAATGCTGGGCTATAAATGGTAATCGGATATTTCGCGAATTCACGGACAGTCATTAAAGGCCAGGCAAGTGCCCCTGTTGGGTCCTTTATCCAGAAGGTTAAACTCACTAAAATGAGCACCAGTCCTGTGAAGATTAAGGTAGCTGAGAGTACCAGTCCGAAAAAGATGAAACACTCAACGGCAGATAATGACATATTTAACTGAGCGGCAGCGTATAGTAGAGCACCGACTCCCATCGCCAAAGTAGAAAACGAGCCGATGTCCAATCGCTCAATGATAATTTGGAACAGAGGCGGCAACGGACGAAGCAACACGCGGTCAAAATTTCCATCAAGAATATAAAAGCGTCCCAATTGGATGAGATTTGAAAAGAACATCGAAAACAGAGCGATTGAGGTTTGCGCAAACCCATAGATAAACAGGATTTCCCCATAGCTCCAGCCATTGATATCCGGAATATGGTTGAAGATTATTAGAATGAAAATCAGAGAAGTGATCTGGGTTGAGAGGGCGAACACCATCTGGATCAAAATATCCGATCGATAGGCGAGTCTACCTTTGAAATACTGCCCGAAGTAACGAAGATAAATTTTTCCATAAAAGAGGATCCGAGGCATCGACATAAAGTTTAACCCCCTTGTATGGTCAGTTTTCGCACCGAAGTTTTGAAGAAAAAGAAGCCTGCTACGGATAAGGAAGATGCCCAAATGGTTTGGACAATCAACGCGCTTACTATTTCCTCGATGTCCAATCGACCCAAATAGATCTGCATCGGTATGTAGAAAATCATTTTGAAGGGCAGGTAATCTAATATTGAAACTACCGACTTCGGAAACATCACTAACGGTATCAGTGTCCCCGATAGAAGTTCAATGCTCGCCGTTGTAGCAAAGAGAACAACCGCATTATTTTCTATGTGAAAGGTGGTGAGACCGACCAAAAAGGCGATTCCAGCGTAAATCAAAATCCCCAGGATCAAACTGAGGATGAATGGCATTGCGCTATCAGGGGGTGTCAATCCGACCAATAACGCCCAGATCGTTAAGACGGTGGCACCCCTGAAAAGAAGCTGAAAGAGAATGCCTCCAAAAGTCCGGAAATAAATGTAGAGTTGGTAACCTACAGGCTTTAAGAGATTCATAATGAGTTCCCCACTATGATACTGCCCACTCATCTCACGAGAAATCCCACCAGAAAGCTCATTGATAATAAACCGAAACACACCGGCAATCGCTACATATGTGACCATGTCCTCTAAGGCATACCCGCGAATCGTCCTGCCGTTCGCGAGAATCGCCTTCCACAGAAAATAATTGACAATGATTATCAGAAGATATTCCGTTAGAACCAAGAAAAAATGAGCGCGGTAGCTTAATCGATCAATAAAACGAATTTTGCTAAACCTTGTATAAATTCTCAAGCGTGTCCAAAATTTTCTGAAGTATGCCATTGCGATGTGTTCCGGTATAAAGAGTTGATGTGGTTTGTTAGAGATTCCACAGATAAGAAACTTTGGCAACGATGACCCTATTTTCTAACCGAAGCCTTCTGGTCAAGGTCCCCCGACTTTACTAATAAATTCATTTTCCACTTTCCAAAGTGCTCAAAAATCAAGCAAAACGACTCTAACTTAGTCTTTCACTGCTGCTGCGACGAGTCTCTCTAAATCCGCCCCTCTCGCTTTATGTGTAATTAATCTGCCTTCCCTATCAATGAGCCACATTTCAGGGATGTCGCCGATACCATATTGTAGCGCAAGTGAATCTTCGCCAGCCCCTTGGTCGAAAATCTGCCGCCAAGGGATGTCGTTTGCTTTAACGTAGTTTTGTAGTATTACTTCCTCATCATCAAGATTGACCCCGATGATGTCAAATCTCTCATCTTTATAGGTATCATAAATCTGCTTGATATCTGGCATTTCCGCAACATAGAGCGGAGACCAGAATACCCAAAAATCGAGCAAAACAACTTTTCCACGATACTCCTGAAGTGAGATGGGATTCCCATTGAGGTCGGTCGCAGAAAAGTCAGGGACAAGCATCCCAAGCAATTCGTATCTCGGATCAAACTTGCGACCATACGCTTCGGCGAGTTCAGTATTGCCTAACTTTTCATGGATGAAGGAAAGCCTCTCAAGGATGAATCTCTCATCTGGATATTGCTGCTCAGCTGCCGTAAAGATCTCAAGTAGGACCTCATATCGTTCCATCATCACAAGTATGTTCCACAAGTTCCACAGGGTAGGATAACTCGGAATTTCGAGTTTCATTACCGATTTCAATTTCTCAATGACGACATCCGCCGCCGATTCGTCCCCAGTTTTGGCGTAGAGACGGACCAGGCCCGGATAAAGTGAGAAGAAACGTATATCATCGGGGTATCGCTCAAGTGTTTCTTCAAAAGTAGTAATCGCTATTTCATCGCTGCCATACATATCTTCCGGCGTATATTCCCAATTCACGGATGACTTGTAAACCATATAAGAGAAACTTAAATTCAAAACATGCAAATCCTCATTCGCGTGATGTCGACAACGGACAAGCGGCATGGCATCACCATATACTCTACGTTGTTCACTTTTCTTCCCTCGGTATTCGGGATAGAACTGATAGTCATAACTTACCGACATTTTCGGATCTACGTTCCAAGGACGACCTGCCTTCCCACCATATTTATCCTCAGGACAGGTCAGGACGTTTGAATCTACCAGATATTTCGGATACAGATCAGAGAGCCACTCAGGGAAATCGTCGTGTGCTTTTTGATAGATTTCGATCGCCTTGCCAATCGCAATTAAATTTTGCGTGCAAAGTTCTATGTTTGTCTGATTCATCACAAAATCCTCTCCGGTAGTAGAGGTCAAAAGTGTTTCAGAAGTCTGCGAGCCCGTATTATTGTCGTTACCGTTGGACAGAGTTCTTCCTGCCTGGCTCCGGACATCCGGTTTGGAATCTATGTTAAGGACAATAGATGCGTCAACGATTTCAATAGTATGTTCCGATTCCGCTTCAAAACTATACGGATGTTGAAAATGAAGGAGATATTGGTTGCCTACACCGATCATCAGTAATATCACTGTTACAGTTGAAACCGCAATTGCCCACGGCACTAACGGCTTACCCCGAGATGGGACGACGGGTTTAATATGTGCTATCTCCCGCACGATATTTTCGGTTAGATGTGCAGACAGTTGGAAACTATCCAACGCCTCTCGAATTATAGGTTCTTCCTTCTTCAAACGTTGGCGTGCTCGACTGAGCCGACTCTTAATTGTATTCGCGGATACACCCAAGAACTTGCTAATTTCTTCACACGTCATTTCTCCAAAGTAATACAGGGTCATCACAGTCCGTTCGCTCTCTTGTAACTTAGAAAGTAACTGTTTAACGACTTTTTGCTGTGCTTCAGTCTCGGTTTTTGCCTGTTCGTCTGCTACATGTCGGGAATATGCTGCTTCTCCCTTCATTGCCATGTTAATGCCCTCCACCAATCGGACATGCAATTGATTCTTACGGAACCACGCAATGCAGCGATGGTTTGTAACCACATACAACCACCCCGGGAACCGATCCGGTTCTCTCAGGGTTGCCAGATCTCTATAGACTTGTAGAAAGGTTTCCTGCGTAATATCTTCAGCGATATGGAAATCGCCGATTTTGTGCCATGCAAGCGTGTGCACATATTTACGATATTTGTTCACGAGCATGGTGAAAGCAGTTTCGTCGCCTGCGAGCGTGCGACGAATTAATTCGGCATCATTATCTCTCATCATGCACCTCCACGATTAGATTTTCACGGTGAGATTCAAGAAGTCGGCATAAAATTCAAGTTAATCAGGACTTATGGAAAATTGAAAGGCATACCTATCTATGGAAAATCGGAACACCGACTGACACAAAACTGGTGCGGTTAAGTCCTATTAAAAATAAAATTCAACTGCTTGAAAATGTCCGATAAACACTCTTATCGGACGCTTTCACTTCATATTTTATGTGTTACTCTTCAATTTGTGTGATCCATTACAAATCACCCTCAAAAACAACGTTATATCCATTAGGGGATCTCACTATAATTGTGCAAACATCACCAAAATCGTAGGTGTACTTTTTTAGACCTTGCACTACCTCAAGATTTTTCTCACCACAAATATCTAAAACTTCTTGGACACTATTTACGGCGATTTGCCAAGTAAAGTGTTGAGATACGACTTCAACGTTGACATCGCTTTTGCGACCAAGTCCAAACTCAATATTATCCCCATACTGTATTGCTTTGAAGTCTTCATCATCGTAAGAGAGTTTAAATCCCAACGATAGATAAAACACTACTTCAGCATCCAAGTCTTTTACTTTCAAAATTGGCATCAGCATCGTGTAAAGTCTGTTTCTCATATATTACCTCCGTTCGTGTTTCTATATCTTTAGACAGGAATGTAGGTTGGGCGGAGCAGTGAAGACCAAGAACCCGCCAATTTATATGGGAAATTTCGATTTTCAGGAACCTTGTTTACATAATAAATTCAGCGAAACCCAACGAACCAACTTGTATTATATATGGCGCGCGTCAAGGGAAAATGGTTGCATAATTCTGCAGAAAAAGAGAGGATTGTGGGAAGATAGGAAAAACTGATTCAATTACATTGTTAACAGACAGCACAAATGTTTCGCACTTGATCTGTCAACTCTGATGGATGATACAATACTGGATAGCCTGCCGCTCGACGCATCACAATATGTTCTCCGAGCAAGTTTGTGTGCTGGCGGAGAAACCACCAGGTGTTCGTGGTAAAAGTATTTTTGTTTCATGATCTATCAATTGTTTGGAATTTGATAGCATAGGACTTAAACAAACGATGTCAGAAGTTCAGAGAGTTTGGTTATTATCCTCACGTCAAGTCTGGATTCCGTTTGTTCCAAGTTGTGTTTATTGACGCTGAAATCAAACGCATTGCCTTCGTTATCTCTTTGTATGTGTATCGGAACCATACCCGCGGCACGTGCAGCTGTGGTGTCATCTTCTGTGTCTCCAACATAAATGACTTCTTCAGGTTTCAGTCCAGTCTGTTCAAAAGCCGAGTCGAATATCCGTGGATCGGGTTTCTTGATACCCACTTCAGCGGAAATAACAATCGAATCAAAATAGGATGTAAGACCAAGTGTGCTGAGAACTGAATGGACGTGTGGTGGATGGTCGAAATTAGACACGAGGGCAAGTTTTTTGGAGCGATGGAGTGTGTGCAGGACGGAATGCACTTCAGGATCAAGTGATATGTGTTTTTGCCAAGCCTTGGCGACTCTGTTTGCTGTCACTTTTATCTCTTCAACGGTGAGATTCAGTTTTAAATCGAAGCACAGATTTTGGATACGTTGTTCAAACACCGTCAAATTGTGTTGGCGCGGCGTTGGCTCACTTTTGCTATAAAACTGGTCACAGGTTTTAGCAAGTGATTCAATTGAGCAGGTGAATCCGCGCAACCTGAGCTGCGCACGCAGCACCTTTAACCAATCAGACCATGCAGCATTCATATTTCCGTATACCAAGAGTGTCCCGTATAAGTCAAAGAAGATCCCGTTAATTGTCATTTGAGTTGCATCTCCCGAGATAGATTCCGTTATTGCATGGACTTTGTTGAAAACAGCGCGGATGCATACAATTTAAAAAAATTAGCCTGTCCTGAGAAGTTTCTTGGCAGACGCAGACCAATGTTGTTTGATCTCTTGGGGCACCGGAAGTCGTTCGCTTGCATGCGGAAATACGCGCGCATAACCGATATCGAGCATGGGACGATGGGTGTCAGTCTGATTCGGCATTCCAACGTGCCACAGTCGCATATCACGAAGAATTAGAGAACCCAAGGGCATTACCGCTTGTAGCGCGGGTAGGTGTTTACTGCGCTCACCGAGATATCGGACATCTGAGGGTGGGGAATCCATAATCAAATGTGAGCCGGGCCAGATCTTTGTGGCTCCATTTTCTTCTAAAAAATCGACGAATGGGATGTTAACATAGATCCCGGAGACAGGTAGCACACACGGCAGTTCAGGAAATAGATGGTTACCGTCGCGGTGAGGTGCGTTTTCCACCTGGTTTCCATCTATGTCCGGTGGCACGTTATGAATCCCACAGCGAAACAGGGCGACCTTCTTACCCATCGCAGCTTCAATGATCTGAAGTGCAAAGGGATTGGTGATGAACTGAGGATGCAAAAACGGCATTTCCAGTGCGTGACGGACTTTACGGGTCATGCCACGTCGAATTGCATCAAAATAGGCGATTTGTGCCGCTTTGACGATCTCAAGTGGCACAGCATTTTCAAGGATCACAGCACCTACTTCTCGCAGCAGCCGATTCGCTAAATCGAGATGAGCAGCGCACATTTTTTGGTCTGATTGTTCCGCATTTGTCAACTGGATTCGCATTTCTTTACTCGTAAAAAAAACACAGATTATTTGCCCTTAATCGCGAAAAAAGGGATGTAGCGACTTACTTTACACCAACTCGCCACGTAGCAGTGGATGGTCTTTCATCACCTCGCCGTCGCGATTCCGCGTGCCCGATGGCATGTAATGGAGGACCATCGCTCGCCGATCTCGGGATGAACGATTCGGATCGGTTTGGTGGAGGGTCATGCAGTGGTGAACCATCCCGCAGCCGGCTTTAACTGGCACTGGCACCGCACGATCCACATCGGCATCCACCTGCAACAACGCCGGTAACTTACCTTTCTCCGACGCAGCACGTCCATGCGCCGCCAGTCCTTCTACATAACTGCCGGGGATAACGTTCATACAACCGTTCTCCTCGTCGGCATCATCGAGCGCTATCCAGATGCTCACGAGGTTGGGTGGGTCGCACTGCCAATATGCATTGTCTTGATGCCAATACACTTCACCGCCGTGATGAGCGGGTTTGTAGAGCGCCTGATCGTGAAACAGCTGGATATCGGGTCCGATTAAACTCTCGGCGATGTCTAACAGCGGTTCGTGGTAGAGTAACTTCCGAAATTCCGCATCCAAACGCCACATCTCCATGATCTGCAACATTTCTTCGTCGCGATCTGCATCTTCATCGCTCTCCGAATCCCCGACGACTGCGAGGTTACGCAACCCCTCGCCGATTGTGTCGCGTTTCTCTGCAAACAGTGCGTCGTAGTGTTCGCGTAGCACGGTAAGGTGTTCGTCATCAATGAGTCGTTTTTCTATGTTGAGATAGCCTACACGTCTGAATTGTTCAATCTCTTGGGGTATAAGTTTCATTTTTTAAATTTTCCTTGGGGTTCGTTGGGGCCCGGCTGTGTAGAAGTCAGTTCGTTTCATATATCCAGCCCGGCCCGGCGGTTGGGCTTACGTGCTTCCTCTAAAAGGATTCAGTCTACATTAGATTCTTGAAGAATCTTTTGATACGTCTGCGATGCTACGTTATATGCCGCGCGGGCGGCATCGCGTTCCTCTTCTCGAATGCGATCGACCTTTTCGTTCCAGCAGACCTCCACGGCGTCCAAACACCATTGCGCGCTTCTGCGACTCGCTCGGATCGGCTGCCCATCTACAATAACAAAAACCGGATTCGTGTGAGACGACGGGAAGATCCGTAACGCAACCCAACTTGACCTGTCAATAGGTGCCTCAAATTGAACAGGGACGGTTTCACCGTTAGCGACAATTTCTTGCGTCTCAACCGCCTGACCGTTGACGATGAGTTCAACAGGCACTTTCCGTTCTTCCGCAATGCGTGCACGTTCTATATCCCAATACGGCTGCTGATCTAAGGGACGATTCTGGAGATCAGGGTTCGGGGTCTCGTCAAGTCGCGCAGCGACGCGAGCGGTAATGGTTACTGTGCGGGGTGTTTCCAAATTCAATTGGCTAATCTCTCCAGTCGCTGTCTCCTCGCCGACTGGCACGCCACCGACAGTAAAGTCTAACAGATGGCTTTTGCCATCTCCGACGTAGGAGCGTCCATCTCGCAAGCCTGCCACCCACGTATCGAAATCAAGGGGGCCAGCAGGCATTTTTACGTATATGCGACCTAATCCGACGCGTTCACCGTAAATGCAAGGAAAATCCGTCTCGCCACTGATTCGCGTGCGGAACCCACAGTTCAGGGTATGATACCAGATATTCAGTTCCCAAACCGCGGGTGTGTCCACTGTGGATATGAAGTCAACAGCGTCATGAACGACATCTACGATATACTCATTCGCGCCGATACCGTCAAAAGGGGGCATATTGTAATTGGGAAGTTCGTCTCCATCGACCTTCAATCCCCAACCACTATGACTGAAACCCGTTACCGCGCCCTGTTCTTTTGCCCACTGGAGGACGGGGAGGTCCCAACTGGGCCATTCTTCAATGCGCTCAGTGCCGCTGTAATCGTCTTCAGTCAAAGCAAGCAACGAGAGATGTCCAGCGTGTGAGGACGGAAATCCAGAGACCTCTACATCGTAGCGCATCACGTAGTCATCTGTTGAGAGTTCGTGGGTTTTGCCCTCGAAAAACTGCTTCTGGTAATACCAACACGGTCCCCACGAGAGCACACAGCCGACGTTGAGGTCCTCTCCGAGAATGTGTCGCATCATATCTTCGGGTGTAACACCCTCGGTGGGGCTTTCATAGTGAGCGCAACCCGCTGCGTGGACGTGGTGATCCCCGGAACGCCAGCCCTCCGCTGCGATATGGATCCATCTTTCCAGACGGAATGTCTCTTGATGCGTCTCGGTGTTCGGAACAGTGATGGCTTGCGTCTTGACTCGGTATTCCGGTCCCCGTGTGTACTCGACAGTATATTTGCCCGGTGGCAGAAGCACGGATTCGCCGCTGTGCCGATAGATTTGGTTGTGGAAAAAGAAATCGGGTGCCAATCGCCGTCCGCGCGATGGATACACTCGGTTCAACTCGTCACGAATGATAAAACCCGCGGTTGTCGGCTTTCCGTCAAAGTCTAAGACTTCGAGCGTTACGTTTACTGCCGGTACGCAGTCGAATAGGATCGGTACTTCACTGCGGAATCCGATGTCTTGTGTTCCTTGACCGACGTTGAAACCGAGCGTCGCTTCCCGTTTACCGGCATCGCGGCTATAGAGTTGGACGATACGATACTCCAGTTCCAATCCCGAAAGGCTTGCTTTCAGAGGTGGGTTGGAATAGACTTCAATATCGAGAAACCGATGCGGAATGTCGCTTTTCGGGACGGTCGTCTCGGGGTCAGCACTTCCAGTCGAACGTTTATATAGCGGTGCCGCGTTCACGCTCTCTGCGGCTAAGGGTGCTGTCACACCCGCTTCGTTGTGGACCTTTACTAAAAAGGTCCGCCACCCCTGCTGCATCAGTTCTTTGTCTACCGGACCTTCCTTCACCTTCACACGGCTTTCAGGGTTGATATTGACCCCCGTCAAACAGTATGCATCAAGAGTTTTTTGAATGTCAACAATCGCCTGTGTGTGGTCCTCGGAAACTAAGGCTTCTTGGATTGCTGAAAGATCATCTTCAGAGAGGGGTGAGCCGAGATAATCCAACGCCTCAATCAGTCGTTGGGTTGCTGAGGCGAGCGGTTGAAACTCTACTTCCGTGACGAGGCTCAGTTCATCGGTGAACCCCACCGAAGTGAAAGTGAGAAGCAACATCCAACTGATAAGTATCAAGTAGAGCGGACTGCAGGTTCCTTTTTTTAGAAGAGTATTATATCGATTTGTCATCCATCGCATACGGCATTCCTCCGAATCGCTGTTTGGTTTCTATCACTAATGCCGTAGTCTATCATATTATGAGACGGATGTCAAGTTCACAATTGTCTGAATCGAAACTCTAAAGTGGCGTATGCCAAATCAATTGGACCTCATGTTACGTGATAATCCACTCCATACTGCACCAAACCCAATCGTTGTGCCACACCTTGAGAAGCCACATTGTCCCACGATGTGCTATAGAGAGGGATACGATTCAACGCACGGACAGCAAGCGCCCAAGCTGCGACAACCGACGCTGCATACCCACGCTTACGATAATTAACCAGCGTATCAACGCCAGCTTCATGAGCACGTAATGATAAACGAACACTTCGGCAAATTGACACCGCCTGCGAATCCTCTATGATCCCTAAATAGGGGTGTGAATTATTGAGTTCCGGCACCATTTCGACGAAGTCTCCCTTTAGGAGTCCTACATTCTCACGTGATAGTTGGACAGTGTTTGTTGGCGGTGTAATGTGTTCAGGAAAGCGATAAGCAGGCCCAACCCAGACCCGTTCAATCGGTGCGTGACTTTGAAGAATATCCTCGAATTGCCTACGGTTTCTTGGAATTTTCTGGGAATTCATCGACATCGGTTCAGCAGCAGCGACTTCCTTCAGGTGTGCCACCACATTGTCAGGGAGATCGTGTCGGAACCTACATATTGAATCTTCGTTGGTGTATCCAAAAAAGAAACGAGGTGCGGGTCCTGTAGCACCGGTGGATTCATTGATACGTTGAAGGCATCCATTCTCATCCTGCGTGAATAGCACCTCAACCTGTATTTTCATCAGTTCCTTATCAGATATATATTCTTCCATGATTGAAATTCACTAAAGCATTTACGTAAGCTTTGGTTGATTCATACAAGCGTTCAATCCGTTCCTTGGGAATAGGACCGCTATCCTCTTCAATACACAGATCGGATATAACGCGGATGCCGACGTACTTGACGTTATTAAGCGCACAGACATCCACAATCGCCGACGATTCCCAATTCACTGCGACAGCTCCACTCTCTACAGCGATTTTGTCCCTCACTTCACGATTATATACGTCCATATCTCCGCAGATTACGGGGGCTTTTGTAAGCGTAACAGTGGGATCTGTTGATAGGGTGCTTGCGAACGTGTTTATTGAAGATGCAGAAGCCTGAAAAAGGCGCGCTCTCCATTCGTCTTGCTCACGCTGGATCTCTGACCGATTTGGCACGTCGTGTTCGGAGACACCCGTGACCACTACAATGTCCCCGATATTCAAGGTATCCACCAATCCGCCGGCAAATCCGAACTCAAAGAAGGTGTCTACCTGATATGTGTCTATTATCATTTGGCACATGGATGCCGCGCGGACTTTGCCCATACCCGACTGCATGACAACCCATTTTTTGTCTCCATCGGACCCTTCAAACTGGAGTCTGCTGTTCCAATCGACCGAATCACCAGCCTCCTGACCCAAGACGTTCAGAAGCGTATGCGTTTCGTCGGCGTAAGCCGTCATGATACATAGTTTTGCACTCACAAATTTCACTCCATTAATTAATTGCTCGGTTTTCGGAATTCACGGTAACTTTCATACCGAGACTGCGAGATGTCTCCTCTTTTCAGGGCATCTTTCACGCGACAGCCTTCCTCATAAGTATGCGTGCAAAGGTTCTTCCTACAACGCTCCCGTAGCGAGTTTATTTCTGGAAAATAGCGGTCGATCAAGCGGGGCTCGATGTCCCAAAAATTTAGTTCTCGCAGCCCCGGTGTATCGGCGATAAAACCGCCGAAATCCAAATTGTAAAGTTGGGTTGCAACGGTCGTGTGTCTACCGCCCCGTCTCGGATTTACTGTGTTGGTTTTCAGTTTCAAATTGGGCTGAATGGCATTCAGAAGCGAAGATTTTCCGACCCCCGATAATCCGGTAAATGCCGAAATCTTGCCTTTCATCCATGCTTTCAAATCCTCGATGCCCTCGCCGGTGGTCGCACTTGTAAGGAGTGTCCGATAACCGATTTTTTCGTAAACAGTGGCTATCGACGCCACTTCTGATCGATTTTCGACCATGTCGATTTTATTGAAACAGATAAGCGGTTCAATGCCTGACGCCTCGGCGATAACGAGGAATTTGTCCAGCATTTGCTGCCAGATAGGGGGTTCTTTTACAGAAGAAACGATGACAAGTCCATCGAGATTCGGAATGAGGATAACTCTTTTAGATTGTGTTCCCCTGCGTTTATATTGGCTCTTGCGGCGCATAACGGCTGCAATCGTGCCATGGGTTTCATCGATCACCTGAATTTTGACGCGATCCCCAACGTAGACCTGCTGGTTTGTGCTAAACGCATCTCGTTTTCCGCGTAGCGAACATTGATATTGATCCGCATCGCACTGCACGATGTAAACACCGTTGCTCGCACGCATCACGATACCTTCGGGAAGTCCAATCAATTTTTCGGTATCGAAGAGATAGCCCGTCCGTTTGAGGAGTTCCTCATCGGGTATAATGCGTGCGGACTTGATCGCACTGAGACGCCTGACCCGATCTTTGACGAGCATCTTTTCCGACTTGAGCAGCAATGCGACAACGACGGGTTTGTCTGCGTCAGTGTCAAGTGCATTCTCGGCATCCCGAATCGCTGGATCCATACCGAGGTACACCCGGCTATAGCTGGCGCGCTCCCGCCAATCAAAAGCCGAGTAATCGCCTGCGATAATCTTTTCCGCTTCACTTAAAGTTGTGCCTGCGTAAACAGACATTGCCATTATGTTTTAATTCCCTGTGTGTTGTCTACTCTGAATCGCTTCAAATTTTTGCGAATGATTCAAAGAGACGTTTGTTAAAACTCTGATGGAATGTGATAATGTTTCATTTGCATACAATTTTGGATGCACTTTGGGAGGCATCACGTGAACGGTGTGCTGATTTTTCTTGACGTGTTTCATAAAATTGGTTATTCTTTTGATGCGTAAAGAATTGATCAACTGCGGTAGAAGGACCGATTGAATCATTTTATTCAGGACAAGGAGAACACCAATGAAGACGTATCGTGCTGCTGTTATCGGTTGTAGTCGGATGGGGGCATTTATTGATAACGAAGTCCCCGATTATGAAGCGATTAAGTTACCGTATTCCCATGCTGCAGGCTATTTTGCCGAAGAACGAACCGACCTTGTCGCATGTGCGGATCTGCGTCCAGAGGTCATGGAACATTTTGGGAACCGATATAATGTCCCGAAAGCGAGGCAATACACCGATTATCGGGATATGCTTGAAAAAGAGCAGCCTGAGATTGTCAGTGTTGCCACGCAACCCGAGCATCGCGCAGAAATTGTTATCTACGCAGCAGAACACGGTGTGAAAGCCATCTATGCGGAAAAGGCGATGGCAGCGTCTATGGACGAAGCCGCAGCAATGGTAGCTGCCGTAGAAGAAAACAATGTCGCCTTTAACCTCGGCACAAATCGTAGGTGGCATACAGGTTTCGACAAGATGAAAGAGATCATTGACAGCGGTGAAATTGGCAACCTACGCACCTTAATTATCTATTCAAACGGAACACTTTTCAACTCAGCCAGTCATCACCTCGACCTAATTTTACGCTTGAATGGCGATGCGTCTGCGAGTTGGATCACGGGTTATCTGCCCCAAGGCGATTCAGTTTTTGATGGCGATGAACTGCGAGCGGATCCGTCTGGTGGTGGAACAATCCAGTTTGAAAATGGTGTGATAGCACATGCACTGCTAACACCACGGAGTAGTGAATGGGAAGCAATTTGTGATAGTGGAACCGTTACGTGCTGGAACAACGGTTGGCAGTGGCATCTCCGTAAACAGCAAGATGTACCCGGATGGCGGGCATGTCAGGTACCTGAAACCTTCCCTGCATTTGAACACACCAGTAGCACGGCAAACTTGATTAAAGACCTTGTTCACGCCTTAGATACAGGGGAACCGACCCGAGGGGGTGTCCGGTGCGCATATGCCAGCACGGAACTGATTTTTGGCATCATTGAGTCACATCTACACAATGGTGCGCGTATTGAACTTCCGTTGAAAGACTCAAAAGTCCGTCTACAAAGAAACCCAACTGCCAGACAGCCACGGGTCGAGTAACTATAGCAAGCTTGGAAATATGCGCTTTACATGACCCCTTATTAGCATCTCTCTGGGGGAGTTTACCAGAAAGGCTATTTTTACGCAGATTTTTCCCAATCGAATAGATCGGTTCTAACCGCGCCTACAAGGAGAACAGGGATTAAAATCTTCCAGTATACTGAACGGTACTGAAAATTGAAGGCACCTGTTATTCCACTGGGTGAGTACTATACTTGAGAACCCCATCTGCATCTGCAAATCGCATATAGAGTCCCCAACCCACGTGGTCCTGATCAATTTTGCACAGAATCGTATTCCATCCCGTTTTCAGTTGGCAAGGGATGACATCTTCATCTGGAATTGCTTGGCGAAGGACATCATTGCGGTGAATCTCTGTGCCGTTTAACCAGACAACGATTCCGTCATCGCTACCGAGTAGCAGCACAGATTCTGTCGCTTTTGGGGTGTAGACATAGGTAAAGGCATATCCAACCACTATAGGATCAACGCTGATGTTTTTGCGCAAATCAAGATAGCCATCTGCTTCGGTTGTTGCTTCCTGCCAACGAATGGTTTTGCCGTCAACTCCCTCAAAAGTTTCCTCAAAGTCAAGGGCAATCTCAGGTCGGAGAGGTTCATCAATAGTGTTAATATCCGTCTTCGGAAACGGTCCCAGGACGAGGTAAGTGTTGATATAAGGCGAGTCATGTCGTATTTGATAGGAATCAATACCGATCTTGTAGCCTGTGGATTCAGGTGATTTCCCGATGACACTGAACACGATATGATTGTTTGCGGAATTTAGCGAAGTTGTGCCAAAGGTTACCAGTGTTCCAGCTATCCGTTCTGGGTTGTAGCAATCATGCGGTGGACCTAACACTGTCCCGTTAACGCTTAATTCCACCTGTCCATATTCTGGTCCACGCGTCAGGATAGCACTGATTTCGTATAGACTACTATATTCGGCTTCAATTTGTTGATTTAATGCTGCCCCAACAGCTTTGGCGTTCAAAGCGACGTGCCCGCCGTCGATTTGAATGCCCATCGCGCGGTAACTTTCTACCTGAAATTCATCCGCGTCTGTTAATAAGGCGGCTGCCGATTGTGTGTTTTTTGGAGGCAATGTCCACTCTCTCTCATACCAAAATTGTGGCAAACGGTAGATGTCGCGCGCCTCATTCGTTAAGACGAGATTGTAACCGTCAAAGCAAACTGCCTCTCCCAGAAAACCATGCGGAAGGTGCCACGATGTGCTCTGAATCATCTGTGCCAGATTATTCGCTGTACCCTGATATATCCAGAGGGCATCGTAGGTACAGACGGCGAGGCGTGTCCCATCTTCAGATATGCCTGCACCCGTAACCCATTTCGCTTCGGCGAATTCTCCAACGCTTTCTAAGACATGTTCTGTATCTGCTTCCAGGGTCGGAAAGCGGTATAGCACTGCGCGCTCCCGCTCTTTAGAAACAATGTAAGGGACACTATCAGCAATAAATAATCCTTCGGCATCTACATTTTCATTAGGGTACCGATACGGATAACTTGCGATAACCGCTGCCTCTGTGTCAGTGAATGGATTCGGTTCGGCCACGACAACTACCTTCAGGCCTGTTCGTAGCCGACTGTTATTACCGATTTCACCGATCCAGAGTTGATTGTGGTCATCAATACCGAGTGCTTCCCAATCAAAATTTTGGGAACCTTGCACGAATATTTCTTGGATTAATTCGCCGTTCAGTCTTGTTGCATAGAGGACTGCGGGGTTTCCAGAATCGTTGAGCGTCCAATAGACTCCCTCAAATTGACGACTCGCAACGATACCCGAGCTTTCTCGGATAGCGAGATGTGTGTATTGTCCTGTGGGTTGCCACGGTGGAATGCCAAGAGTGTGGGGCACTTCTGCGATGGAGGCGTAATTTCCGATGGCAATCGTTAAAATTAGTAAGAGACGCGACAGTTTCACGTAGAAGCCTCCTTTTATAACATTTTGTCATTTTAGGTGGAGATGCTAACGACGGACGCAACATCCTTCAAAGCCATTCAATTTTCCTGTAGGAATGATTTTCAAACTGCGGTGTTTAACTCAAAACGCTCAGCAAATTGAAAATAAATGGCTGTGTGAAGGATATTAGAGTTATTTAGTTCTCAGGGAGCACACTTTATGTAGTAGGAAATCTTAACCACGCGATCCTCATTTTCTCTTATAAGTGCGATTGAGAACCACTGGCTTGCATATACTGGTGGTGCAATTCATTGTCCCTCTTTGGTTTTTCCATTGGGCGCGAAATAGGTTTAAATGAGTTTACCAGTACACATGTCAAATAAAAACTGAATGACTCTGAATTTGGGACAGAGCAATTCAGTTTTTAGAGAGACCACATTTATGAGATACATCCTACTGTTAATAATATCACATCTACTTTGCATTGTCAAATTTTTATGTTTGAGGTTCACTGACAGGTTTACATATTTTGATAATTTACTACAGAAAATCGGTATGATCCAATAATTAGTGTCAGTCTGCGGTTCAGGTGAAGGAAAATGGTTACTATCTACTCTTCGCCAAGTGGGATATGAAAAATCCCTCGCGCATTGATGGCAGTATAGAGTCGATTGTTAATGACGGCGAGAGAAATAACTTCACCTAAGACTTCTGAAGAAATTTGCTTCCACTTGCCAAGGTTATCCAAACGATAGACGCCCGCGGCACCGGCACCGTAAACTGTTATGCCATCTATAGCAAATCTGTTTATGATGGAACGCTCTCCGAGATTATCAGTTATCACATGCCAGTGTTCTCCGGTCTGTGAAGCCAAGACACCTGCGTCTGTCGCGACATAAACCGTTGAACCGACAAATAAGATATCGTTGAAGTGCGTAAACCGAAGGGGCAGACTTAGCGTGATGTCTTTCCAGTTTTTTCCGCTATCCAACGATTGAAACAATCGACCATCTCGCTTACCGACGTAGACCGTTTCTTCTGAAACTGCTGCTTTGAAACCATCTTGCATATCCGCATTAGGGTGTGCATCAGTGTTCATCAATCCGGTGTCCGTCCATTTAGGATCCCCGAGTTTCCACTTGAAAAGTCTTTGATTGTATTCCGCGTAGAATACATTGTTCTTGACGGCAATCACTTTGGCTGCCTCTTTTTCGGGCGGAGGAGATAATAATTCATGATCATAAGTGGAGGAATCCTGGACTGGAATTAGCGTATTGCCGTCTGCAGATAAACGGTAAATTCGCAAGATGTGTCTTTCAGGCGAAACGAAATAAAGTGTGTTACCGTCAACCATCAATTTTGAATCGAAAGAGGTGTAGCCGCGTGACCTCCCCTGTTTTAAGGGGGCAGACGGCGTCTCCTCCGTAGTAAACTCCCCGGCAATCGAAAGTTTTTTCCAAGTTCCACCTTCATCTGTTGATTGATAAACTTCATAGCCGGTATGGGCGTATAATCTGTTGTTGAAGACAATTAGGTTGTTTGTCCGTGTTCCTACGATTCCATCCATAAAGAGATGCCACGATTTGCCGCTATCGGTTGTGCGATGAATGCCGAATGCATCCGCTTTGTAAAATGTTGTCTCGTTTGCCGCTACGGATACCGGAAGACTGCTGATCGTGTGCGTATCCGTGTCAACTTTGAACGCTGTCCACGTCCGTCCACCGTCTGTGGAACGGGATTGTGTGGCTCCCAAGGCTAAAATCGTTTCACCGGCAGCTAAAACCGTTATACCGGATGCTTCCGCCTGCGAGTCAGTTTTATCTATATGCGTTATTTCGGTCCATGACGCTCCCAAGTCAGCCGAATGGAAAATCCTGACCGAATGAGACTCGCTTTTCGGTGCTGCTGGTTTCCCTACCTCTATTGGCGTGAATCCGAGTCGATAGGGACCTGTTTCAGCGTGAAGATTGTTATTAAACACTGCCAAGGAATAGACGGTTTGTGATGCGTCTACCGGCATCTTTTTCCAAATATCTGAATTGTGATCGGGCAAATCAGGCCCCATTGCAACGTAAAGATTGTTATTGAACACTGTCAAGGAATAGACGGTTTGTGATGTGCCTACCGGCACCTTTTTCCAAATATCTGAATCGAGACGGTAGAGTCCGCGATTCGTGCCAACAAACACTATTTTTCCAAGGATCGCTATGGCAGAAATCCTTTCGTTTCTGAGTCCGTCATTGAAGCGGTTCCATTTCACGCCACCATCTGTAGAACGAAAAATCTGTTTATGTTGAAGGGCAAGATACATCGTAGGAGATGCCTGTGGCACATCCGTGATAATGAGTCCAATAGCATATCCCTTGGGTCGAGAGCCCATCGAATTCCACGTCTCACCCTTATCGTCTGAAGTAAAGATCTCATCAGTGGAGACGATATAAAGGGTTCCTTCGTGCGCTGCCATCGGCATGAGAGATTCATCAATCGGGATATTTGTATTGATGTGTGTCCATGTCGTTGTGCCTCTTGCGAGTTTATACAACCCCGTTGGTGAAACGGCATACAAGGTGCCTTCAGGTTCAGCGAAGATGTTACGGACATGCCCCCCTGGTGGTGCATTTCCTTGTATCCAGTGTGCTCTGGAAAATTTGGAGGAATTTTCTGACGCATTAGGGGTTGAAACGTTCTCGAAGGTCTGTGAACTGGTCCCCGTGCTTTGGTCTGAGGAGACAGCGCGTCCAACCTGATTTCGCACAGCAGGTTTCGATTCAATATCAAAGACGACAGGTGCCTCAATGATTTCAATGGTGGGTTCAGATTGCGCCTCAAAGTTATAGGGTCTCTGAAAACGGGCAAGATATCGGTTGCTGACCCCGAGCGTCAGTATAATCATAACCACGGCTGTGCCGAAGGCACTCCACGGTAGCAACGGTTTTCCAGCTGGCGCGGGTGTCGGTTTCATATCGGCGATTTGCCGCTTGATGCTCTCACTTAAACGCGTCGGTATTTGCGTGCCGCCGAGGACTTCTTTGATGAGATGTTCTTGGTCGTTTTGTAAACGCTTTCGTCCGCGCTGGAGCCGACTGGTGATGGTGTTTACGGACACTCCCAAAAATCTGCTAATCTCCTTGGTGGTCATCTCACCGAGATAGTAGAGGGTGACGACAGTGCGCTCGCTTTCCGGCAGTTTTGCGAGCAGTTTTTTGGCGCGTTCCAGGCGATACTCGCCGGCTGCTGTCTCACGTCGCGCGGATTCATAATGTGTATACGACGCATTCTCGATTTCTTTCGTAGGCGTGTCCTCTAAGGATTGTAGGGCAGATTTCTGTTTTTGAATCCAATTGAGACAAAGCCGGTTTGCGATGACATACAGCCATCCAGCGAAGTGGTGAGGATTCTTGAGCGTCGAAAGGTTTTTGTATGCGCGAAGGAAAGTGTCTTGGGTTACCTCTTCAGCGTCCTGAAAATCACCGATTTTTCGCCACGCAAGGGCGTGAACGCTCTTTTGGTATTTTCGCACCAAAGCATTAAATGCTTCATCATTGCCTGCCAGTGTATCTTGAATGAGTTGTGCATCATTTTCTCTTTCCACCAGAAACCCTCCTAAACTGTAGATTCGAGTGCCCGTATTTGACAATAGGTTTAATCAGAACGGTTTATATAATCTCATTATAAAATGAACTGCTAATTGAAGGCAATTTTTATCTCTTTCGGGGTCAAAACTTCTGAATTCATTCCGGGGAGTGTGTCAAGGATTCCACCAATAAGTCATTTTAGCGACAAGTGTAGAATCTACAAAATCTGTCCTTTTCCCTTGGGTATCGTATATTTGGTTAAAGACGAGGTAGAAGTTACTACCGGAACGGTAGATATAGTTCAACAAAAAGTTCGTAGATATAAGGTCTTGATCACTGTTCCATTGCGTGAAAAGTCTGGCAAAAAGAGCGGTAGAGAAGGAATAGGCGACATGAGCTCCAAAGACATTGGCATCAAATGTTTTATTTTCGAGTATGACGCGGTTAAATTGATACTGCGGTTGAAAACGGAAACGTCCGGTCGGTCTGAAATCCGCAGCGATCTCAAAACCACGTCGCTCGCCGTTAAAAAAGTCGCCAAAATTCACAACAAACAAACCGGAAATCATTTTGCTGTCATCAGTAGATATAAGAGCCTTGAAGGAAGTGAAATTATACGCTCCGGTCGGGATAATAATTCTCTCGCGGATCTCAAAGGCCTCATAAAGGCGATCAAAGGTTTGCTGAATCTGGCAATTAAATCGCTGAAACACCTTCCCACTTTCAAACTCACATCCGGTAACGAATCTGAGATCTCTGGTTTCTAATTCATTGTTTCGATTGAGAATAAGACTGGACTCTGGTCCTGTCCAAATTCGACGAATCCCGAATTTACCGAGTACGGGAGTATAAAGGAATTCGCTGCGGATGCGACGGCTTCCTCTTCGCCAGACGAATCCGGCTTCTGGGTTAAAGTTCTTACCTATGTCTGTATATGATCCGATAACACGGAAATTATTGGTTTCCGACGTGCCTCCGAAGTACAAAGCATCTTGTTCTCCTGACACATCTCCGTCAAACGTGCGAGCCCATAGCCCGCGAAGACTTAGACTATCGATGGGCCGATACACGAAGTCAAATCCGCCTGCCCGATTGTAAGTATCGGCATCCTGTTTGTTGATAGCAATCATACCAACAGTTGAGCCTTTAAAAATATCTCGTGTCATACGGAACACGGAGTAGTTTGTGCGTGGGACATCAGTTCCTTCTGCGTGAAATTTATCCGTAAATACGTTTAGCAGACCGACCCCATAAGCCCCGATTTTTCCTGTGATCTTGCCTCCGGTAAGAATCGGGATAGCATGCCCATCTTGAATCCCGATGCGACGACTGTAAAAAAGCAACAAGGGTGGCGGCTGACGAAAACCCGTGCGCGGAATACCGAAATCAAACAAGGCTGCGCTTTCAAGGAAGAAGGGGCGCTTCTCGGGAAAAAAGAGACTGAAACGGGTTAAGTTTACTTGCTCCTGATCAGCTTCAACTTGGATAAAATCGGTGTTGAAGGTGGCATCTGCTGTCAGGTTTGAGGTCAAACTGTACTTGATATCCAATCCGGTATCGAACAAAATATTCGTTTCATTGTCCGCTTTTCTTTCACTCACCCCTGGTAAGACATAAGGCAGGAGTTCCAGATGTGTTTGTGGCGTAATATTTTCTAAACCGATCAAACGACCCAGATTGGCTGTGCGATAGATGGCTCGCCATCTGTATGCTCCGGGCACCGGTGCCCAAGTTCCTTCTTCGTAATTGCGTTGGATACTCCGTCCAAAATTTACCCCCCAAACTATATCCTTGCTCTTTTTAAAGCGGAGTTGGCTAAACGGAATAGCGATCTCCGCGCGCCAGTCGCTTTCATTGATTTTAGTGCGACATTCCCAGACAGCATCCCAGTTCTCGTTTCGACTGTCTCCGTTGTCCATCACGGCAATATCTTCCATAGCACCTAATGGGTTGGTGCGGAAGAAGAATCCGCTTCGTTGGTCGTTGTAGGTGTCAAGGAGGACAAATACGTTGTCATTGTCGAACAGAGAAGCGTCACGGCGCATTTCATCGGCGACCATTTTAGACAAATCGTTGTCGTAACAGATAAAGCCGAAGTAGAGGTATTTATCATCATACAGCACTTTAACCTCTGTTGGTTGCGTCATTGGTGCCCCTTCGTCGGGTTCATATTGGACAAAGTGATCGATGCGTTGTGCCTCTTGCCAATCTGGTTCGGTGAGTTCACCGTCAATTTTAATGTCCGCGAAGGTTCGGTATGCCTTAATCCGGTATTCTATGGGTTCGAGGTCCGCCGAGAGAAAATTTGAAAATAATAGCCAGCAGCTAAACTGAAAAAAACAGTGTATCCACGTTCTTCGCCAAAGATTGCAATAATGAGTCATAAAGAGTTCCTTTACGCATTGAAGTGGGAGTTTGTGTGTTCGCATAGGGAAGTATAGAACCGTGGAGTCTGTCGTTATGATCCGGTGCTCTGGTAAGCTAAAATCCCCCGTTTCCAGATAAAATAAGCCACACCAAAGGATATGAGGCCGACAATCGGTGTAAGATATACGAAGTATGGATGAAATAGCAAGCTTGATGGCTTATTAAGAAAATAAGCTGAAGGGTAAAAGTTGATAAAGGCGAATGGGATTATGAAGGTAAGGAAGTACTGTATAGGCTTACCATATATGCTGACAGGGTAAAGGATATACTGTTCATGGAATTGAAACGTTATGAAATTTAATGTCTGTAGATTCGTCACCCAGAATGCAACGGATGAAGTTGCTAAGTAAGCGGAAAGTTCTATTAGGAGCCCGCTAAAGACAACGACGAGGAGTATCAGCAAGTTGATGAACGTCCAATTTAACCCCAGAGATTTGGTGGCGATCCATAGAATTACAATCCCACTTGAGAAATCCGTGATCCCACTCAGGATGATGCCGTTGGTAATGAGGAGAAACAACGGATTTACAGGTTTGAGTAGAAATCTATCAAATTCGCCCCGGACTATGTAATTACTGAGTCCCCAATAAATCTCCGGCAGGAATAGGGTGAAGAGCCCATGGGAAAGGAGTCTTAACCCTACAAGAAAGGCAATCTCTCCAAATGTCCATTCTCTGAGTGCTTGGAAGCTATCCAAGACCACCCATATCAACCCAAGATTTCCCAGCTGCAGAATCAAAATGTGGAATATACTCATTATAAAATTGATTCTGTATTCCATCTGGGCTTTCAGGTTAAGTTTAAAGAAAGTAAAGAAAAGTTTTATATAAAACATCATCCTTTAGCCTCCATGCGTCATAAGCTTGCGTCTTGATTTCAACCATAAAAGGCGGCTCCCCGCATACAAAGCACCTATCCAGATGAGCTGCAGAGAAATTGCACGAAAACCCTCAATGCTTTTTATTTTTCCTATATATATAGAAAGAGGGACATGGTATATGGACGCGAAAGGAAAGTAAGAGAGAACATTTCTTGCCCATTCTGGAAAGAACCAGAGCGGTATAAACGCCCCTGAAAGCAAAGCTATAATGAGCCGTGTGAATCCACCCACACCTTGATTTTGAGTCGTCCAGAAGGAGACTAAGGATACCATAAAGTCTATGAGAAAAGTAAGTAGGTAACTCATACTCAGGCTAACTACAAAGAGAGCTAACACCCCTAAACTATCGGGGAGATAAATTTTGAAGATGAAAACGGCTAATATGAAGATAGGTACTGAAACAATCACGTTAAAGAGAAGTCGTCCGAATGAATGCGAGAAGAGATAAAGTTGGAAATCCGTTGGTTTCATCATGTCCATTACGATTTCGCCCGTTCTCACCCGACTTGACATCCAGTAGGCCAGGTACACATTGAGAATGCCAAAGATATTTATGATGCCTCCCATGATGGCACTCATTATGGTATATGTGATCATTGAGTGGAACGAGATACCTTGTACATCAGTTGAGTTAGCATAGAGTGCCTTCCAAAACATGTAAAGGAGATAAAAGCTCATAAATATTCCCACAAACCTTATCAAGAGCTCGCCTCTGTAGGCCATCCGTTCCTGAAACGACTTCTTACAAATTTCAAGATATGCTCTCATCTAATTTTCCTTCCTCATATACATCTCGGATGATCCCATCGAGAGAAATATCCTCTATTGTGAGGTCCAATACCGGATACTTTCCAGCAATTTCAGATATCAGATCGCTGGCGGTGAATCTTTTTCTATCAAACTTTATAGATGCCCTGATCCCTTCTAATTGGATTTCTAATGCCCCATCGACTTCCAATTCATCAGGGGGTTCCTTAAAGTCAATTAGGAGTGTACTTTCTGTACCAAATCTTCTTCTGATTTCATCTATGGAACCATCGTAGATGACTTTGCCATGGTCAATGATCATTATCCGGTTGCAAAGTGCCTCTATGTCCAATAAATCGTGAGTTGTGAGAATGACTGTCGTTTTTCTTTCAATGTTTATGTCCTTGATGAATTGCCTAATTCTTTCCTTGACAACGACATCAAGCCCAATTGTGGGTTCATCCAGGTAGAGTATGTCGGGGTTATGAAGGAGTGACGCTGCAATATCTCCCCGCATTCGCTGCCCTAAGGATAACAGTCTGACGGGAGTATGAATAAACTCGTCTATATCGAGAAGTTCTGCGAAAAGTGCAATATTGTCTCTATATATTTTTTCTGGCACTCTGTATATGTGCTTTAGAAGTTCAAAGGACTCTATAAGTGGAAGATCCCACCAGAGTTGCGTTCTCTGTCCGAAGACCACGCCGATATGCATTAAATTCCGCTTTCTATCCTTGGTCGGAACAAGACCACATACTTCAATTACCCCGCTTGTTGGGTATAGAATACCTGTAAGCATTTTTATTGTTGTGGACTTTCCTGCACCATTCGGTCCAACGTATCCGACGATTTCTCCTTGATCGATACCAAAGGACACACCGTCTACAGCATTTACAGTGATATATTCCTTTGTGAAAAGGGTCTGAATTGAGCCAATGAAACCTTTTTTACGTTTATAAGTTTTAAAGGTTTTGTATAGGTCCTCTATTTTTATAACCTGCATTATTCATTTTCCTTTTTCTGAAGATCAAAAATCCAACACATTTGTATCACCGTGCACTTAATTATTAAAGACAAAATTTTGGGATAGAAAACGTGCATCTTGTAAAAAAATCTGGATTTTTTGCAATTGTTCCGTAAAATAAGTTCCCGAGACACACTAAATTGCCGATTGCGTGTGTTTTGGAAAAACAAAACGGCACGTTGGAATTGCGTTTTGCAATACAGTCGTAAATTTTGGAAATCTGCGAACTGTGCAAAAAAATACCTTATGCTGCCGGGATCGGTGTGCATAAGGCTTCAATGGGATTTAAAAATAAAAAAACGTTGATCTTTAATCTATATTTCGGTTCTCCCTTTGCGCGCACACTCCTTAGGATTTGTCTGATTCTTTCAAATTGATACAGAATATAGGAAGTTCACGATTCGGAATGCTGGCGGATTTTCTTGTGCCGACTATCGAACCTCCTGCTGACCGATAGAATCGTTCGGCGTTCGGATCCCCTTGGATAATCATTTTACTGTATCCGAGGTGCCGTGCTTTTTCTTGGGCGTGCATCATTAACTTTCGACCGTAGCCTTTTCCAATAAAGGTGGGGTCAACAAATAGAAGACTCAGTTCTACTTCGGAAGCAGAGATGTGTTCTAACGAATAGAACCCTACGGTGTTTCCTGCATCTTCAATCACAAAAGTAGGATTGTTCTCAATGTAGCATTCGTCAACCGTGAGTTCTTCAAGGCATGCCTGCATAAATCGGTCGGAATAACCCCAATGCGACTTGGAACGGAATGCGAGTTCACTCAAATACGCAACTTCACTCGTTAAAGCGTGTCGAATGTGCCATTTCTGTGTATCAGACACAGTTGATTTCTCCTTTACACGGTTTGCTAAGGCGCGAGAGATGCGCACCGAATATCCTCTAATTCTTGAGCCCTGAAAACACCCGCTCGGTAGAGATTCCGATACTCTTCGGAGACGCTCTGACCGAATATCATCAGATCGTCTGTATTAATGGTGACAGATACACCGTTATCAAATAGGTCACGAATCGGGTGGCAGGCAAGATCCGTCACGCCACCCAACATCACGTTACTCGTTGGACACACGTTCAATTGAATTTGATGCTCCGAGAGTCACCGCATAACTTCAACGGATTCCGCAGCACCGATGCCGTGTTGAACCTCATCCAAATCCAAGACTTCGACGGTGCGTCGGACCTCTTCCGCGCCCCCGAACTCGCCAACGTGCGCTTTGAGTTTCATCCCTACTTCGCGTGCCTTGGCATATAAAGACTGGACAGCTTCAGGCGCACACGCCTCTTCGTGGCTATACAGATCGATGGATTGAAAAAACTCCAATTCTATTGCTTGATGTGCCAATTTCATCCATTTTGGATCGTTAGCACATTCACGCGCAAAACCGAGTTCAGGACGCAAATCAACCTGCTCCCGATACCGCTCAACTAACGCTTCAATAGATGTGAGAAGTTCGGGCAACCCTTCCGGATAAAACTTAAGCAATCGGATGTCGAAACTCATTTCCAGTCTAACGACCCCATCTTGGATTGCATCACGGATCGCTGACCCAGCAATGAACTCAAAACCTTGGCGATGATCTAAGTGCGGGGCTAAAGCAGCATCTATGTATTCCATCATCCCCTCAAGTCCTTTCATTTTGAGAGGCGGTTTGGTTAACGGATGTCCGAGCCAACGTTCTGCATTCTCTCGACGTGTACTTAAGAAAGAATGGGAGTGAACGTCGGTTTTAGGGGCTGCTCTTATAGCGGTCAAGTTATCTGTAGAGAGTGCCTCAACGAAATCAATAGACATATAAACCTACATGCTCCAGCTACGGCACACGGCGTGTGCCTGCTACCTTTTTTCCATCTGAAAGTATATAGAATCTTCACCGACGATTGTGAATCCCAGTCGCTGATAAAGGGCGATAGCGCGAGTATTAACCTTTAGCACCTGAAGTATTACAGACTTCTGCTCAAGACTCGCATTATCAATAATACGTGTGAGACACGCGGAACCGATACCTTTTCCTTGGTACTCAGGAAGAATGAAGATTTGATTAACCTTGAGTGTGTCTGGAGTATTAGATGTCACCAAGAAACCGACATCGATCCCACGAAACTGGATAATAATATGAGGATCGTGTGAAGCAAACTCTGTATTATGTCGTTCCTGTTGATAACTATCGTCCCAACCCCAGACCTGTTCTATATATTCTCGGAATGCTGCTTCCTTTACGGCAAAAACGAATTCACTGTCGTTTGCGTCTGCTTTGCGAAAACTCAGTTCTTCCACAGTAAAACTCCATTTTTCACACGGGATAGGATTTATACTTCTTCTTTCTTTGCGACAATGGCAAAACTCACGTTGTAAGCCATCTCGTGCGTCCAACTTCCGGGTGTAGCATTAATATCCGGCTGGATCCAAGAACGCTCTTCAACCCGCTCAATCCGAAAGCCCTTGTCCACGAGTCCGTTGAATATATCGCTCAAGTAATGCCGGAAATCGTATGCCCCGTCTGGATACCTATAAACGCGTTCAAAATACGGTTCGGTAACCCGGTAGAATTCACCATCCCACTCCCAAAAATGATTGGCAGGATTGCCGAAATCCACGCGATACTGACCTCCCGGACGGATGATTCTCGATACGCCTCTATAGATTTCATGAACGGATGGCACCCAACTCATGGAGGGACCCTGATAGATAAAATCAAACGATGCGTCCTCAATTGCGGATAGATCTCGCATGTTGAGGCGTCGCGTTTCTACGTGATAGCCGTAATACTTCGCAGCCGTTATATCTCCGTCAAGCTGGCCCTGTGTAAAATCGATCACAGTCACACGGGCATCAAGCAGACCGAATACCGCTGATTGCTGTCCTCCACCTGCGGCAAGGCACAATACATCCTTGCGCGCAACATCTCTGAGTAGATACGCGGGATAGATTTGATAGAGATGATACGGAATCGGGTCAAGCTGCCCTTCAGCATATTGCAGAATATCATCTCTATCGAGGTCAAGCCACGGCACAGTAAAGCCGTTCTTTTTCAAGACTGCGGCTTCCCACCGTGCTCGATTGGCGATCGTAATTTCATCATTCATTTGGATTCACCCATCGGTAAATATAGCATTGCTCCATTCACAAACAAATCAGCGCTTTCACGAGGGAGATGCGTTTTGATATAGGAATCCTCCTTCGGCATCCAATCCTGTTCCCAAATAGTGCGTGCCTTTTCACCGTCTCGCGCAATGCCACGGGCAAGACGGGATGTTGGAGCATTTTCAAACAATCTGCAATATTTGCCAATGAATTGAGATTCACATCTTCATCTTCCTTACTATCTACGGCTGAAAAACATATTCTCTTCGATTCTCCAGATGGCAGGAGAGGTGATTTCTACACTGTTTCCCGACGGATCACGAAAGTAGAGAGACCTGCCTTTTTCCCAACAGATCTCTTTCTCAATGCTGACTCCCTGTGTTGTAAGGTGTTCCTTCCATTGATCAATTTCATGATCTCGGACAGCAAAGGCTATGTGTCCTGCCCCTTTCATTCCGTGCTCAGGGGCATCAAGTGGACCGTCTCCAGAATGGACTGTTGCTTCCGCATTAAAAAGAAGCACCATTTGATCACCACACCGGAGAAAAACGTGACGCTCCGCGAATCTTGAATACAGGGAAAGTCCCAAAATTTTTGTATAAAACTCTTCAGCCGCAGCTAAGTCTGTTACATATAGAGCGGCTTCAAGAATCTCTGAGACTTTTAAGGTCGCGGTCATAGAAGTGTTCCCCTGAGTATTACATCTGTGAACAATGCAATTCGACGCAATCCGTAGGTGCGATTTATACCATTACACTCTCTATCCATGCTTCGTCAATTTCGAGACCGAAGCCGGGGGCGTCCGATGGAGCGACATAGCCGTCTTTGATAACAGAAGTGCCGGGCAACTTGACCATCTCCTCCAGAGGGACACCGGGGGCAGATACACCCTCGGAGCGTTCACCCCACGTGATGGCGGGCATCGCAAAGGCGAGATGTTGACCGTAGGGATAGTTCATGCCGCCGTGCGTAATCACGGAAATTCCATTCGCCTCTGCAATGTGACAGATTTTTGCTGCCGATGTAATGCCGCCGCACCACAAAACGTCCGGTTGGAAGATGTCAACCAGTCGTCGTCCTGCCGCCTCCGCAAAGACAGTCGGCAGATACCAGTGTTCTCCAGTAGCGAGCGTTTGCCAAGGGAGGCGTTGACGTACCGTCTCGTAGCCGACAAAATCATCGGCGCGGATGTAGTCCTCCATCCATTTCAACCAGTAAGGCTTCATCGTTTCACAGACGCGCACCGTATGCTCTATGTCAAAACCGGTCCAAGCGTCCAACATCAAGTCAACATTGTCGCCAATCGCTTCCCGCGTCGTTGCTACCAATTCTTCAAGTTTGCCTAAGCCTTCTTTTCCTTGCTCTGGACCCCACGGTGTGAAGAGTTTTGTGGCTTTGAATCCGAGTTCCATATACCATTCCTGATCGAAGCCGGAGGCGTAGCAGAAAATCTTTTCTTTTTGCGGTCCACCGAGGAGTTCATAAACCGGTCGTCCCAGGATTTTACCTTTGAGGTCCCACAACGCACAATCCACCGCACTGATGGCGTAACTCGTCAAGCCGGTTGCACCGAAGGCGGCTGACAATCTCACCATCATATCCCACAATTTCTCGGTTGCCATACAATTTTCGCCAACGAGGAAGGGGGCAAAGTGATCTGAGATGATTCGGGTCACGGGACCCCCGTAAAGTGAGATACCGAAACCCCATGTCCCATCTTCCGCTGTTATAATGCAGGCGGGACGTTTCCATTCCGAATAGGAAACGTGTCCCTCTTTTCTGTTGAATGACGGATAGCGCGTAATGGGTCGATTCAATTGATATGTCCCGGATCGACTCGGTGTACGCGGCGTTGTTGTCGGTTTCGGGTTTAGTTCGATTTCTACGACGCGAATTTCTTTAATATTCATAAAGTCTCCTTGCTACATCGGATGAAATTATAAACTTAGTAACTCCACTAATTATGACAATTTAGGACTTCAAAGAATCACAACTCTGAAACATTCAAGTTTAATATACACCATCTTCAGAGGAATCACAACGGAGAAATTCGCAAGAAGAAAATTTCACGTGTATCATGATCCATAAATAGATTGGAGCGGTGATACCTATAGTGTTTAGACAAATCAGGTAAATTAGGATTGATCTACCGAGTTCTTTACCCATCGGTAGGCGCGTCCAATTTGAAAAACGAGAAGTCCAAACTCAATCTTCTCTATAATCGCAGTATCATCTGTCTGATAATACTTCAGAACCACATCAATAACCTTTTTGGCAACAATACCATCAGGCGGTAAATCCGAATACATCTCTATAGCGAACTCAGATAGATCTATCGCTGGATCGTGCAGTAAAGCATCAGCCCAATCAATAATGGCGAGTTGTTCAAGATCTGCCTGTACAAAAAATAGATGGTTTATTTGGAGATCTGTGTGAACGACAGTCCATCTCTGGTCTAAGGTTTCCTGCAGATTTTCCAGTTTTTCACGCCATCGGTTTGTATCGACTTCTGCAGTATTTTCCGCAATAAAGGCAAGTTGTTGGCTTGTGTTACGAATTGCCACTGCGAAAGGATCGTCAGCGTGTGGGATGTGGTCTAAGACCTCATCTGGAAATTTGTGATTGTGTAGAAAGGTGAGAGAGGTACCGAGAGATTTGCCAAACGATTCTAATTTTCTGGTGGTAAATTTCTCAAGTGCTTCTATGGGTAATGAAGAACCCTTGATTCTTGAAAACACCGCATAGAATCCTTGGTCATGGACCATGATTGGTTTTGCGACAGTGAGAGGCATGGATAATGTGTGTAGGTATTCTGTAAGTTTAGCTTCTTTTAGAAGTCTGGATCGGTAGGCGTTACGCGCAATCTTGAGAATAGCATCGTCGCGGTAGTAGAAGGTAAAATTATCACCACCACGGTGGCGGTCGGATACAGGTTTCAGATCCTCAAAGGAGATATCTGTAGCGAATTTTTTAAGAAAATCGCACACGTTCTCTGCTTTAATCTCAGTTGTTTGATTCATTGGAATATCTCTGTATCGGGTAGGTTGAGAACGATTGTTAAGGTCGCGCTTGAATACAGTTAACCGTTTGTGTCTGTTAATTAGAGTTTAGCAGATTTGATACTTCCAAAGATGCGCTCCAGTGTCATTTGAACTTCCTGATGTCTTTCGTCCGTGTGCGAGACTGCAGGTGCCCGAAGCCGATGGTTCGGATAGAGACCGTGAAGATGAAGTGCCGATTTGATGCTTGGTAACCACTCCAACTTCGTTGTTATCTGGAGCCAAGGTTCCTCATAAAGGAACACAATCTCCTTGGCGTCATCGTTGTGCCCTGTGGTCAGGGCATTATAGAATTCCAATGCAATGTCCGGTCGGAACGGAGCAATGGTACAGAGATACGCCGTTGAACCGATTGGGTAACCGAACATGAAATTACGCATCTGTCCACCGCTGATCACCACAAAATTCTCGTCGGCGGTGGCACGAATGATGTCATAGTAAGCATAGAACGGATGACCGTCATTCTTGATACCGACCATTTCCGGACGTTTTGCTAACTCAGCAACGATGTCCACAGGATAAGGATCTTGCCATGCTCCCCAAACCAACAAGGGCATCGGCGCGGCATCCTGAATGCTATCAAAGTAGCCAACGATGACCTCGCGCTTCACTCCTAAACCCGGATGAATCTGTATCTTGACAGCGTCTACACCCACGTCATCACAGTGTTTCAAAAACTGCCGGCACTGTCCCGGATGCCACCAACCCGTTGAAGCGATGAACAACGAGCGACCTGATATTTCTTCTGCCAGTTCGGCAGTCAACTGCCAAATTTCTTCGTCTGTCAGGCTACAGAATTCGCTACTGCCATACGTGAGGAGAATCACTGGAACGTTCTGCTCGCACAACCAATTGACATACTTCCGCATCGCGCCAATATCCAGCGAATCATCGTCACCAAAACAGACATTCACCGGCACAACAGGACCTTTCAACTGTTCCACCACACGAATCGCTCTGTCCATGAAGCTTCCTCACTCAAATCGGTAAGTGCCAAATTTCCTCAAAAAATTCAGGAATTGTCAACAAGCCAGCAGTCCATAAAAATGCTCTATCTCGTTCTGTGAGCTCGTTTAGGCATATCCACGCAACGTCCACAAGAATCTGATTTTCTTTTACTTCAGGATCACATCCCAAGGACACTGTCTGCGTGCCTATCTCTATTAAATAAGTGTAGTATTGATCATTGGGTGCAAAAGTAACAACGGATGTTGGGCGGATTATAGTGCCTTCGACACGGCACTCTTCCCGAAGTTCCCTCAGCGCGGCTTGTTCCGGCGTTTCACCTGCTTCCAAACGTCCACCCGGAAGGCACCACCATTCTTCTCCTTCGTGCCGGTGCTTGACCATTAAAATTCTTTTCTGCCTATGAACCAGACACTGCACACGTGACATTCACAACTCCTTGATCGGATCAAAATTTTAGAACTTGACTATACATGATTGCATTGCCATCTTCCCAGAAATCCTTCAAAACAACTTCTAATCGAAATCCGTGTGATTCGTAGAAACCTCGACCTTCTTCGTTCCTTTGTGTTAGCTGTAGACATTCATCGGTGTTCAAGTTTGCGGTAGGCTTTCAGTAATGCCTCTTGAATGTTTAGAAACTCAAGGTATCCCGGTGGTAATGGATATTCTGCAACGTCAAAGGGCTCAAATGGATTCTCAATCTTCCGCCTTGCAAAGGTATAAAGGGCTTTCTGCTCCACTGTCGCTTCAGTTACCTGTTCAAACGGAATACCACAATCATTTCGCCAGAGTCCAGGTTCAACCGCATCGACCATTTCTTGAATGGGTGAAACTCGTGTTCCAAACTTGAAATTCAGAAAGCGAGCCAACCGCTCAGCTTGGGCGCGTGGCTGACGCATAATATCTTCGTAGCCGAGAAAAAGTCGGTGTTGTGCATCTTCTGTATGCTGCAGGATTTGCATCATCATATGTTGCCAACGGAGCAAATTCATCGCGACAAAGGAAATACAGGTTTTCATGTTAGATGGCATAATGAATTTCTGCCAGGATACTGCGGTGTCAAAAGGATTGCGAACCGTGATTATATAAATCGCAGTGCCCCATATCTGTTTCCAAAACGGCAAAAAATGGCTGAGAGCAGGATCTTTCCAAAACCAAGGACTCTCTGTAGACATTTCAGCCATCAGTGCAACGGCTTTCTTTCTGAACACTGGATCGATGGCTTTTTGCTCCATTCGCTGTTGGAAGTCGTGATCCCACCAAGTCGCCCCGGCATCGAAATCTCCTAACTCAGCAAGCAGATCCCAGAGGGGCAGGAACTCCCAATACCCTCTGGGGGCATGTGCATCAGCCTTATGTAACTTTTCGGAAGGACCCGCATACGCACCCCACCTGTGCACCATCTCTGCAACGACAGATGTCCCACTCCGCTCAGCACCGAGCACAATGATAGGAAGCCTTTTAGGATCAATCATTCAAACGTTCTCAGGTATTTAGTCAATGGCTTTTCACACCAAGACGGATTGACGATTTTTCTCATGCAAAACTGTTTTTGATTCTAACCTACGTTGCTGCATTATAGGAAATGAACAAGAATTCTCGGTACATAATGCCACAGAACACCAGAATTAGAGGAAATTTTTTATATTTTTTTAATCAAAAATGGTGTATATCTGTCTAAAATCTTGTAAGCAGTAACTTGGATTATAATAAAGGTTTATGAAGACATATTTGTTTTTTTAGGATTACGCGCGTTTAAAGTATAGCATCTTTGGCTGTTTTTCTCCAGTAGAAATCCAGCGTCATTCTCCATCCATGAAGGGAGAAGGATGCAAGGAATGAACAGTATATAGGAGGTAAGAAGTGTCATACAGAATAAGCGTTATTATGGTTTTAGCCGTTGCCGTGAGTCTTTGGTCTACAGGCGCGTTCGCGGCGGATCTGAAGGACGGACTCGTCGGTTACTGGCCCCTTGATGGAAATGGGGACGACCTATCGGGCAACGGGAATGATGCCCAATTGGAAAAAGGCGCGAAGTGGTCTGACGACGGTTGGGTGAACGGTTCCGTTGAATTCGACGGGGGTGGCGGACACGTCATTGTTGATGATGCGTTTGAATTGACAACGACCGCAATCACAGTGATCGCCCGAATCAACGGCTGGAAAACGATAGATTGGTCAGGAATTGTCGTCGGTCGAAGTGATCCAGCCTCGTGGTGGATGGGTGTCGCCGCGAACAATACCCTAACCTATGTATGGAACAACAACTCCGCACTGACGTGGAACTGGCAAGGCGCACCAGAAATCCCGGAAAATAAATGGGCGTTGGTCGCGATAGCAATTGAACCTGATAAAGCAACGAGTTACATTTATCACAGAGACAGTGATAAACTTGATGCCGAGGTAAACGACATTCCCCATATCGAACAGAGGGTCGTCAACTTAAAGTTCGGCTGGGATGAATGCTGCGGTGCCAGATACTTCAAAGGGTTAATCGACGAAGTGATGATCTATGATCGGACGTTGACTGGCGATGACCTCAAAAGGCTTGCAACCATCGGACTGCCTGTCGAGAGTAAAGGAAAACTCGCAATCACTTGGGCAGCCCTCAAGAGAGATTCGTAGAATTAAAGCGTGATTTCCTCCTACACCGGAAACGTAGCCTGCAACATCGGCGCAGGCGACTCGTGAGGGAGACACGTCAAAGTTCCAATTCACGTTGTTCTTCCGCAAGGAAAAATTAAAATTTGGAAAAAGTGCCTTTCCGGCAATATGCCGCACTCCTTTCACAATACCTCAAACCGCAGTGGATACGCGTGACGTTACTCGCGTTCTTCATGTTCACTGGGATAGGTCTCGGTCTACTGAATCCACAAATTCTCCGCTATTTCATTGATACAGCAGAAGCGGGCGGCGAAACACGAAGCCTGATCATCGCGGGTTGTGTTTTCTTCGCAATTGGGCTCCTCGGACAAGTGGTGATGTTAATCAACACGTATTTAGGGCAAGACGTTGGCTGGCGGGCAACAAACCAGATGCGTGGCGACCTCGCACACCACTGCCTACACCTCGACATGTCCTTCCACCATGAGCGAACCCCTGGCGTGATGGTCGAGCGCGTCGACGGAGATACCGCAGCACTCTCAAACTTTTTTTCTGAGTTTATACTTCAAGTGATCGGGAGTCTGTTATTTCTCGCTGGCGTTCTGATTCTGGTCGCCCGTGAGGATTGGCGCATCGGGATCGCACTCACAGGTTTTGTCGTCATTGCTATCATCGTCTACAACCTAACCCGGAACATTGCTGTTCCCATTTACGCTGCTGAACGAGAGGGGTACTCCAGACTGTTCGGCTTTCTCGAAGAACGGTTGACAGGTATTGAAGATCTCCGCACAAACGGTGGTATTGACTATACCATGGACCGGTTTTACGATGTGAATCGCGATGTGTATGATCGAGCGGTAAAAGCGCATGTGATGGGAGAAGTGCTACAAACCATAAGCGGTGTCCTTTTCGCATTAGGCATCGCGCTGACAATGGGGATGGGTATCTACCTGTATCGGATAGAGGCATTTACGATAGGCACCGCCTATCTTGTCGTCCATTATACGATGATGCTTCGAGGTCCATTGATTATGATTGGTCGTCAGATGAACGAGCTTCAACGAGCAACGGCTGGATTCAGACGGATTGAGGCACTCTATCGCACGGCTCCGACGATTGCGGATGGCACAGAGGCACTTCCGGCATCAGGCGCGCTCGACATTGAATTCGACCGGGTCACATTCGGTTACACCGAAGATGAGCCTGTGCTGAAAGATGTTTCGTTCCAACTGACCTCGGGGAAATCGCTCGGATTGTTGGGACGCACAGGGAGCGGCAAGACAACAATCACCCGACTTCTGTTTCGGTTCTATGAAATTAATAGTGGACACATTCGCGTCGGGGGTAAACCGATTGAGAAGATTCTGTTGGACGATCTGCGGAACCAGATCGGTATGGTTACACAAGATGTGCAACTCTTCAATGCAACCGTGCGTGAAAACTTAACGCTCTTTGATCCCGAAATTCCTGACGACCGCATCCTGTCGGTCATTGAAGAATTGGGGTTGTCAGAGTGGTATCAATCTCTGACAGACGGGCTTGATACACTGATTGAAGGCACAGGGCTTTCTGCAGGTGAATCACAGTTGCTGGCATTTGCGAGGGTTTTCCTCAAGGATCCGAAAGTTGTTATCCTCGATGAGCCATCTTCGAGGCTTGACCCGGCAACCGAGCAGCGCATTGACAGCGCAGTGCAACGGTTATTGAAAGGACGCACCAGTATTATCATCGCGCATCGACTCGGAACGGTCCAGCAGGTGGACGAAATTATGATTCTCGCTGATGGGGAGATTCAGGAACACGACGAACGAAAACAACTCGTCCAAGACCCTGACTCAGTCTTCTCACAATTGCTGAAAACAGGGTTAGAGACTTTTAATTAATTGTGTTTGGGCCGCTGCGTCCGTTTGCTTCGCAGTGAGAATGCGGGTATCTGGTTAATTCGGAACTGGATTTGGGAATTTCTACCAAAGAGCCGAGCCTGCAACAACGGCGCAGGCGACTCGAACACGGAAATCGGCAAAGCACAAACAGCGTTACTTATCCGCAAGGTATAATTAAAAAATGACAACAGGTCGAGCCTCAATTCGCCTCATTCGTTACCGTCCATTCCTCTTTCTCGGCACCATCCTTTTTCGTGGGTTGGACGACCTAATGCCGCTTGCCGACGGGCTTATTCGGAAGGCGTTTTTTGATGCGCTCTCTGGAGAATCAGAGGCGGGCCTCAACGCGTGGACCTGTGTCGTGCTTTTCGTTGTTGCGCATCTTGCCGATCGCGGTGTCCTCATATCGTCAGCATTTGTATGGGCGCGTTGGCGTTACGCTATCTCAACGCTCCTGCGAAAAAATCTGATGACCGCTATCATGAACATGTCCGCGCCCCATAGCGTCTCAACAGCCTCTGGTGAAACGACAAATCGGCTTCGGGATGATGTTCAAGCGATCCAGCATTATTTGGAACAGTATATCCATTTATGGGGGAATCTCATCTTCGCGATCTCGGCAATTATCGTGATGGCTCGAATTGACGTTGCCGTGACATTCATCACGGTTATCCCAGCGATCCTAATTATTACAATCGTCAACGTGTCAAGACGCTTCATTCAACGATATCGAACTGCGCAGCGCGTCGCTACGGAACAATCAACAAATTTCATTAACGAAGTGTTCCAATCCATCTTGGCAGTAAAGGTCGCGCGGACAGAGTCAAATGTAATCGCACACTTTCGAGCGCTAAACGATGCGCGCCGCAAGGCGACGCTGGTGGATAATTTGTTCAATCAGTTCCTACGCTCCATTAGTTTCAATATTAACAACCTTGCCACCGGCGTGGTTTTGATTCTGATTGCGGAACAGATGATGACAGGGGAATTTTCAGTCGGAGATTTGGCACTCTTTGTCACCTACATTGGTGAGGTTGCCAGAAGCGGGTCGCTCGTTGGCAGTATAATGGCGCAGCACAAACGGGCGGAGGTTTCATTCTCCCGTATGGAGCAAACCGTTGATGAGATGCCGAGGGAAGATTTAGTAGAACACACACCGGTGTATCTGCGAGAGAATCAACCGCCACTCCCAGTCCCTCAAAAGACCGAGACGGGTCGACTTGATGAACTTACCGTCTCTGGACTTACCTACCGCTATGACGGTGAAGTTACTGGAATTACTGAGATCGATTTGAAAATTCCTGCAGGCTCGTTCACGGTCGTTACGGGACAGATCGGTTCGGGCAAAACAACGCTGATCCAGACACTCTTGGGGGTCCTGCCGAAGCAGGCAGGCGAGATTCGCTGGAATGGCGAAATCGTTGAGGATCCGAAGGCGTTTTTCGTTCCGCCGCGTTGCGCGTATACACCTCAGACCCCGAAACTTTTCAGTGAAAAACTGAGCGACAACATTCTCATGGGGTTGCCGTGGGATTGGGATGCCCTTAATCGTTCAATTCGGCTCGGGGTCATGGATACAGATTTGCCAACGCTTGAAGAGGGTCTCGATACTGTCGTTGGACCCCGCGGCGTAAAATTATCAGGTGGACAGATGCAACGCACTGCGGCGGCACGGATGTTCATGCGCGACTCGGATCTGCTCGTTTTTGACGATCTTTCGTCCGGGCTGGATGTTGAAACGGAACAAACCCTCTGGGAACGCCTTTTTGAGACGACTGCGAAAGCACGCCATCACGATGGGCGTGATCGTGTGAATTCCAAACCGGCGACCTGTCTCGTCGTTTCTCACCGGCGGCCCGCGCTCCGACGCGCAGATCAGATTGTTGTGCTAAAAGACGGACGCGTTGAGGCGGTCGGAACGTTGGATGAACTGCTCGCCTCCTCCGAGGAGATGCGGAAGTTATGGGCAGGTTTTTAATTTTATCTTGCGGAGAAACGACGTGGTTTGGAACTTTGACGGGCTATTCTCTGAAACCGCCTTCCACTATGTTACAAGCTACGGATTTTGTGCTATACCGAGAACCTGCGCGTAATATGATGACGCCCAGGACGAAAAACCGATGGTTAGAAAAGAGGAAAATGACGTGAATTCAAACACCGTTCACACACTCAACACCGGTACAGAACTGTTCGTCGACGACGCACTGCTCGCTGCTAAACGTAATGTAACGCGCACCCTGCATCAATGCGTAAAGCATAACGTCTCTGTCCTTAAACCTGACGCAAACAATCCGTGGGAACACGGAGGGCCTGATCAATCCAGACGCGTTCACCTCTACGGCACCACGATGTATGATGCCGCGTTCGGGAAATATCGGATGTGGTACATGTGTCGCATGGGACCGCATTGGCGGTTTGAAGCGAACGAGATCCCAGGACTTTACGTCCCACGTCCAGACCGAAACCCTTCGACATATAGGGGACAAACACACGATGCCTACGGACGGAAGTTCGTCGAAAATGATCGTGGGGATCTTACCTGCTACGCCGAAAGTGATGATGGATTGACATGGACGAAACCGAATCTTGGACTCTTTGAATTCAACGGAAATCCGAACAATAATATCGTGTGGGATCTACACGGCGCGTGTGTTTTCCGGGATGATGACGAACCGGATCCCCAGAAACGGTATAAGATGATCGGTTTTTGCAGACGGTATCGCAATATCTTTCTCCTCACGTCTCCGGATGGTATCCGATGGGACGATTCGGATTACTTGCAACCGGTTGCGGATCGGGACAACGAAGGTGCGTTCAATGTAATCTACGATAAGAAAAAAGAGATGTTCCGGGCTTACGCCCTGATACGCGGAGACGACAAAGACGCACGCCGTATGATCGCATATACCGAAAGTCCACGCTTAGAGGGACCCTGGGAACCCCTCGAACCGATGTTCGGGGCAACTGCTGAGGACGATGAAATCGGTGTCCAGCGGTATAGTGCCGATCGCGCTGAAATCCACAACATGTCGGGTTTCCTCTATCACAACATCTACATCGGGCTTGTTGGGGTGCTGTATGTGACGGGACCGGGGGCAGCGGAGCACGAAATTCCTATTGACGGACCGATTGACGCGCAACTCGTGAGTAGTCGAGACGGGTTTAATTGGGAGTATCCGGATTCGATTCGGACGCCAATCATCCCACGCGGCGAAAGCGGCACATTCGACATGGGTATGATTATGGGGACAGCGATAGAGCCGATCATCACCGAGGATGAAATTCACTGGTATTATACGGGAACGGTTCACACCCACGGTGCCCAGATGAAGGACAGGCACAAGGAGATCGGGCTTGCGAAGTGGCGATTAGATGGTTTCGTCTCGCTCGATGCGGATGCGGAGGGGGGTGTCATTGAGACCGTCCCGTTCCAGATTCCCGACGGCGGACTTGAAATTAACGCCGATGCAAGTGCGGGTCAAATCAGTGTTGAAGTGCTGACAGCCGATGGACAGGTGCAACCCGGTTTTTCGATGGATGACTGTATTCCATTGACAGGGAATGACATACGGCATTCGGTGCAATGGAAATCAGAGACGTTGGCGAATGCAGAACAACCACTACGGCTCCGTTTCGTGCTAAACCAGGCAAGTCTTTATGCGTTCCGAGTTGGGATAAACGCATAGCCTCTCCATTTGTGCTAAGATGTCGCCTGTTATCGCTGTCCGACATTTGGGTCTAATTCCTTAGCCTTTTCAAAATCTGCTTTCGCTGATTTGTGTTGCCCAAGTGCTTCTTTCGCAACCCCACGCTCATGGAAGTATTCTGCATTCTCTGGATCAAGTCGGAGTGCGGCATCAAAGTCCTCTATCGCGCCTTCGGTGTTGCCAAGAGCGGCTCTTGCAACACCCCGATTGCCATAGGCGGCGGCATTTTCTGGGTTCAGTTGTATTGCTTGTGTACAGTCACGAACTGTGGCTCTGTATAACGCCTCCGCACCGTCTATATCTCCCGGATCTCCCTTAGTTTTACCGAGGCGGAACTGTGCATAGCCTCGATTGATATATGGATCGGGATATTCTGGATTGAGTTGTATCGCCTTTGTGTAGTCTTGAATCGCCGACACATAGAGTTCCTGTGCCGCTGATATATTCCCCTGAGCTGTCTTAGATTCACCGATATTAATCTTGGCAGCCGCACGATTGTTATACGGATCGACAAGTTCTGAATTCAGTTTAATAACCTGTGTCCAATCATTAATAGCGTCTTGATAGTACCGCTGTGCCTTTGCGATATCTATTTCTGATTGCGCAAAGCGAAATTTTCCGCCTGCACGATTGTGGTATGCAAAGGCATCTTCCGGGATGAGTTTAATGGCTTGCGTGCTATCTGCAATTCCTGCCTCATATAGCCGTCTGGCTTTCTCTGTATTTCCTTTTTCAGATTCAAGATCACCGAGCCTCAATCTTGAGAGCCCGCGGTTGTAGTAAGCATCAGCCTTCTTCGGGTTAAGTTCGATGGCTTTATCAAGATCTGCTATGGCTTCGTCATAGTGATTCGTATTATATTTCATTTGTCCCTGAACGGAGTAGACATAGGCACGTATCGGTTCTCGCTTACGCCACTGCGTCAAGCGTTCGATGGGTCCCGAATGGGTAAGTAAAGTTCTCAGCGCGTTTGAAGGGATTGCGTAACTGTAAGGCATTTCTACGCCAGAGACGATTCCTATAACCTGTCCTTTGCTGTTTTGCACTGGACCGCCACTGTTACCACCAGAGAGTTCAATCCGCATTTGAATCCATTTATCGCTGCCGCGAATTCCGTATACGGTTCCCTTCGTAATCCTATATTTTCCATCAGGATATCCTGCGGTCATAACTATATCACTGACCTTAACGGTATCACTATCGGCAAGTGGAAACAGCACTCCCTTCCCCGAGACTTTCAAAATGACGAGGTCGTTTTTGACATCGAACGCAGTGATACCTTCAACAGTCCAGATTGTTTTCTGATCAGGCGATCTTGCGAAAATGACACCGGGGTATGCGGCAACATGGATGTTGGTGGCAATTTTGTCCTGATCTACGAAAAAACCGCTGGCAACCCCAAATTCACCCTCCATACGAATTACTCTGAAGTCTCTTGTGGTTCCAGATTCTGGGACCACTTGGGATGTTTCAATAATCTGTTGGGGCGGTCGTGCACATGAGAACAGAAAGCATAAGATGACCAGTAAGCCCAATGAAAATTTTATGTGCTGTTTCATGATTGGGTGCCTTTATTGTCTTTGCGAGTTGGTTCCGATGATCGTAGTTTTGACGCTTGTGGAACGGCAGGTTCAGGGATCAAGGCATCCACAATGCTTTGGACGCTAAATGTCAACAGCAGTGTCATAGATATGCTAAGGACAAGCCTTGGCCTCATCAAGAATTTCATGGAGAAATACCCCGCTTTATTTTCAAATTATCCGACTCACGTTATTATAATCGACATCTGTCGTCGCGTCAAGTTGTCTTGTAGGACGGGGGAAACATCCAAGCAAAAACACTCCGATTCCCGACACCTCACTTCATTCTTATCTTTGGTTGTAAATCGCTTCGTTTTTCTGGAAAAAATGTGAATTTTCCGAGAAACTGAAGGTTAAAGGTCTTAAGAAAATCCTATGCGAATTGTAAATAGTTTTGACATCTACCGACAAAATGTGCTACAATACTGAACATATATGAATTTCAAACAGGGTTATCAAATGTTTTATCTGTTGCTTACCACGCTGATGCATGAGAATTGCCTTTGTGCCTTCACCGGTTTTGGCATGATGCTGATTGCTATTCTATGTATCGTGCAGGGGTGGGCTTATCAGTAGCAGATAAAACGGTTTCTAAGGTACATGCTATAACGCCCATCACTGAGCATCACAAACGTGGGTTTCGGTGAGGGTGTTTTCTTTTTTAAATAACAAGAAAATATCACGTTTATAAATAAAAAACTTTAAAAGAGGAGAAAAAATGCGGCACAGAATCGTTCTTGTGATATTGGCGGCGATTGCAGCAACGAGCATACATGTTGAAGCCAGCAAAGAAATTAAACCGTCGTTCACCCAAGACACCATCGAAATCGACGGGCATCTCACTGAAGAGGATTGGGCGCGGGCACAAGTCATTGACGACTTTACACAACAATCCCCCGATGAAGGACAACCGAGTACCGAACGCACCGAGGTTCGCATGCTGTATAGTGCGGAAAAACTTTATATCGGGTTTGAGTGTTACGACTCCGAACCTGAAAAGGTCGTTGCGAACGAGATGCGACGCGACGGCCAACTGTGGCAGAATGACAACGTTTATGTGATGCTTGACACCTACGGTGATAAAAGACAGTGCGTCTTTTTTCGGATGAATGCGCTCGGGGCACAGTCAGACACCGCAGTCACGGACGGTGGCGAAAATCTTAACGGGAGTTGGGACTGTATCTGGGAGGCTGCAGGACGCCGGCACGGTGAAGGCTGGACGGTTGAGATCGCGATCCCGTTCAATCAGTTACGGTTCAAAAAAGACGATTCGATGGTGTGGGGCGTGAATTTTGGACGCAATATCGCGCGAAAGAATGAAACGACACAGTGGATACAGGTCCCGCGGAGTGAGAGTTGGCCCGGCACCTATCATCCGACGTATCAAGGCAAACTCATTGGACTACAAGGCATCGCCTCACCCTCCTATTTTGATGTCAAGCCGTATCTCCTCGGCGGCTTGGCGAGGAATCTCGACGATACGAAGTGGCAACGGACGACCGAACGCGATCTCGGCTTAGACATGAAATACGGGGTGACATCGAACCTGACCCTTGATTTGACGGTAAACACCGATTTCGCACAGGTGGAAGCCGATCAAGAGGAGGTGAACCTCACACGTTTCAGTCTCTTTTTTCCTGAACGGCGCGAGTTCTTCCTTGAAGGCAGCGGACTCTTCGCTTTTGGCGCCGGCATCGGAGATTTCGGGCCCCCACCCCTGTCAGTTTTCTACAGTCGGCGGATCGGTATTGAAGACGATAGACGGGTTCGGCTGCTTGGCGGTGGTAAACTAACGGGAAAGGTGGGTGCATACAGTGTGGGCGCGCTCAATATGACAACCGCCGCCTCAGAAGAATCACCGCTGACGAACTTCTCTGTCCTGAGAATGCAGCGCGATATTCTCAGCGATTCGAGCCTCGGTTTCATTCTCACCAATCGGCAGAGCGACATCGGCGAGTATCATCGCAACGGCGGGATAGACCTCTTTTTCAGACCCCATGATCAGTGGCGGATGCGGGCAATGACCGTGGGAAGTTGGTCTCCGGATCCCGATGAACGCGACGTCGCATGGTATCTCTCGAACGATTGGCGCAACGACTCTTTTCACGTCAATGCTTCTTACCTCGACATCGGTCCCCAATTTACCAGTAAAATGGGGTTCATGCATCGACGAGACATCCGTTCGTTGATGTTGAATGCCGATTACGAAGTCCAAGTGAGACGGTACACTGTCCGAGATGTCGGCGCAATGTTCACGGGTAGTTATCTGTTAGACCACGATAACAGGGTCATCGGTTGGGATGTGGGAGTCGGTGGAGATATGATTTCGGAATCCGACGATGGACTTAACCTCGATTTTAAGCGATTTTTCGACCGCGTTGAAGAACCTTTCAGCGTCGGTGATGTTGAAATACCCGCTGGCGATTATGTAATGAATCAGGTGTCGCTAACCGCTTTCACCGAGACCAGTCGTCCGTTTGCCTCATTTTGCCAGGTGGATTATGGGGATTACTTTCACGGTGATCGTGTGAGCGTCAGCATCGATAGTCAATGGCGGATGACCTATCAGCTCGCGATTGAAATGCGATACCAACGCAACTGGATTAACCTACCCGAAACCGATCTGTTTACGACAAACGTTGTCGGCACACGTATCAGTTATGCGTTGAATACGCGTTTCTTTACCAAATTATACGCCCAGTGGAACGACACTGCAGAGCGGGCAAGTGCGAATTTTCTGCTCAATTACATCTACCGACCCGGTAGCGATTTTTACTTCGTGTTCGATCAGGCGTGGAAGGCATCGCAAGGCTTACAAGATCACGAATGGACAGTCTTGAGTAAATTTACCTATCTGTTCAGTTTATAGTGTGTGTAGGTGTGATCTCTCCGCGAAATCAGACTGCGTTTTGATATTTCTTATCAAATCTGCTATAATTGTCGGGGATAATGCGACACACAATTTCGGAATTCAACAGAAAGGGAACAGAAATGAGACACACGACACACATTGAACTCGAAAATCAATATGACTTAGTAGCCGTAAAACTCGGCGTTATGAATCCGGAAGACGTGCGGCGGCTTACCATCACGGATGCCCTCGTTGATACCGGTGCAACAAGCCTCTGTCTGCCAACACCTCTCATTGAGCAGCTCGGTCTCACGCCCATTGAAATGACACGGGGCCGTACTGCCACTGGCATCACCGAGCGCATTCTTTATTCAGAAGTCCAATTTACGATATTGGGACGAACAAGGTCAATACAGGTTACCGATCTGCCTGAGGGATCGCCTGTCCTTGTCGGACACATGGTATTGGAACATCTCGATCTCTGCCTTGATATAAAAGAGGGACTCATCTATAACCCCGCACATGACGGTGAATGGATTACAGAGATTCTCTAACAATGGATAAGGAGCGTTTTAGATATGCTACAACCCGGTAACTTTGCGGGCCACAGTATTCACTTGGAAACGAAACGGCTCAGACTTCGTCCCTTTAAAGATGCCGATTTTGATATTGCGGTCCCTTTTTACAACGACCCTGATTTCCTACAAGCGATGGAAGGGGAGCCACCGGATGAACCCATAACGAGAGACTATCTCAAAGCCGCGGGCACAGCGATGGCGAAAGACGGTTTTTTGTTCGCAATCGTCGAGAAGGCAAGCGGACGCACTATCGGTGAGGTCTGTTTACAATGGATGAACTTGGAGCGGGGGGAAATTGAGGGTGAGAAAGTCATGCGCCTCCCCATCGGGATTTGGGACAAAACCTTGTGGGGGAAAGGCTACGGAAAAGAGGTCGTGCGATGCTTAGTCGCGCACGCATTTGAGAAATTAGGGATTGATCGGTTCTGTCCGATGGATGTCGACGTGGACAATGCCCGTTCAAAAGCGTTGTGGCAGGCACTGGGATTCACCGTTTCACGAGAAGTGGATGACGGAAAAACGGTGGACTTTGAGATGACACGCGCAGAATATGAGAAACGTGTTCAACGGAATTTCAAATTAGAGGAGTCTTGATGTTCAGCACACAACTTGCGAAGCGGGCATCGGAAAATAATCCGATCCGTGTCGGTATCATCGGAGCCGGAAAATTCGGAGCTGGGCTGGTGGCGCAACTATCGCAGATGCAGGGTATGGTAGTAAGTGCAATTGCCGATATAGACGTAGGGCACGCGAAAGGCGCGTATGAAGTCAGCAATGTCCCGTCCGACGCGATTCAACAGGTCGGAAACGTTGACGCGCTAAACGATGCGATCCGCAGCGGTAAACGTGCAATCACTGAAGATGGACTGCACATTATTCAGTCGGATCTGATTGATGTCGTCGTGGAAGCCACCGGTATCCCTGAAGTCGGTGCCCGGATGGCGTATCATACCTTGATGCATCGGAAGCATCTGGTGATGGTTAACGTCGAAACCGATGTGACGGTCGGTCCATTTCTGAGACGCTTGGCGGATACCGCGGGGGTTGTTTATACGCTCGTCGATGGGGACCAACCCGGTGTGACGATGAACATCGTTGAATGGTCAAAAACACTCGGTTTTGAAATCGTGGCTGCCGGACGCGGCACGGTGTTCTATGACGATGATCGGGTCGGGATACCAGAGACCGTCCCTCAGAGATTCGGGTTTAGTCAAGAACAGATTGAGCGGCGCACGATTAACTTCAAGATGTTCAATTCATTTCGAGATGGATCGAAAGCGCAGATTGAAATGACCTCGCTGGCAAATATGGTAGGACTCCCACCGGATGTCCGCGGTATGCACGAACCTTCAGTGAATATTGAGGACATTGCCAAGGTCTTCAGCCTTCAAGAGGAGGGCGGTATTCTAAACCGACACGGGGTCGTGGAACTCGCAAACAGTGTTGCGACCGATGGCAGGACTATGCTCGCTGACCCACTTCGGATGGGAGTGTTCGTTGTCATTCGGACCGATCATCCATTCACACAGGAGGATCTCGCGGGTTATAATCTGCATCCGGGTGGGAACGGGAAGAACTATCTACTCTATCGTCCGTATCACCTTGTGGCTGTTGAAGCACCAATTTCGATTGCGAAGGCTGCGCTCTATGGGCAACCGACAGGCACGCCGTTGCCGACACCCGTTGCGGATGTTATCACGGTTGCCAAACGCAATTTGAAAGCCGGGGAAACCCTTGATGGCAGTGGTGGGTATACCGTCAACGGGCTCATTGAAAAGGCGGAGATTGCACACGCTGAGAATCTACTTCCCCTCGGTTTGGCGTATGATGTCAAACTCAAAAGCGATGTTTCTCAAGGGGAAGCGATCTCTTATGATATGGTGGAACTCAATGAAGCGTCTTTCGTCCTTAAACTCCGTCGCCTCCAAGACGCAACCGTCTGAAAGACGCGTTGAGGGATAAATCCTGATCCTTACCCGTAGGGAACATTTAAAAGTAAGTTATGCCCAGGGATCCAGCACAACCTTACCACATTCACCTGTCGCTTGCAATTCCCACGCTTCCTGAACGTCACGCATCGGGAATGTGTGAGTGATAAACGTATCTATCTGTTCGGCTGAATCCTGGATGACCTGCATCAATCTTGGATAGACCCCGAGGTTGTAGTGCCAATTCCCACGTAGCACGAGACCTTTCCGAATCATATCTCGGCTCGCACCAAGCGGAAAATCACCACCTTCTCCAACGAACGTGACCTGTCCTTTCCTTCGAGCGGCATCGACCATCAACCGGTGTGCCGCAGACGCGCCTGAGCAGTCGACTGCTTTGTCAACACCGACGCCGTCCGTAAAGTCTTGGATCTGATCGAGGATATCTTCATCCATCGGATTGAAGACAACGTCTGCGCCTAATTTTTTCGCGAGTGCGGCGCGATACGGGTGGCTTTCAACACCGATGACACGCGCCCCGCGGTACCGGGCATTCACAATCCCGCCAAGTCCGACGGGACCCAATCCAGTCACCATGACTGTATCTAATGAATTGACCTGCATCTGCTCCATGGCACCGAATGTCGGTCCCAATCCACAGCACGCCATTCCTGCGTGTGCGTAGCTCACACCGTCTGGAATTGGAGACAGCAGATCTTCCATTTTGTGCATATACTGGGCGTAAGTCGCTGAGGCGGGTTCCGTACCGATAATCTCCTGAATGTTCCGTCCTCCGGTGCAGTGGATGTGCTCACCAATCGCGCACATCTGGCACTTCCCACAGGAGTTCTGTGGCTGCACCACCACGCGGTCCCCTACCTTGACACGACCGGTTTGCGCGACTTCGACGACTTCTCCAGCGGCTTCGTGTCCAAAGCGTTCACCCGTGCCTCCGGATGTGAATCCTTTATACTCTGTGCACATTGGGACGGCGTGAATCTTAACAACGACGACATCTCCTGCTGCCCGGGGGTCGGGTTTATCTACCACGCCTCCCTTACCCTCACCAAACATTGCTGCAACTTGCATAAAAATATGGTAACCGAGACTCTCCACAGCCCGATAGGGCCTGACGAAACTTATGGTGGAGAGAAAAGGTTGTCCTCCTCGTAAAAATGTTGATTGGGATAGGATAGCACGGCGCGTGCAATCCGTCAAGACATATTTCAGAATTTAACTACATTGTCACCAACGATTGTGATAAAATAAAAAGAAGAGCGGCAAAGAAATCTGAGACTTCTTAAGGAGGAAAAATGGCATCCGAAAAGACAGGTTTGACACCGGCGCAAAAAACGTTTTATCAGGAGAATGGGTATCTCGTTCTTGAGAGTGTTTTCTCGCAAGAAGAATGTCAGCGTTTTGTTAAACACATGGAGGACCTTCACGCAGGACGTAAGCACCTTGAAGGATTTTTTCAACAGGATAAATACGGTGCCCGAACCTTTAATCAGCATCTTTACGATCCCGTCGTATTGAATCTGCTGATCAATTCCCGTTTACATAAACCGCTCGCGGACTGTTTTGGCGGCGAACCGGAAGGCATCCAAACGATGCATTTTTATGAAGGATCCGAGCATCCGTTGCATCAAGACCAGTATTATCTACCCGATTGTATGTCTGCATGGATTGCGATGGTACGTGTCGATGAAAACAATGGACCGCTAATAGTCCAGCCGGGTTCAAATCGGGGTCGGTTGATTACAAAAAGTGATGTGCCGATGACCTTGCTACCGGAGGAGACCTACGAGTTACAACAGCACAACCGTTATTTTCCAGCCGTCAAACAGGTTTTCGACGAAAACGGAACCGACGCCGTTCAGGTGATGGTGAACGCTGGGGATGTAGTCCTATTTGATGGAAAGTTAATCCACGGGGGCGCGGAGATTTTAAAGCCGGGAACCCGTAGACATGCGTTGGCGTGCCATTATATCCCTTACGCCTCCGAAAACTGGGAACGCGACTGGCCCAGATTCTCATTCGATGGTAGTCGTCGGATTCACTATCAGTAAAGTGGAAGTAGCAAGAAGGTATTGAAAGTTGACATTTCACACCTTCTGTGTTATCCTTAACGACGAAAGGCTTGGCAATTTGAGCATCTTTTTGGGAGGTAGCACCATGCAGAAAAAAATCATATCTGCTCCAATGCCCTTCTATCCCTCTTCGAACGGTAAACCGATGGCAGAAACTGACTGGCATCGCAAGTGACTGATGGAACTTCTAAAGACAACTAAACCTCTCACACTGATAGCACTGACGCGTATGTGTCTATGTAGTAATGAATAAGGAGAAAAGATAATGCGATACCGATTGACTTTTTGGATCTGTTTGATCTTAGTAAGCGTCTGTTGCCTTCCAACAGTTGCGCAGGAAGCGCCACAAACCGCAACACCGACGACACAGCAAGCGCCCGCAAAAAAGAAAAAAGAGTTTGAAGATTTTTCAAAGGTTACCGAAGACAGCAAAAGTTATGAAGGCTTTTTCAAACTATACCAGAAAAAAGAGAACCTCTATTGCGAAATTCAACCCTCCCAACTGGACAAGCCTTTTTTGTGCATGATTAGCGTTGCACGCGGTCTCGGGCAAGGATTCCTACTTTCAGGGATGACGCTGGAAGAGTGGATGCTCGTCTGGCGCCGCGTTGGCGACAAAGTGCATCTCGTGCGAAAAAATGTGCGTTTCCGTGCGGAGAAAGGGACACCGATTGCAGAAGCGGTTGATTTGGGGCATAACGATTCCGTGCTGTTCTCCCTCAAGATTGAAAGCATCCATCCGCAACGGAAGAGCGTGCTGGTGAACATCTCTCCGGTTTTCATATCCGACTTACCGCCTTTGGCACGCCGTATTGCATCTGATGCCCGCTTCGACAAAACACGCAGCACGTGGGGAGCAGTCAAGGCATTCCCGAAGAACGTTGAGTTGAAAGTCAATGCTGTCTACAGTTCCCAAACGAATATGAGTACCATTCCGGACAGTCGGGGTATCCAGTTGACCCTGCACTATAGTCTCGCTGGACTTCCAGAAAACAATTATCGTCCCCGATTGGCGGATGACCGCCTCGGACATTTTATGACAGCGGTCAAAGACTATTCGTCTAAAACCAGCGATGCCCCTTTTATCCGGTATGTTAACCGCTGGCATTTGGAGAAAGCGGACAAGGAAGCGAAACTTTCACCACCGAAAGAACCGATCATCTTCTACATCGAAAAAACCGTGCCGCATCGCTACCGTCCCTATGTCCGACAAGGGATTCTGGAATGGAACAAGGCGTTTGAAAAAATAGGCTTTGCCGATGCGATTGAAGCACGAATTCAGCAGGACCATGAGGACTGGGACCCTGAAGATGCGCGATACAATACGATTCGTTGGATGGTTGGCGCAGGGTTCGCGATCGGTCCCTCTCGCGTGAACCCGTTGACAGGCCAGATCTTGGATGCCGATATCCTTATCGGTGAGAGTTGGATCCGGTACTGGCAACGAGAGTATATGACGTTCTTTGATGAAGTGGCGCATGAACGCGACCACCCGATGGACCACTCTTCACGCTTCCACTGTCAGATCGCATCCGGCTTGGCACGGCAGATGGGATTCATGGCGAGCGTCCTGCAGGCACGGGATTTGGTTGACGAAGACGGTGAACTCCCAGAGGAATTCATTGGGGAGGCACTCAAGACTTTAACGATGCACGAAGTCGGACATACGTTGGGATTCCGCCACAACTTTAAAGCGAGTACGATATTCTCCCTTGACGATCTGAACAAAAAGAAGGGTGAAGCACTTATCGGCTCCGTTATGGAGTACGATGCTGTGAATATCGCACCTGAAGGTCAGGAACAGGGAGATTACTATACGAAGACAATCGGACCCTGGGACTATTGGGTGGTCGAATACGCCTATAAACCTGTTGATGCCAGCAAACCCAAAGGTGAATTGAAAGCGTTGGGTGAGATCGCTTCCCGTGTTGCATCATCAGATCTCACTTACGGTACAGATGAGGATGCGTATGGATATCGCTTCAGGGACCTCGATCCGTTGGTAAATCGGTGGGACCTCGGTGATGATCCGCTTGCGTTTGCCAGGCAACGACGCGAGGTCGTTGTGGGACTCTGGGATAAGATTGCCGATAAAGTTACAAAAGAAGGGATGGGCTATCAGCGTGTGAGGCGAGCATTCGGGAGTCTGCTGTATGAACACGGTTTCACAATGTACCTGGCAAGTCGATATATTGGTGGACAATATCACCATCGCGATCATCGTGGTGATGAGAATGGACGTCTCCCCTTCGTGCCTGTGCCAGCGGCGAAACAACGCGAGGCACTCCAATTCATCAAGGAATATGCCCTCTCGGATAAAGCCTTCAGTTTCTCGCCCGAATTACTCAATAGCTTGGCAATTACGCGTTGGAGTGATTGGGGAGGAGACAGTTGGACCTCTACACGTTTCGATTATCCGGTGCATGATGTTATTCTCCGAAATCAGAGCCTCATCTTGGAACGAATGCTTTATCCCTCGGTGCTCTCTCGCGTTCAGGACGCTGAACTTAAGTTCCCTAAAGGCGGAGACGCTTTCACACTGCCGGAACTCTTTTCAGGCATTACGGATGCCGTGTGGGTCGAACTCGGCAGGGATGCGGGTGCGAAGCAGTGGTCGAACTCGGATGCGTTCATCTCCAGTTTCCGCCGGGGTTTGCAGCGTGAACACCTGAAGCAACTCATCAAACTGGTATTGGAAGCCGACAGCGGCACACCTGAAGATGCGAGGTCGCTCGCACGTCTCCACCTCGGACAGATCAGGAGTAAGATACAGCGTGTGATTCAAAATGCCAGAGGGACTCTTGACGATTACAGTTTTGCGCACCTTGAAGAATCGCAGGTCCGGGTTGAGAAAGCATTGGATGCCAGTTTCCGAGTCGAGAAACGTTAGGAGGAATGGATGGAGATTCTTCAATATGCACCCGATATGCAAGCATCTTTAACCCAATTTTACAACCGTATGACCGCCAACGTGCCGAAGTGCTATCCCGTAAAGGAGGAAGAATTTGCTGCGGCGATACGCGGGGTTACCACCGGTAAAGCCGATAAGAAGGAGGGGGGACTCGACTCCGAAACTGCCTTTGTTGCAGTGGTGAACGGGACTGTGCAGGCGTTTATTCACGTCGGTATCGGTCAAGTTGGAGAGAATAGAGAGGAGGACATAGGCGTTATTCGGTTTATGGGCTATGAACGCGGTGCCCGACGCGTTGGGCAAGCCGTGCTTGAAGAGGCGGAGGCACATCTGAAAACGTTTAACGTTTCCCGAATTTTCGCTTACCCACAAGATTGCCGATACCGCTTTTATCATTTTGCACACGCCTATCTATCGGACGCGCTGGATCAGGTTCAAGGGCTCCTCGGATTCAACGGATACCATCGTTCTGAAGGCGAGGTCTTTTTGGATTGGGAAGATTATTCCGTTACACCCGTCCCCTCGGGTCTACCGGTAACGCTTTCTATCGAGTGGCAAGACGGACGCGGAGAGTTTCCGAACTGCACTGTGCTTGCCCACCAAAACGGTGAACAGGTTGGCATCTGTGAATCCATCTGCGGGGGTGAGTTCTCAAGCCACGCCGACGCGCAAACTTGGCTGCATACCGTTTGGCTCGGTATTGAGGACGATTTTCAGGGGCAAGGTTTAGGGCGTTACCTGCTCCAATACGCGCTGCAAGAGATGAAAAAAATCGGATACCGGCACGCAGCGATCAGTACTGCCTGGGATAACCACCGAGCGTTTCTCTTTTATGGCAACTGCGGGTATCGGACCGTAGATTGGACTTACGAGTTTGTCAAAAACCTCT
>JAJEIP010000104.1 GCA_022827885.1 Candidatus Poribacteria bacterium
ACACACTCGAAATCGTGTTCGTAGCAACTTGGGTTAGTTTAAACAAACAAGGCGATGAAGTTCCCCCCACCGCCTTGCTGGTTAGTTTAGGTTAGTTCAAACAGATTTATCCCTGAAACACCTCGTTATTACTGATGAGACGATTTGATTTCGCCCCAAGTTGTTGTTGCTTTACCAGCGGCACCGATGTGCCCTCTGAGACGGTGCGCACGTGTCAGGGTCTGGCGTTGTCCGTCTAATGATACGTCTTCGATCTGGTAATAGTAAACAATGTTTGGTTGAGCAGTCGTATCGGTGTAAGTATACGTCTGCTTTTCAGAAGTTGTGCCTGCGCCGGGAATCATTGTCGGGTTTACAGCCACGAATTGACTTGTGCGTTGCTGTGCCCGTTTGATGTAGAATCCGGCGTTATTCAACTCAGACTGGGTTTCCCAGGTGATTACCACTTGACCGGAAACTCTGTCGCGTGCGGCGGAGAACTTCGACAATTCGACAGGCAGTGCACCACCAGCATCATAGCCAGGTGTTCCCTCATCATCTTTATCACCGTAGTAGGTTTCTACGTAGGCACCGATGAGGCTTGTATCGGAGGCGAGAGCCCATCCGGCTGCGTCGGTCCCCATGATTTCACCCGCATCACCCATCTCACGACGGATAATCGAGCTACGTCCATCTTCGGACATCGGGAGTTCCCATCCACCGCCGAGGTTTCCAACAACATCGCCACGGACAGTGACCCCACCTGCGAGAGGCAAGGGTGGCTCAAGGGAGACGCGGAAAGACATCTCGCTGAGCATTGAATAGGTCATCGACGCGGGTTTTATCTGGGTCGAGGCATCCACAATGCGATTCGAATCAAGAGCACCTGCGTTATCGTCACCTTTAGAGCGTGCCGCAACACCGGAATTCCGATTTGATGTTTTCGAGACGACGAGTGCCGACTGACCGGCATCCAGCGTCACACCGTCGAGTTTGATGCTCAGCGATGCCGAAACAACGTCTGCATCGCCAGCTTCGTTATCAATACCGACCATCCAGCCATCAAGGCTGACTGCACCCACGGCAGTGTTGGTAATCTCAATCCACTGTGGGAGGCGACCGGCGCTGCTGGCGACCATAATTTCGGTAATCCTCAGATCAGCCGCTGTCGCAGCAGGTGCCTTGGAGGCGGCAGCCGCATCTGCAGCAGCTTTAGCATCTGCAGCAGCCTTGGCATCTGCAGCAGCTTTGGCCGCGTCTTGTGCGGAGGTATCGTATACATTCGCAGCACCCGGTGTTCCGATCCGACCCGCTGAAGTGAAGTTCGCAGCTGGAAGTTGAGAGGGTGCCCAACTTGCTGCAGCCGTGCCATCAGTTGATCCCGCTATACGGCTCATTGAGATGACATCCTCAAGCTCTCTCGGAATAATCTGAATATCTTCCTTAGTGCCTTGCGCCTCAACAGCAACCGCCTGTTTGACCACGGGATCGGCACTGGATACACCGCTTTGTCCGGGTGCTGCCCAGTAGGCACTCGCTGGATCGTTGCTCACTTTGTCAACCACAATGCCATTCGCAAAGGAAGTTGTCGAACCGTAGGAGAGTATCCATTCCTGTTTATCAAGAGAGATAGCCGCATCTGTCGTATTGTGGAGTTCAATCCATTGACCTTCTGTGTATGCGCGATTATCAAGACCGCGATCGTATCCCCACATGATTTCGTTGATGACTACATCCCCCGCAGCAATCGTGGCACTTGAAGCACCCGCATAGCCGGTAGCCGCATCTGCTGCCGCTGTATTCCCTGGGATATCTTGGTATGACAACTGGATGGTTCCACCATTTCGGAAGAGGTTCGCCAGATCGTCGCCAGGATAGGGTGGGTTAAAATTCTCTACACTGTTATAGAGATCCTCACCGGGATCCTTCTTATCTGCGATTGCCGCATCGGCTTTGCGAATACCAGATTGTGCGTAAGACCCACTTGCGAGCACAAGGTAACCCTTTGCGGGGATGACCAACTTCTCACCAATGAATATCTCATGCGGAAGTCTGGCATCGGCACTCGGTTTGAAGATATCCGCGGTGGCTGTCGTCGTCGCTGTCACCGTGAGCGTCTCGTTCGCAACTCTTGAATCCCTGATCGTTGCTTGCGCGGGTGTCAGGGTCGTTGCCACGATTTGCTGATATGACAAAGGGACATACATGTTCGGTGCCGGTATCACTTTATCCGAGAATTGGTTCACCGAGATAACGACATCAGCACCCGATAAACCAGGATTCGGTTGAATTGTTACGAAATATTGATGGTACTTGTTGTCACGACCCGTGGCGGCAGGATAAGAACCAGTATTAGTCCCGTCAGCTGGAGGTTCTGTTACCGCAGCAGTAGGATCCATTGGGGTGTAGCTAACGATACCCATCCCCACTTCACCCATTTGTGCCGGACGAGCAACCTGACCAGCCGTCGTAGCCGTAGCAGGAATCTCAGCAACCGCAGCATGCGCCCCCTTAAGCGTCGCACCTTTTGTGACGGCTGTTGCTGTCCCGTTCCTGACATTAATCAGAGCCGGGGTAAGACCGCCTGCCGGCTCTTCGGTGAGGATGACCCGGACCTGGAAGGAACCGGTTTCTATGAAACCTCTCCGCTCGCGAAGCGATTGAATCGCAACCACACCTGGAACGCCTTCCCCAGCTGCTGTGGCACCGACACCGAGGTTGTACGCGGCCAGTCCTTCGTCATCGTCAACAAGGTCGACTCTGTAGACTTTGACGCGAGCGTTGTAGTGGAAATGACCATGATCGCCGTTTCTAACGGCTGTAACGTGGGCTATATCCGACTGCTTCATCTTGCCTGGTTCTATTGAGAAGAGCAGGGTATGAATTTCGAGCTGAGTACCGCCACCTCTTATCGCCGTATACGCAGCCGTTAACTTGCTTTCGTCTATCTGGACGAGAAACTCTCTACCCGGATTGTTAGGATCGCGGTGCGAAATCACAACTACGCCGAGAGTCTCCTTCAACGGAAGGATACCGAGTGAACGCCCTTCTGCATCGTAGGCATCAATTATGATATCACTGTCATCAAGGACTTGAGCGGCCCTCTCATCGATCGCTGCCGCAATCTCTGCCGCACTACGACCTGTCAAGTCAGCCTCTGCCACGCCGGCATCTGGATCTCCAAGGTTCACGATTTCGTTAGTCGTGATTAACAGCGTTATCAGTGTTGCCGCTCTGTCCGCATTTTCTACAAGCTGACGCGTTGTGCTCCGATCCCGACCAGAGGCAATCTGCATACCGGGGTCAGACGAAACATCAATCATCGTTTCTGCTGCCGTGATTGAGACACCAAATTCGTGACCACCGCCATCTGCCATCGCGGGTGGTGCGAAACAGATAAGCCCAAAGGCGATCGACGTAACGAAACTGATTATTAAGGAAAATGTCAATTTATTTGACAACATTCGTTTTCCTCCTAAAAACAATAAATCTAACTATCTAAACTAAAAATAAGAACGGATCCAGGGATTGATAAACCCATTCTTCTAATTTTGAACTTAACCTTTCATACCTTTTGTAAGGTTCGCACCCCTTCAGGAGTGCTTTTTTCAAGGGTTGTTGACCGATGCGCTTCTAACAATGACTGCTTATGTACCGATATGAGCTCTGCTTCAAACTCTTGCCATATCTCATGCTTCCGCCACCGGGAGACCGCTGAAACAGACGTTCCTAAATCAGACGCTATCTCAAGATCTGTTTTCCCGTTGAAGGACATTTCACATGCAGTCAAAATCGTCTTGGTGTTTAAGCGACGCATCGTGCATTCCTTACGTAATTTTGTAAAAATCTCGCGTTTCAACCCTTTACGCTATCAATTATACATCAATTAACGCATTTTGTCAAATTAAAATACAAAAAAATGTATTTTTTGCGAAAATTTTTATAATTAACCAAAAATTGCAAAATTTAAACAATATTTTGTAAAAATCTCGCGTTTCAACCCTTTATGCTATCAATTATACACTATTTAACGCATTTTGTCAAATTAATTTTCAAAAAATGCACTATTTTGCCAAAAAATGCATGATTCACCAAAAAATCGCAGAGATTTAAATATAACAGGACTTACGCAAATAGCATGAAAAAGCAATATGTTTCCGCAGAAAAGTCCTGATTCCAGTGATTTAACCCCCTAAAGAATCAACGGTATGAATGCCTTATGGCATTCCCCGCCCCTTATCAGGGGGACTTTAAGAGGAAATGCGTAAGTCCTATATAATAGAACTTACGCGGGCTGCTCTTTTGTAGCATAACCTGTTAGGTTGTGCCACCAGAGCGTCTATGTTTTTCTGGCTCTCCATCTCGTAACGTGTTCTACAGTCAAAATTGCGTAAGTCCTGTATATATTAAGGTATATACCCCGCTGACGACATTTCTGGCGGTTACGGGTGTCTTAAAATCCTACCGCTCCCCTCCCCAATGTAACAAAAGGTATGTTTTGTGCGGTTCAGAAGCTCCCTCCATTTCTTGGCTGCGTAACGTTTTCGTCCTTTATCTCTTCTTAGCATGTGCCACCCCAACTGTTACACACTGCTGTCTTTCATAGGTGTTTTGCTTGAGTATTTCTGCGTATCTCCCCAAGGTTGAACGGCTATACCCACCAGGCTTGGTTCCTGAAAACTCTCGAAAAAAACGTTGACCTTCAACAGGAAATAACAGTATAATACTCCTATGCCATATTACGATGAAGTGTTTAAGCATATTACGGGGGCGTTTCCGTATGCGTTGGCAGCATTAGCCTTGAATACGTCCGAGGTTGAAGTCGGGGATCCCCTCAGCACCGATCAGGCAACCGTTCGGATGCATCACAGCGATATGACGTTTCATATCCGGTTGCCCGATGAGGCAGCGATTCTCCATATAGAAGCACAAACCGACGATCCTACGCATCGACCGATGCCGCTACGGATGCTGGCGTATTCGAGTTTCCTTGCCCTCGAGCATCAAAAGAACGTCTATTCGACGGTATTGTATTTCCGTCCACCTGCTGGACGCAGGGACTCCGGTATCTACGAGTATGGCAACCCGGAGCGGGGTGGGGGTTGGTTCAAGTATAATGTCATCCGGGTGTATGAATTAGAAGGCGAGGCGTTTTTGGATCCCGATGCGCTTGGGTTGCTGCCTTTCGCAGCGTTGATGAAACCGCCTGCGGACATGACCCCTGAAGCCTGGGTTGAGAAATGTGTACAGACGACGCAGCAAGCATCGGTAGATAAAGAGACCCGGGGTACCCTGTTATTTGCGCTCTCGCTTTTCGGGAGTTTAGTCCATCCCCCGGAACTTTTTCAGAATCCTATATCGGAGGCTATCATGCAAGAATCTCCTTTTTACGAACGCGTCATGCAACGCGGTATCGAACAAGGTATCGAACAAGGTATCGAACAAGGGGCAACACACGCCAAGCGTGAGGCTGTTCTCAAACTCCTATCGCACCGATTTGGCAGTGTTCCGCAACCCATCGCTACCCACATTTCGCAACTACGCCACATCGCACAACTCGATGCGCTCTTTGAAGAAGTTATGACGGCAGAGGCACTTGATGATATTCAATGGTGAAGACGAGGCCCGGTAGGTGCGGTTTCCAACCGCACCGGATCGTCCAAAAAGATCGTAAAATCTGATAATTTCTTAAAACTGAATGACCCTGCCCATTCACTCAGGATCATTCAGTTTTAGGGTTTTTGTCTAAAGAAACCCCTCAATCCCCCTTATCAGGGGGACTTCCGACCTTTTTCGCGGAAAACTAAATAGCCCTGCCCATTCACTATAATTGCATTGATTTTTTCTTCTATCGGTGTTACACTCTTAATAAGGTCTTCATCCTGCCCCGATGGAATGAGAAATGTAGGTGTGTATGTCTACATCAAAAACTTCCGATGTCTCAGCGAATCTGGTGTACCACTTTCCGGATCGGAGTATGCGGCGGTTGCTGCAGGATCCTGACTATGTTAGATATTCAGTAGCACTTCTCGCGCCGGAGTTGGTAGGGTTTCTGGATTTCGAGAGCGGTGTTCAGCAGAACCGAAGTTTTCTGTCGGCGGCGTTGCGCCAGCGGGAGGCGGATGTATTGTTGCGTGTTCCATTTCAGGCATCGACATCGGATGAGGCGGTGCATATCTGTATTCTGATAGAGCATCAATTGAGTTCGGAGGCGTTGATGCGGCTGCGCCTGTTGATTTACATGGGGCGTATCTGGGAATCGGAATATCGGCAGTTGGGCTCTCGGTCCGCGGGTGAACAAGAGTGGTCTCCGATCTTACCGATCGTTTTTTACACGGGTTCGGAGCGGTGGCGTGCGCCGATGCCCTTGACAGAGATTTTCAAGGTCCCACAGGTCCTGGAGCGGTTTGTCCCTACATTTGAGACGTTGTTTTTAGACGTAAAACGTCTGGCTGGGGAGACGCTGACGGAGTCGGGACATCCTTTCGGTTGGGTGCTGCGGGTGCTTCAAGAGGAGCATGCCGATGAACCCGCCTTCCGTGAAGCCTTAGCAGCGGCGGTTTCTGAGATCAGTCGTTTGGGAGGGACACAAGATGTGCAGTTGCGAGAGGCACTCAACTATTTAATCCTTTTGATTTTCCATCGCCGTTCCGAGACTGAGCGGGATGCGTTTGTAGACATCGTCAAAGCCAAGAGTCGAGATGAAAGGGAGGTAACCATCATGGCACAGACTGCTGCTGAAGCACTGATAGAACAAGGTATAGAACAAGGTATAGAACAAGGCAAAGCCGAGGGCATCCTCGAAGGCAAACGGGACGCCGTCCTGCGGTTGCTACATTCCCAATTTCACAACGTCCCGGAGCCGATCCTCCAGCGGATCACCGCTCTCGACAGCATTTCAGCCCTCGATACACTCTTCGATCAGGTGATGACAGCAAACAGCCTTGAGGATCTTCAGATCTGACGCGCCCCCCAACCCCTGGCGGAGCGGACCCGTGAAAAAGGAAAATTTAAAATATGGCGACACATCACTTTGAACCGACGGTCTATTATACAGCAATTGGTGCACACGAACCGGTGCTTCACATTGAGAGCGGGGATACCGTTTTCACAACCACCGTGGATAACGCCGGCTATGATGCCAACGATACACAGGTAACCGAAGGCGGCAACCCCCAAACAGGTCCCTTTTATATTGAATCGGCGGAACCGGGGGATACCTTAGCAGTCCATTTCGATCGGATCCTCCCGAATCGTCCCATCGGACGGACGGCTATGACTGTTGCTCCGAATGTCCTTGATCCCAATTATGTAGCGTCAGAGATGCCGGAAGGCGGTCGGGGTCTCGCGGAGTGGCATGTGGATGTGGAAAAATGGACGGCGACGTTAACGACACCAGAGACACAGTTGGGTAAACTCACGCTCCCACTTGAACCGATGGTCGGGTGTTTCGGCGTTGCGCCGCCGCGCGGACAAGCGATTTCGACGGCGACCTCTTCTACACACGGCGGCAACATGGACTATCGCGGTTTTCAGGAGGGTGTTACTGTTTATTTTCCGGTGTTCGTTCCCGGCGCGCTCTTTTTTCTTGGGGATGGACACGCCGTGCAAGGTGATGGTGAAATCGTCGGGACCGGCATCGAAATCTCTTTTGATGTCCAGTTCACGGTTGAAGTGCTCAAGGGAAAAAGCATCAACTGGCCCCGTGCGGAAAACAACGATTATATTCTGGCGGCGGGGAATGCGCGTCCGTTGGATCAAGCAGTGCAACACGCAACGACGGAACTGCTCCGGTGGTTGGATGAACTCGGTTTGGAGAAACGTGCCGCACACACCTTGTTAGGACAAGCAGTAGAATACGATATGGGTAACGTCTTCGATCCAGCGTATACGATGGTCTGCAAAATCAAAAAGTCGATCCTACGGGACCTTGGGATTATGTAATCCGTGCGTACAAGTCCCCATAGTGATAGACCTCGCTCTAAAGTCCGAGGAACCTCTACAGTGTCATACAGCAGCACGTGTGGAATTCAGAAACAGGTCTGGCATCCCCGACCTAAAGTTTCGGGATTTTATTAGACATCAAAGGACTTTTGACAAGCCGTTTTTTAAGCCGATTTTTGCGGCGCTTCGCAAAAATCGGGCTTGTTTCTTCGATTTCTTTGACACGATCGAGGAAATATAACCGCATTTGTGGCGCCGTTTTGTAATGTGGATTGTCTACGAGCAGATCAGGTTCGCCCAGCAGGTCGCTTATTAACCCTTTTGTCCAGCCACGTTCGGAGATCAGGCGTGATTGCGTGATTTTCACTTTCTCACGGATTTCTTTGCGTCTCGCGGCTCGCTTTTCTTTTTCTCCCTGCCATAAAGCTTTATATTCTTCGGATCTTTCCACTTTGCGGACGGCCGTCTTAGCATAGATCACATATTCGATACGAACGTTAAGAAGAGATGTGGAAAACGACTCCGGTTCTAAGAACATGTTGATGCGTTCTTCCGTCCAGTGTCCGCGGTCTAACAACTCGGTTCTCGAAAAATGTGTCTCCGGGTGGCTGGACATCTTTATGCTGTGAATCTCACAATAAATTTCTCGTAGTGCGCGATCGTGGATATTCAGAAGCATCTTTTCTCGCTCAGCCTCGACGATCGAATCAAAGTGGAAAAATCTGGGTTGGTTTAAGTCGTCGAAGGTTATGACCCCAGGTGTCTTCAGTTCTCTCTCCTGCTCAAACGCCATCAGTTCACCCTCGGTCAGTATTGTGCCGCGATGGCGCAATTGGGATTTCGTGATGTATCCACCCTTTCTTACGTGCCATCGATGCGGACGCATTGGACGACCGGGAAAATCAGACATTTCGGTCTCCTTAATTCGACTTCTCTTTGTTCATATCTAATCCTGCCATGGAGCGGAGATTCAATAGCGGTGTCATCACGCCACCAGCGGCGGGGAGGACGACCCCGGTATCGTAGAGCCGCATCGCAGAAATCGTGGCGTGCGCGACATCTTCAGGGGCACCGGCGCGGACCATGAAGATATAGCCTTTCTCCGCCGCTTCCTCATAATCGGGTATACGGACGCGCGAGAGGTCGGTATCAATTACACCCGCAGCGATGCCGTTCACTTTAATACCGTGTCCCGCTAAGCGTCCCGCAAAGGCACGCATGCTCATCTCTAATCCCGCTTTTGAGATACAATAAGCGGTTCGGTTGTCGGACGCCATTATATCGGAAATCGAGAGCGTATAGATAATACAACCGCGAATCTCGTTCGTCACCATGTAGTTCGCGACGCGCTGCGTCAGAAAGTGGGTTGCCTTGAGATTGGTGTTAACAATCAGATCGAACTGTTCCGGGGTCTCCTCAAGAATGTCAGCGATACGGGTGATACCGGCGTTGTTGATGAGGATATCTACCTTTCCGAAGGCATCGTGCGCGGTATCGAGTAGTTTTTCGTGTGCCTCAAGGTCGCTGATGTCGGCTTGAATAATAACCGCTTTTCTGCCGAGTGCCTCTACTTCCTGCTGGACGGATTCGGCGGCATCCCGATTCTGGTTGTAGTTGATAAGCACGTCAGCACCTTGGCGTGCCAACTCAATGGCGATTGCGCGTCCGATACCACGACTGGAACCTGTGACGATTGCGGATTTGTCTGTGAATGAAACGTTTGTTGCAAAGAATCCGAGGTCTGTTGACATATTATTTCTCCGAACGTAATTAACTTACACACCTGCCCTTGCTGGAACTAAATATAAGGTAAAGCATTATCAATAGAAATTCCATCAACCTGATGATGCCCGGTGCGGTTAAAAACCGCACCTACCGGATCTGGGGATTGAGATGGCACACGGCGTGTGCCTGCTACTTTTAATCTGAATAGGGATCTGCGGCATCGCGGAGGGCATCTCCTAAGAAGTTAAAGGCAATTACGACAATCAGGACTGGGAGTGCTGGGAAAATGAGCCACGGATAATGGAGTAGAACGGTAACACGCTGCGCCTCCTCCAGTAGGACCCCCCAACTCGTCATCGGTGGACGGATGCCCAATCCTAAGAAACTGAGTGCAGTCTCTCCGAGAATCATGCCGGGAATAGCGAGTGTAGCGATAACGATGATATGACTGTAACATCCGGGTAACAAGTGCCTTGTGATGATGTGCCAATGTCCCGCGCCCGCGGCACGTGCCGCCATCACGAAATCGCTTTCCCGATATGCCAAGACCTTACCGCGGACCTGCCGTGCCAATCCGCCCCATCGTATAATCGATAAAATAATGGTGATACCGAAATAGATTTGGATACTCGACCAACCGGGCGGGAGTGCGGCACCGAGTGCCATCCATAGCGGGATGTCCGGGAACGCCGACAGGACCTCAATAACGCGTTGGATGAGGTTGTCCACCCATCCGCCCCAATAGCCAGAGATAGTGCCGAGGATAGAACCGAGAATGATACTCAAAAACACACCGACCAAGCCGAGCGTCATAGAGACGCGTGCCCCGTACATAATACGCGAGAGCAGGTCGCGTCCCATCCGATCAGTGCCTAACAGGAACATGGGACCCGCGGAACTGAACAGGTGCCGTCTGCCTTCAGCATCCTTGAAGAAGAATTCAACGGGGTGACGCCGAGCCAAGTCTTTGGTGAATTCCAACTCAAGACTTTCCGGATTACGGACAGACTTTAAGCCGTGCACATAGAACCCGTCTTCGACCGAAAAATGGAGACGTTGGGGCGGCACATGGCGCAGTCGCATGTTGATATCGTTGTAGTGGTAGGGTGCGAAGAAATCGGCGCCAATGGCGAGAATATAAAAGACCAGCAAGAGGACACCCGCAATAACCCCCATCTGATTCTTGCGAAACCGGCGCCATATCAGTTGGCGATAACTCAGTTGCCCTACTTCGGCTGCATCTTTAACTTCTTCTACAGTGTCAATTGTAGATTGCATATATTAATCCAAACTGTGTAGCCCGTAATGTAAAATTAAAAATTATTCATAACGAATCCTTGGATCTACCCACGCGAGGGCTATATCTGCGAGTAGATTGCCGATAACCAAAAGGAGGCTCAGCATCATAATCAACGTCCCCGCGAGATAGATGTCCTCGTTCAATAAACTGCGTAAAAGAATCGGTCCGACGGTCGGCAACCCCAAGACGATTGAGACAATCGCTGAACCCGAGAGAATACCGGGTAGACTCATCCCTAAAATGCTGATGAGTGGATTGATCGCAATCCGCACTGCATGTTTACTCACCACAACGATCTCTTTAAGCCCCTTTGCTCTCGCTGTTTGGACGAAAGGCTGTCCCAGAACGTCAAGCAGGTTACCCCGCATGATCCGCATCAAACTCGCGGTCCCGTTAATTCCGACGACGATAACAGGTATCCAGAGGTGCTTGAACAGGTCATTGAGTTTGCCCCAGGTCCACGGCGCGCCTTCATAGTAAGCCGA
>JAJEIP010000062.1 GCA_022827885.1 Candidatus Poribacteria bacterium
ACTCTCTGAAAATTCATAATGTAGAGTGGCAGCCTGCTCAATCTGGGGTGTGTTCACTTTAATACTTAAGCGACGACATATCTCAAGTATATTGTCTTCAACGGCATAATAGCCGCCTGCGGATTTATCATTGATTGTTTCCAGCATGACTCGCCGGAATTTTGGGTATGGAATATCGAGGGCTTTTGCCATCTGAACTTGAACTTGGTCGTACGCTTGACTACTGAAATTGTCAACCAGTGTACCATACAGATCAAATACAACGGCTTTGTAAGGCATTTTGCTCCTTTTATGCTAAGAAGACAACAGATAAACAAAACCGGATATTCCTTACGGAGGAAACCCGGTCAGACCATCATTGTGTTAATTGCCCCTTGTTCGCATTAATTCTTCTTATTCAACAGAATCTGCAAGTATAATTACAGTTAACCCATGCATTTCCAGTTTCTTCAGATTCTTGGTGTTGGTAAAACACATCTGACCAAAGGGTATCCAACAAATCTCGACTATGGAATTGTTCTATCGGTTTTCATACACAGCAATATCGGCTTCATACTGCAAGGTCCAACCGATTTCATCGAGTCCGTTCAGGAGGCAGTATTTCTCAAAATCGCCGATTTCAAAGTTATGTGCGGTGCCATCAGCGCAGATCACCGATTGCTGCTCCAAGTCTATCATCAGTTGGTAGCCTTCAGTGTCACGTGCTTCTTGACTGAGTGATGTGATAACATCCGCAGGCAAGGCTATCGGGAGAATACCGTTCTTGTAGCAATTGTTGCGAAAAATATCAGCAAATGAGGGCGCGAGAATCGCTTTGAAACCGTACTGCTGGAGTGCCCACGGCGCGTGTTCGCGGGAGCTCCCACAACCGAAGTTCACGCCTGCAATGAGGATACTTGCCCCCGCGTAGCGTGGGAGGTTTAACACGAACTCTGGGTTCGGATCACCATTCTCCAAGTAACGCCAATCGTAAAAGAGAAATTCACCGAACCCGGTCCGTTCAATCCGTTTCAGGAATTGCTTCGGGATAATTTGGTCGGTATCAACATTAATTCGATCAAGTGGAACAACACGTCCTACGTGTTCTTTGAATGCATCCATTTTTTCTATTTCCTTATTTTTTAATCTATTGAAACTGTCGGATGTCCACGAAACGACCTGTTACCGCAGTCGCAGCCGCCATCTGCGGGCTGACAAGATGCGTGCGTCCGCCTTTGCCCTGTCTGCCTTCAAAATTCCGGTTTGATGTGCTGGCGCAGCGTTGACCCGGCAGCAGCGTATCAGGATTCATGCCGAGACACATACTACATCCGGCTTCACGCCACTCAAAACCCGCGGCACGAAAAATCTCGTCAAGCCCTTCCGCCTCCGCCTGACGTTTGACAGCCTGTGAACCCGGAACGACCATCGCGCTAACAGTGTCCGCGACTTTTCTACCCTTCGCGACTTCTGCGGCAGCGCGTAAATCACTGATACGGGAGTTGGTGCAACTACCGATGAACACTCTATCCACCGGAATATCTGTGATGGGTGTGCCGGGTTTGAGATCCATATACGCTAAGGCGTGTTCGGTAGCAGTCTTTTCGTCGACTGTTGCCATGTCTGCGGGGTCCGGCACATGTCCTGTCACATCGGTCACCATCCCCGGGTTTGTGCCCCACGTCACCTGCGGTGCGATTTCCGCAGCATCGAGTTGCAACGTCCGATCGTAGGTCGCGTCTTCGTCAGTGGGAAGTTGTTTCCATCCTTCAACCGCAGCGTCAAATGCTTCACCTTTTGGTGCGAAACGTTTACCGGCGATGTATTCGTATGTCGTATCATCGGGAGCAATCATACCTGCACGTGCCCCTGCCTCGATCGACATATTGCAAACGGTCATCCGTTCCTCAATGCTGAGGGCACGGATAGCGGAACCTGTGTATTCAACGACGGCACCGTTACCACCATCAATACCGATATGTCCGATGATAGCGAGAATAATGTCTTTTGCCGTCACACCGTAGGGGAGTGTGCCATCAATCCGAATCTCAAAGGTTTCCGACTCCTGCTGCAGGAGACATTGCGTGGCGAGGACATGCTCAATCTCGCTCGTGCCGATGCCGAAAGCGAGTGCGCCGAGTGCGCCGTGTGTTGAGGTATGGCTGTCACCGCAGACGATGGTTTTGCCTGGCAACGTGATACCGAGTTCGGGTCCGATGACATGCACGATACCTTGTTCAGGACTATCGATGTCATAAAGCGGAATGTCGAACTCACTGCAGTTTTCCGCCAGTGTTTCCATTTGCTTCGCGGCAATCAGATCGGTGATGGGCAGCGCTCTGTCCGTGGTCGGGACGTTGTGATCCATCGTGGCGAACGTTAGATCCGGGCGGCGCACCTTCCTATTGTTGAGCCTTAACCCCTCAAACGCTTGTGGGGATGTGACTTCATGGACGAGGTGCGTGTCAATATAGAGAATCGGCACCTCGTCTGCGGAAGCGCGAACGAGATGCGTCTCCCATATTTTTTCATACATCGTTTTTTTCATAGTCTTCTTTTCCTGTGTTCTATTTGTCCTTATGAAAAATAAAGCGGAATTAATTATACACAATACCGTTTGGGAATTCAACCGAAATAAAAAACTCCCGTGTCGGGTTGAGCGGTGCGGTTAGGGGATTTGGTCTGGGAATAGACCGGATTTAGTCTGGAAATAGACTAAATCCATTCCTTGTATTATATTCCGCACCTACCGGGGTCTGATGGGTTACTCAAAAGGTTGCAATGTCCCATCTTTTACTATCAAGATCCGCGGTTCATAAACAGCGTCTCCGTCGGCATTAAAAGAGAATGTGCCCAAAATTGTGTCAAGACCTTTGATGCCTGCCAACGCATTTCGGATCGAAATGGCATCGGTGGATTGAGCGTTCTTAACTGCCTCCGCTAAAATATGGACAGCGGCATACGACGACGCAGCGAAGGCGTTTGGCTCGATACCGTAAATCGCACCATAATTCTGCACAAAGGCTTGATTTCCGGGTGTATCATCTGAGGGGAGCCACCCGATAAAAGTGATTGTACCCTCCGCGGCGGCACCTGCGGCTTCTACTTCAACATTCGTTACTGAGCTAACGATAAAAGGAGCAGATATTCCGAGTTCGTGTGCTTGAATCAATATTCCCGGTTTTTCAGGTGGCAACGCCGAAACGAAGATAGCATCCGGGTTCAACGCCTTTATCCGAGTTAATTGTGCCGAGAAATCAGTATCACCACTCTGGAAGAGTTCAGTAGTGAGCACCTCAACACCGATCACAGTGAAGGCTTCCTGCAATGCTTTATCTCGATCTGTGGAGAAGGTATCCGTTTCGTCATATAGCGTAACCACTCGCTGATAACCGAGTTTCGCGTATGTTGCCTGAACGCCTTTAGGAACGACAACGTCTGTCGTGAGCGGAATCCGAAAAACGAAATCTCCAATTGCACTAAGACCTCGGGCACCTGATGTTGGACTAATTGCCACTACCTTGTTTTCTTGGGCGATTGGGAAAGCCGCTTCGGTTGCAGTTGAAGACGCGGGTCCGAGAATAACAGATAGACCCGCTTGGTGAATCAGGCTGTTGAAAGCGTCAACCGCGCCCGCTGGGGTACTGGTGTCATCCTCAATGATGAACTCAAATTTCGTATTGCCAGATTGGGCATTATTGATTTCAGCGAGAGCCAGGTCAAATCCTTGTTTCATGAGTGCACCTGCCGCAGCCAAGTGCCCTGTTAAGGGCAAAACAACCCCAATGGAAATCTCCTCACCTGTATCTTCCATCTGAGGCGTAACAGGCTGGACAATTTTCGACACTCGCTCACAGGCAGAAATGCCCACTATCAAGGTGGCAATTGCCACGATAAATACAAATGACTTCAATTTAATCTATTCCTTTCTTTTAACTGAAAATTGAAAACTGAAAACTGACCATCATCATCAAACCCGCATAACGACGGGAAAGATGAGGGGTGTCCGTTGCATCTGTTTCGAGAAGAACCGGCGAAGCGCGGCCCGGATCTCGTCTTGGACTGCCTCTATTTCCTCCTTCTGTTCATCGCTTAGGCTCTCAATGACGCTCCGGGTAATTTCTTTCGCTTCCTCTATCAGCTCTTCAGATTTATCCATATAGACAAACCCGCGCGAGATGATTTCTATCTGTTTTTTAACTTTACCTTGCGATTGGGTCAGGTGGATTGAAATTTGAGCGTCGTTCTCCGTAGATTCGCCTTCCAACTGCTGCCTGCTCTCTTCCTGACTGTTGGCTGCTGACTCCTGCTCGCCTTCACCCGTATCGCTGTGCAAAACGACGATTGGGACGACGATACCGTCTTCGGAGAGTTGGATACGATCGCGTAGGACGATATCCTCCAGTTCAAATTCTGGCTTGCCATCAACAAAGACGCGGCCGGAGCGTCCTTCGCGTCCAAAGACCTCACACGTCTCCGGGGTAAGTAGAATGAGTTCGCCATCTTCAGCGACTTTAATGTTGTCACTCGCTATACCCACAGACTCAGCAAGTTCAGCATGCCGCATTAGGTTTTGATATTCACCGTGCATCGGCATGAAAAACTTAGGTTGTAAAAGATTGAGCATTAACTTCAGGTCCTCGCTTGAGCCATGACCTGATACATGAACGTCTGCATTGCGTTCATGGTATATCTTGGCACCGCGTCTGAGCAGATGATTGACGACATTCCCGATAGCCTTTTCGTTACCGGGGATAATCCTTGCAGAGATGACGACCGTATCTCCTTGTTCCATCTTTAAAAACGGGTGATTGTCAAGTGCCATCAATGATAGCGCAGATCGAGGTTCTCCTTGGCTGCCCGTGCTTAAAATTACGAGCTCGTGCGGTTTAAACATGGACGCATCGCGAGCGTCAATGAGATAATCCGGATTCACGTTGAGATAACCCAGTTCAGTAGCGGTGCGGATATTGTTGAGCAAGGAACGTCCAGTGACAGCCACAAGCCTCCGATGTATACCTGCCAAGTCGATGAATTGTTGGATGCGGTGTAGACTCGAAGAAAAGGTACAGAGAAACAACTTCTGCTCAGCCTTCTGAAAGATGGTGTCTACCGTTCCATAGATGCTCCGCTCAGAAGGGGTTTGCCCGGGTCGCTCTGCGTTCGTGCTATCGGAAACGAGCAGAAGGACCCCCTCTGTCCCGAGACGTGCCAACGTCTGAATGTCGCTCAACTTACCATCGACAGGGGTCATGTCAAACTTGAAATCGCCTGTATGAACGATGACACCGACGGGTGTGCGTAGCGCAATTGCTACGGTATCTGGAATACTATGTGTAACATGGAGGAATTCGGCTGAAAAATCACCCAACTCAACCGTATCGCCGGGGGCAATCGTATTGAGTTGCGCCTTGCTGAGAACATTGTATTCACGTAATCTGCCGCTTGCAATCGCCAAGGTCAGCTGCGTGCCGTAGACCGGCACATCTAACTGTCGTAGAACGTAAAATAAGGCACCGATATGATCCTCATGTCCATGGGTGAGAAGGATCCCGCGAATCTTTTCCTGTCGTTCAACGAGATAATGGATATCCGGTAATATCAGATCGACACCGGGCATATCTGCATTCGGTAGCATGAAACCTGTGTCAATGACGATAATGTCATTTTCAGTCTCATACACCATCATGTTAAGCCCAAATTCGCCTAAACCTCCCAATGGAATGATTGAAACGTTTCCTTCGCTCCGTTCAAATTCAAAATCTTCTGTCATATTTATGCTCTTTTAGGTGCCTCTTGTGAAAGGTTGGGTTTCGCTTGCTGCTCAACCCAACCTACGTTCTATCTCTCTCAGTTTAAACAACAATGTTGATAAGGTTGCGGTTCGACACGACGATAACCTTCCGAATCGGTTTCCCTTCAATGAACCGTTGAATCCGTTCATCTGCGAGTGCAGCCGCCTCGATCTCTTTGTCGGTCGCATCGGCAGGAAGTTCAAGCCGGTTGCGAAGTTTTCCATTGACTTGCGCAATGATCGTCACCGTAGCAGTCGTGAGCACGCCTTCATCGTGTGTGGGCCACTGTGAATGCGCAATAAATCCCGTTTCACCGAGACGATGCCATAACTCCTGCGTAATATGGGGAGCATAAGGTGCAAGCAGATGCAGGAACACCTTCAATATCTCCGTAGGTAGCGTTTTTGTCTGTGTCGCAGCGTTAACGAAAATCATCATCTGGCTAATCGCCGTATTCATCTTGTCGATGGACTCCGTGTCTTCGGTTACCTGTTTGATGGTTTTATGGAGTTCCCGCCAGAGTTCCGGTTCCGTTGTGCCAGCAGCGTCGGTTAACTTATCGTTGAGTTCGCCGCTCTCTTCATCAATAACGAGTCGCCAGACACGTTGCAAAAATCGGTAAACCCCTTCGACCCCGGCATCTTGCCACGGGGTACTCGCTGTGACGGGTCCGATAAACAGGAGGTAGAGACGTATCGCATCGGCGCCGTAATTGTCAATGACATCATCCGAGTTAATGACATTAAAACGAGATTTAGACATTTTCTCCACTTGCACGTTAAGTGGCACACCCGAATTTTTCGCTACAGATTCCCCATTCTCCTGTTCAACTTCGTGGGGATAGTAATATTTGCCCGCATCGTCCTGATACGACTGCGCAAGGATTGTTCCTTGATTCACCAAGCCTTGGAACGGTTCTTTCGTGGAGACCAACCCACAATCGTAAAGAACCTTATGCCAGAAACGGGCATAGAGTAAATGTAACACCGCGTGTTCTGCACCACCCAAATAAAGATCAACAGGCATCCAGTAGCGTTCAAGTTCAGTATCAAAAGGTACCTCGGCGTTGTGTGCATCGAGGAACCGTAGGTAATACCAGCAAGAACCTGCCCATTGCGGCATGATGTTCGTTTCACGTATCGCGGTTTGTCCGTCAGGGAGTGTCACATTCAACCATTCGGATCCCGCGCGAGCCAGTGGCGGTTTGCCATCCTCTGTCGGCTTATACGCATCAATAGGCGGAAGTTCTAAAGGCAGTTCCGCATCCGGCAGTTGCACAATGGTCCCGTCCTCAAGATGCGCAAGTGGAAACGGTTCACCCCAATAGCGTTGCCGTGAGAAGAGCCAATCTCGCAAGCGATATTGAACTTGACGTGCCCCTCTATTCTCACTTTCAAGCCACCCAATCATCTTCTCTTTCGCCTCAGTAACCTGTAACCCGTTTAGGAAATCGGAATTGACGCAAACACCGTCTCCCTCAAAAGCCTCCTCTTCGATCGGTTTTTCACCACCCTTGATGACCTCGACGATGGGAATACCGAAAGTTGTGGCGAATTCATGATCGCGTTCATCGTGTCCAGGAACAGCCATAATGGCACCCGTGCCATAAGTCATCAGAACATAATCCGCAACCCAGATTGGAACAGGTGCGTTGTTGCAAGGGTTGATCGCATAGGCACCCGTAAAGATCCCTGTCTTCTCCGTGGCGAGGTCTGTCCGTTGAAGATCGGATTTGTTAATCGCTTCCTTAACATAAGTGTTCACTGCGGAAGCGGCATCAGGGTGCGTTATCTCGGAGACGAGCGGATGTTCGGGGGCGAGGACACAGTAGGTTGCCCCAAAGAGCGTATCCGGGCGCGTCGTGAAAACCGTGAACGTGTGATCGCTGTCTTTGATGTCAAAGGTGATGTCTGCCCCTTCTGACTTACCGATCCAGTGCCGTTGCATTTCCTTGAGACCATCGGGCCAATCCAATAAGTCGAGGTCGTCCAACAACCGATCCGCGTAGGCAGTAATTCTGAGCATCCATTGTCGCATGAGGCGGCGCTCAACAGGATCTCCCGTCTCGACATATTTTCCATCTTTTACCTCTTCATTTGAGAGAACAGTGCCTAACGCGGGGCACCAATTGACGGGGACGTTGGCGAGATATGCCAACCCTTTTTCATAGAGACGGAGGAAAATCCATTGCGTCCATTTATAATATTCGGGGAGAGAGGTGTCAATTTCGCGTGACCAGTCGTAAGAGAAACCGAACCGCTGCATCTGATGGCGAAAAGTGGCGGTATTGCGTTGTGTGATGTGTGCCGGATGTTCGTTTTCACGGACGGCTGTGCGTTCCGTCGGGAGTCCGAAGGCATCCCAACCCATTGGGTGCATCACGTGATAGCCTTGCATTCGCCGGAAATTTGCAAACACATCGGTAGGTAGGTAGTTTTTTGAGTGTCCCACGTGAAGTCCAGCACCTGAGGTATAAGGGAACATTCCAAGCACATAGAACTTCGGTTTCTTTGACAAGGTCTCAATATCGTTTGGAACTTTGAATGCTTCTTTTTCTCGCCACACGGCTTGCCAATAGGGTTCTATCTCTGCCGGGGCGTAAGGATGGTTCTCCATTTCGCGTTCGTCTCCTTTTTCATCCTATTCATAACGGCTTTATGACAATAAATTCTAACATATCCTTGCCGTATTGTCAAGCAGGCTTTTCTCAGACATAGAACCCTTCAATAGAAAAAATTGTTTGACAATAGAGAACGCTGTTTGTTAAAATATGCTCAATTCAAATTTTGTAGAGGTGAAGTGCAACATGGCGGACCAAAACAATAACGAGAGCGCTGTCAAAGCCCAAGAACAAACACAGGCGAAAAGCGGTGTAATCGTCAATGCTGCGCAGATGCAGTCCCTCGATATTAGTGATCGGTTCACTCGGACGAAAACGGAAACCGGTTGGCACATTAAGTTGGAGGCAGCAGCGCGCGTCACCGTTAACTTCATAACCAGCATGCGAAAGTTTGAAATCACATTAATGCAGAACGATATTATTGAACGCGACGGGGACGATCTCATTCTGATCCGGAACCAGCCAGCGGATGCTTACCGTTCCCAAAGGGGTGTACCCTCTTCACCGCTCGCGCGCGGTAATGAACGCACATTAACTTCTGAACCCACCGAAGGTAGGACAGTGTAGTTCCTTTCTGTTATAAAGGTATAGGAGGTGGCAGCCCATTTTAGAACGCATCTATCAACTTCTCTCCAGCTTAAAAGGCGGAACGATGATCCCGACAGAAGTGGTACTCAGTCCACAAAGTTACGCGAAACTCGTTTCCGAACTCGCCAAAAAACTTGGGTCTCAAGGTATATCGCATTTGCAACTCGCACATCATCTCGCCTTGCCAGTCTCCATCCAACAAGAAAATACAGACTTGGTCGTTCTGAAGGAATTGACCCCTAACCCTTGTCTGATCTGCCACCGTCGGTTGACGTTCCTTCGAGAAACAATAGAACGTTTTGAGAATGATAGTTCCGATATGATCCGCTGTCCGATGGGACACCGCTATCCAGGTGTGCTAAAGGTGTATTATCTGAACATTCTCCAACACACTAAGAAAGATGAAACCGAAAAACCGGTAAAAACATGTCCAGAGTGTAGTGGCAAGAACATTCAGTACTTAGGACCGAAGGTGATGTTTTGTCTCGATTGCGATTGGGATAGCGGGCTGGAGGCACGATATTAGATTTTTTTAATTTTCCTTGCGGATAAGTGACGGGATTTGGGCATTGACGATTTTTTTTTTGAGGTAGGCGCGCTTTGGAAGCGCGCCTAACGATGAATACGTCTAATGGAAATGTCCAGCGTGTGGATCGGCTGCGGCTGCATCTGGTGGCTCTTCAATATCTGTAATGAGCGTTTCCGTCGTCAACAGCAAGCCTGCGATACTGGAAGCGTTCTGCAGCGCGGATCGGACAACTTTTGTCGGGTCAACAACGCCTTCTTCAAGCATGTCCCCATACTCAGATGTTGCGGCATTGAAACCGTAATTCCCTTCACCTTCCTGTAGTTTGGCAACAACCACCGAACCTTCCATGCCCGCATTCTCAGCGATAGCACGCGCAGGTGAGAGCAAACTGCGGCGGATGATATTGAGCCCTGTTTCTTGATCTCCGTCAAGTTCCATCCCGCTCAGGGACGCTGCGGCTCGTAAAAGTGACGTGCCACCCCCAGGGACGATGCCTTCTTCAACTGCGGCACGCGTTGCGGCAAGGGCATCTTCAAACCGAGCCTTCTTCTCTTTCATCTCGACTTCCGTCGCAGCACCAACATTGACAACAGCAACACCACCTGCAAGTTTAGCAAGCCGTTCTTCCAACTTCTCGCGGTCATACTCAGAAGTCGTTTCTTCGATTTGCGTCCGAATCTGTGCGACTCTTCCTTCAACAGCGTCTTTGGCACCACTACCGCCAACGATTGTGGTGTTATCCTTGTCAACGACGACGCGTCGGGCTGTTCCGAGCATGCCCACAACAATGTTTTCTAAACGGATACCCGTCTCTTCAGAGATAACTTGACCACCCGTCAGGATAGCGATGTCTTCTAACATCTCTTTACGTCGATCGCCGAAGCCGGGGGCTTTAACGGCGGCAACTTGAAGGTTAGCACGGAGTTTATTCACTACCAATGTAGAGAGGGCTTCGCCTTCAACATCTTCAGCGATAATGAACAAGGGTCTACCGAGTTGCATCGTCTTTTCCATAATCGGCACAAGATCCGTCACTGTGGAAATTTTCTCAGTATTGATGAGAATAAAAGGATTCTCAAATTCGACCACCTGTGCCTCCAGGTCAGTCACAAAATTGGGTGAGAGGAAACCGCGATCAAACTGCATACCTTCAACAATATCAACAGTCGTCTCTGACGTTTTGCCTTCCTCAATCGTGATCGCACCGTCGTTTCCAACCCTCTCAAGCGCTTCAGCGACGGTAGCACCGATATTACTGTCGTTGGCAGGATCATTGGCTGCGATTGAGGCTACCTGTAAAATCTCCGCATGTGTATTAACAGCACGGCTTTGTGCGGTAATTGCATCAACAGCAGCGACGACGGCTTTGTCTATACCGATCTTCAACTGCATCGGGTCGGCACCTGCAGTGACGTTCTTGAGCCCTTCATGAAGGATTTCCTGACCCAGCAGGGTAGCGGTGGTGGTTCCGTCGCCTGCGACATCGTTTGTTTTCGTTGCAATGGATTGGAGTAACTGGGCACCCATATTTTCATAAGGGTCCGGGAGTTCAATTTCTTTTGCGACGGTGACACCATCGCATGTTACCAGCGGCGCCCCGAAAGATTTTTGAATGACAACATTTCTGCCACGGGGCCCAAGGGTAACCTTCACAGCATCGGCGAGTGTATCCGCGCCGCGCTTGAGTGCCACCCTCGCTTCTTCATCAAAGATAATTTGCTTTGCTGGCATTGAATTCCTCCTATATCAATTTTAGTGTTGTAATATTACACGATCAAAAGTGTTGCGATTACGAATCGCTGATATAATTATAGCATACACGAGGCATAAAGTCAATTTTATTATAGGAGAACGTGCGGATATAAAAATAGGCGAGGTATCAGAAACCTCGCCTACGCGTCAAGTGATTTTAACGTCTACGTGGATTTTTCAGGCTCCCCCACGTGATAGCCAATTTCTCCATTGGATCGACTGCAAGTGTCGCTTCGCCTAATGTAATCGCTGGAATCACAGGGACTGAACCTAATTCCAAAGAGATGGCATCTATGGTCTCAATCCAATCATCGGGTCGCGGGTTTTCCCATTTTGTGGTAACCAACCCTGCGTGTCCGCAAGGTCCACCTTCTTTCTTCACCCATCCCCAGACAGAGTTATCGTCTTGGAGCGCGGCATCGTCATGGCACCAATCATCGGAGTTAAAACCTGAAACCATTTCAAGTTCCTCCTTCTTCCCTGTCCGATAGTGCATCACGAACTTGTAACTTGGGACGCCGTTCTGTTCCCATCCGGTGGCGTGGAGGAAATAGACAAATTTTGCCTTGCCTCCAACAACGATGTCTTCAACCGCTATGGGCCATATCGCGGCATTCGTGCCGAAGAGCACAATTGCACCGTCTATGATTTGGAACTCTACCTTTCCATCGGGTCCCTCAAACTCGCCGACTTCACCGATAGGCAGGCGAGAAAGCGTGCTATCTCCAGGCTGTTTCGTCCACCACTGGTGTTTAACGAGTTTTGAGTTGACGAAGGGTTCCAAGTCAACATGGACCCATTCGTCTAATGCTGTTGCGATTCCCGTCGTAAAAAGACTGACAACACAAAGGAGTGCAATCAGTATGAACCACTTAACCAGCTTCATAAGAATTTCTCCTATGTTAATTTATGGGTTATGGGAATAGTATAACAGGGTTACGAATTGATGTCTATGAATTTTGGTAGGTTGATAGGGATCTTTAGTTTTCCGTTCCTTAGGAGGATTTTGAGGAACAAGATTTTCATTCTTTCGACTTAGGCACAGCAGGCTCAACAAATAGCGTCTTTTCACGCGTGTAATGCACATACCCAGCGACGTTCCCCTTCCGCTTTACGACATACCGCGCCCACGTATAGTCGACAGGAACATTGCTGGCATGATGTGCCTTGCTATAGTAAGCCGCAAGTTGCGCGGCTTGTAACAACGTCGGCATCGGAATGTCCTGACGATTCTCTGGGTTACGGATGATGACATGCGACCCGTGAATCTGCTTGGCATGCAGCCACATATCGCGAGGTTTCGCAATCTGACGCAAAAGCAGGTCATTCGACTGACTGTTCCGTCCAACATACATCTGGAAGCCGTTGACAGAGGTATACCTTCGGAAAGGACCGGCACCTACCTCCTGTTTCTGTTTACCCCGCTGGGGTGCCTTGAGATATCCGTTCGCGACGAACTCCGCACGTAGACGCTGCAGGGCATCTAAAGTCTCAGCGGCTTCTAATTTGGAGGCGTAGAGTCGAAGTGTCTCCTGATCCGCCTCTATGTCCGAAATGAGTTGCTGGATGCGTGAATGTCCCCGTTTCGCTTTTGTGTATTTTTTGAAATAGGTCTGTGCGTTATCGGACGGACTTTGCTCCGGATTCAGCGGAATCAACAGCATTTCGAGGTCCGGACTGTAATAGTTCTGCAATTCCACCTGTTTCTGTCCGCGGGTGATAGCGTGTAGGTTCGCGAGAAGCAATTCACCCTGGATTCGGTAATCTTCTGCTTTCTCTGCGCGTCCGAGATCGGCGTGCAGCCCGTCCGCTTTTCGTAGAAGGAGTTTCTCCTGTTTCGTCAACGCTTGCGTGAGGGTCCGGCGTTCCGAGGCGATAGCCTCCTTCAGGGTGACTGCAGCGTAGTATGCGGCAAACGCATCGCTCATTGTGTCAAACGCCTGAGAGACAGCACTCGGAAACTGATGAAGCCTCATAGCTGACGCCGCTATCGGACCCTCGCCATCCACAAGCAGTTGCGGTGAAGCATGCGCAGCATCAAAACAGTCGATAACTTGCTGATAGGCCTCCCACAGTCCAGTTTCTGCTGCACGAGCGATCACCTCTTTTGCGAGTGTCGGACTAAAACCGTCAATTTTGTTAAAGAGCTGTCGCCAACTGACCTCTTTCCGCCCCCCAAAAAGTTCAGTGAACGTTGGTTCATCCAGCGTCAGGGGGTCTAACTTCTCTTGCTGGGGTGGCAACATATAGGTTTCACCCGGCAATATCTCTCGATGCCGACTCATTGTCTCGTCAATACGTTTGAGACTTTCCAAAATCCTGTCGTCGGTTGCGTCAATCAGGATAATATTGCTGTGCTTCCCCATAAATTCGGCGATAACGGCTTTAGGGGACGGCTGTATCAGTTCATCGGAAACGGGTTGAACGGTTATCTTGAGTATCCGATCCCAACCGAGTTGCTCGACTGCCGTAACAGTGCCGCGTCTGAGATGTGTTGTGAGAAAATCCGCCAGATAGGATTGTTTTTGTCCGGATGGCGGTTTCTGGATGAGGTGGACGCGAGCATGCAACGAGTGTGCAGATAACGTCAGCCAATGCGTCTGAGCACCACGACCGATTTTAAATGAAAAGGTGTGAGGATTCGCCTGTTCAATGTGTCGAATTGTGCCGTCCAAAAGGGTTTCACGTAATTCCTGCACGACCAGACGAAGTGCTAAACTGTCGTAAGACATGGAACTTGCCTCTAATGATACCGCTTTAAGTCGTGCGCCACGCCGCGGAGTTGCTCCTGAATTTCTGAGGGAACACGCGGATTAAATGGACCCCCTGCCCCAGCGGCAATATCGTCAAAACCGCTTAAGATCATCGCTTCAACGACAGCAGAATAGTTGTAGACCCGCTCGTTCATGAAACGAATCTCCTCAAGCGGCGCAATGTCGGCTTCAATGCGGGCAGAGGTCTCGTAATCCCCCCGACGTTGGGCATTGTTAATCTCGTCGGAGGCACGCGCAAAGGCGACCGCAATACCAGAAGTATGTCCTTTGGTCCCCAATTGGGCAGGACCGGTACATCTATCTCCGATACCCCACATCACAATTCCGCTGTCTCCAACACCTTCAACGAGCGGCACCACGTCCTCTTCACCTGTTCCGATCTTCACACCCACGAAATGGGGTGAATCGTTCAAGAGACGGATGACGGCTTCTAAGTCGCGTTTCTGACGGAAATAATAGAGAAACCGCGTACCATAAGCAGTGCCGTATTTCTCACCGAATTCCATGTACTGTTCGTAGATCCCTTCTGGACTGGAGATTCCCGTCAGCGGCATAAGCAGATACACATCTGGTGGTTTCTGAAGTTCAGACTGCGCTGCAATGAGTTGACCGGCTTGACCGATGGGATTTGGCACAATACCCGACATGAGAATACCATCATCCCCCATTTGTTGTCCGGTTTGGTCGATGAGACGGAGCTGCTCGGTTTCGCTGATATGATGGATCAGACTGGTCCCAGCGATGGCAATGACCCGCTTTCGTCCTGCGTCAAGATAGTTGTTGCGCATCAAATAGTCAATATTTTTGGCGTGTCCAGTGTAATCAATTGTGTCCCCGTCGAAAGGAACGATAGGAATCGCAGTAACCGAATTGAGTGCTTCTAAAAGATCTGATATTTGTAGTGGCACAACAGTCTCCCTTATTCTGTTAAATTGTAAAAATAATAAAAATAAGTTGACATGACCTCTCGTCATTTAACGAAACCCAAGTCCAAAACAACGTTTTGGACGACTCGAACACAAAAAGGTTCAAGTTTCAGAGATCGCAACTTATCCGCAAGGTAAATTAAAACCTTTTCCGTAGGACGAGTACACCTATTGGTGCCCCTGCCGCTATGTCTGTTCGTAAATCTATTTCAAGACCCTCGAGTCGTGTCTGTGTGAGTGTCCTTTGCAAGCGGGTATTGAAACGCTTCGTTGAAATCCGTGCTTCCACTGCGCTGACAACATGGTTTAAGATTGCCATACCTAATATAGTCCGAGCGCGTTGAAAGGTGTCGTTTGCTCTCTGCCGTAAGTCAAACGCTTCCAAGCGGTATTGTGAGTCGAAATCAATGTTTAAATCAGGTTCGTTTTTCAAGTTTGGATCGAGATCTTTCCAATACCATTTACCCGTGCGCGCCCGTGTCTCGTCCGAATCGTAGACATGGTTCCATGTTTCATATTGTGTAGCGTGTTCAAAATCCTCTATAGGATCCCAATCCTCGAAAGAACCTGGACCGATAAAAGTAACCTGTTGTCTGACGACATCACGGTAGTCCTCTCGCGTGTTTGAAGCACTGTTTCGGAGGACAAAATAGGTCGTCAACAAAACAACGTCTGCAGCGGCGTAGAGATAACCGCGCTTTGCGCCAGTATAGAGTTGTCCCATACCCGGAACAACGAGTGAATAAAGGAACGCCTCATTTGGAGACTTCCGAGTCTGGAGCTCTTGGGTCGCCTCCATAACAACAGTGGATTGCCCCTCAAGCGTCCGGTTTCCAAGTGCGGAATCAAGATAGAAAGCCGTAAAGGGTTGCACCTGTAGGCTATCAGCGGCGAGCCCCATATTGGACAACAGAAAGAATATTAAGATAAGTATGATAATTTCGGAGTTAACTTTCATTTTTTAATTTTACCTTACGGAGAAATCACAAGCGTTAGAACTATACGAATTGCTAAAAAACGATAATCCCTGTTGCCTCAATAAGTCGTTGATTGTTCGGACCGAAACTGGGACCGTAACTCAAATCAAGGTTGAATAAGTATACCTTCACACCGATACCGCCGGTAAAATAATCCGTTAGATTCGGTAGATTGATGCCGGGTTCAATTTTATATCCAACCCGAATAGCAAGCAAGTTACCGAGCCAATACTCTAAGCCGAGATTCTTTTGAAGGTGTCGCCATTCAAATGCCCGGATACCGACCCCTCGATCGGAAAGCAATTGTTCCTGTGTGAGTTTTTCCTCTCTTTCGGCGTTAAGTCGATCCAAATCAACGGTTAATTCGTGTTCATCTTCCGCTAATTTATCGATATAGGCTGTGACACCACTAACGAGTCGAATATGGTGATACTTCGCGCGATAAAGACTCATAGAAGTGCCAATCCTTAAAAACCGAGGTAATGGATCTGCTTGGTTTTCATCAATAAAAGAGATGCCCGGTCCAACATTCTGAATCGCGACACCGAGTGTCGTCGGGATGGGTTCAAAAGGCAAAAGATATTGCATCCCCAAATCAACGGCGTAAGAACTGCCACTCTCGCGTCCAAGGACCATCCGAATCATCTTACCGTTGATACCTGCTGATAAAGACTCTGTAATGCGGTCGGCATAAGAGAAGGTCAACGCAAAGTTAGTGCCGAGACTTTCTTCACGGAGAATATCAGGTGAATCCGTTGTCACCGCGATTGTGCCTTGTCCCTGCAGCTGGAGTGTCGCACCGATAGTTCCGACATCCCCAAGGGGCATCGCGCCAGAGATGAAGGTATAGTATAATCCTTCTCCGGCTTCCCCGAAAGGTGCGCTGTAATCCGTATAAAACATTGAGGCTTGCGCGGCTTTCCTGCCAGAACGGAATTTACTCTCAGGCATCTCAGCCAATCCACTCGGATTCCAAAGCGATGTAGTTACATCGCCTGACATCGCAGAAAAGGCGTCGCCGAGTGCCCTTGCCCGCGCGCCACCGCCAAGGTTTAAGATTTGCGCGCCTGTCCGACCGGGTCCCGCAAGAGCCACAACTGGGGAAAAGATGATAAGACATAAAAGCGGTATGAAGATTTTGCGTCTGAAAAAGTACACGAAGTCCCTCCATTTTTTGATTCAATAACAATGCTACTTAATATTATATAACAACACGAGCAATAACGCAAATCGCTTTAATTTGGTTTACATTCACTGCGGTGAAAAATATTGCCTTCCTTTTTGATGTTGACAGAAAAACAGATACATGCTAAAATCGTAAAATAGATTGATACCAAAAGGAGGCTCTGAACACATAAACCAATGCAAACAATTAGGGCACGGCTTCGCCCGTATTTGATATTAACAGTCTCCCTCATCCTCTGTTTGTGGAGCCTCAAGGTATTGCCTGCAGACACGAATGAGGAGCCCCCCCAGATTTTTACAAACCGCGAGATCAAAGCAGTACGCATCGAAACCCCTCCAAAAATCGACGGAAAATTGGACGACGTATGTTGGCAAAAGAGCGCGAAAACGGGTGAGTTAATCCAATTTGAACCGCAGCGCGGTGAACCTGCAACCCAGTCAACGACTATCTATCTCGCTTACGATGCCAATAATCTCTACGTCGCCTTTGAATGTTTTAAAACCGACATGGGCAAACTCGCAGCGAATCTGACGCGGCGCGATTCCTTCTTTTTCTCCGATGATCATGTCGAAGTTCTCATTGATACCTTCCTTGATGGCAGAAACTGTTATGCGTTCGCCTTAAACCCACTCGGCACACAAACCGATCGACGTCTGATAAACGAAGGATCGAACAGACGGACAGGGCAGTCCAGGATCGGTACTGCTATCTCATGGGATTGCGACTGGCAAGGTCAAGCCGCAATAGGAACAGACAGTTGGACCGCAGAATTCGCTATCCCATTTGCTGAACTCCGATTTTCAAAAGGAATGGAAATAGCGACCTGGGGCATCAACTTTTGGCGAAACGACGAATCCCCCGCCGAAGAACAGACCTGGGCAGATTTGGGCGACCGTCAATACGCCGTCTCAGAATTTGGACAACTGACAGATCTACCGATTACTGGATTGGTTACCAAACGACCCACGAAGTTCAAACCCCACGGCACACTCAGACCACAACTCCTGCAACCCGCAGATGGTGAAACATCAACCGCTCTGAAACCGGACGCTGGTTTAGATATCCGGTATCCGATTGGGGATTTTACGCTTGATCTCACACTCAATCCAGATTTTGCGCAAATTGAGGCGGATCCTGACCTCGTGAATCTCACCGACATCCCCCTCCGTTTTCCTGAAAAACGCCCGTTTTTCCTTGAAGGAAACGAACTTTTTCAAATGCCCCTTGACCTGTTCTACAGCCGAAAAGTCGAAGCACTGCTCGGTGGTGGAAAAGTCATCGGGAAATTTAGTAAGTACAACCTCGCTTTCGTGGGAGCCGTCGCGGGACCGGAAAACCCTGATCAAGAAATAGAAACGGGTGAATTACCGCTTGCGAACTACAATTACTCCGTTTTTCGGTTGCAACGCGAGGTCGGTAAAACGTCATCTATCGGATTTTTAGGTGTTAACAAACAACGAGGTGCCACCTATGACCGAGCAGGAGGACTTGATGCCCGCATTCAACTACCTGCCGCGACGAGTCTTAACTTGGAATACGCAAGAGAATGGAAAGCAGGCGGGCTGAACAGAGCGGAGAGTACCGAGGACGACCTTGTCTTCGTTCAACTCTCCCGACGGACAAATGTATTTTCACTCGATGCGATCTACGCAGATATTGGGGAATACTTTAACCCTGAAACGGGCTTCGTCCCCCGCGTGGATAGACGTGGCGTGATGATCAGAAGTCGCTATAATAAACAGTACAAAGGGACCCTTGAGAGACTTCGCGGTGAAGTCGAATATGAACGCCTCACGAACCACGCAGGTGAACTCACGAATCACAGGGCGGGTTTTAGTGGACTCCTCGGCGTTAAAGACTTTTTTTTCCTCTTTGGACCTGAATGGTACAATCACATTGACGATGACGACAATCAATTATATGAGGACAGGACTGCTCGTTTCTTCATGGGGTGGTTTCCACCGAAATATGTGCAAATCCGAAACACCGGTAATTTCGGTCTACGTAATGACAAAAACATTTTCTTTCTCCGCCCCGAAATCACAATTCGTCCGACTGCCAAACTCAGTTTTGAGTTCGTCTTGCAGCGACTCCACGAGAAACACCCCGATGGAACAGCGTGGGAACTTTCCGAATGGACGCGTCGCTTTATCGTGAACTATCAGTTTGCGCAGCGTATGTATGCCAGAACCAGTGCAGAATTCACCATAGAAAAAGAACGCCGCGTCTTCGCACTCTTCGCCTATGAGTATCGTCCCGAAAGTAATCTGTTTATCGTCTACAACGATAACCGTGATGTCGAAGGGGACACTGAGCGAATTGTGTTCATCAAAGTCTCGCACTTATTGAAAACCGACCTTTTTTAATATTTTTAATTATTCGCAAGGCGTCAAATGAAGTCATTTGTTCATTGAAGGTGTTTTCTCATATCCGCCTGCGCCGTTGTTGCAGGCTACCGTCTTTGGGTTGCAGCACAAAAAATAAAACCAAACCGTAAGCCCGTAACATTGTCCCGCAAGCCTCTATAGGTTTGCGCCAGGAGGGCGACTCTACGCAAAAGCACTTTATGGATCAAACCCACCTCACCGAACCGCAAGGTAAAATTAAAATACTTGCGGTGCTTTCAGCACTGTTGCTATTCCTCAGCTTCCCAAATTTAAACCTCTTTCCGTTGGCTTGGGTCGCAATGGTGCCATTTTTTATTGCCCTAACGCGCACAAGGGACTGGAAATCCGCTTTTTGGATCGGCTACCTAACCGGTTTCCTGTTTTTCGCAGGACTGCTCCCTGCCATTCTTCTGCTCTACCCGTATGCGAATATCTTTGCGACACTAACAGGGTACCTACTATTAGTGGGATACACGGCACTCTATTTCGCTGCTTTCGCAGTGTTGATGCGTTTCGTACCGAGGCGTTCCAGCATCCTATTTGCTCTGTCCGCCGCATGTATCTGGACAGCATTAGAATGGGTACGGAGTTGGGTGATAACAGGGTTTCCATGGGGAAGCATCGGGTATTCGCAATGGAACAATCTACCGGGGATACAGATAGCCTCGCTCGTTGGTGTACACGGTATCAGTTTCGTCATTGTGCTTTTCAATGCGAGTCTCGCGACTCTGCTTTGTAATCGTCATCAATGGCAACAAGAACTTCGTGCTGTCGTCCTGCCATTGATCCTGACGCTCCTGTGTTTCGGTTACGGGATCCTCCAACTCCAAAAGGCCGACCGCTTAGCGCAGCGTCCAAATATGACACCGCGAACAAACGTCGAGACCTTAAAAGTTGCCCTCATCCCTGGCAATATCTCACAACTTCAGAAATGGGATCTCCGTCAGTTCCCAAAGATTCAGGAACGCTATATCGAGTTGACCCATAAAGCCAGCAGAGAAGGTCCTGAGTTAATTGTGTGGCCCGAAACCGCAACACGCAGTAGGGCATTGACAGGCGAGTGGCCCACCTATTACAGAAGATTCTCACAGATGCTTCAGGATATAGAGATTCCAATACTCCTTGGGACAGCGAACACAGGAGAAACAGACAAAGCAATAGGTCAATTTTCCAAAAATCGTGAAAAAAGAGATACGCAAATATATAACCGCGTCCTGTCAATAGCCCCAGATGGAAAGATACACGGGGATTATGCGAAGATGCACCTTGTTCCGTTTGGTGAATACGTGCCTCTGACACACCTCTTGCCGGATTTTATCCCCAATTTTATCCAATTTGAACCCTTCGCTCATGGAAAAACAGTAAACCTTTTACCGGTGTTTGACGTTAAAAATAAGACAAACACTCGGAAGATAGAGATCGGAGCTTCGATTTGCTTTGAATCGGTGTTTCCAGATGAATTTCGCAGACCTGTAAAAATGGGTGCCAGTGTAATGGGAATCTTTACGAACGATGCTTGGTTCAAAGGAACTGCTTTCCCTGAACTGCATCTATCAATGGCACCTTTCCGTGCCGTTGAGAACCGAATTGCTGTGTTCCGCTGCGCAAATGGTGGATTTACGTGCGTCGTAGACAAGTTCGGTAGAATAACGACGCCTTTGATTACACCGGACACCGCTCAGGAAATTCTCATCGCATCCGTTCCACTTCTGTCTTCTACGGAACATAAACAAACACTCTATACCCGTTACGGCGATTGGTTTCCGATTCTTTGCGCGCTTATTTGCGTTGGAGGGTTCGGCAGTCGAACCGTAATATGGGTGCGTCGTAGACATTCTTAATGATTGATGAGGAATCATATGCTTGTAGATTTAAAAAACCAGGTTGAAGAGATGCAGACCCGCCTCGAAGAACTCAGAGGTTATCTTTGACCTGGCTGAAAAACGAAAAGAATTAACAGAACTTGAAGAGGCGACAATTGCCCCTGACTTTTGGAGCAATACGCAACGCGTTCAAAAAGTCAACCAACGCATCGCCACCCTTCGAGATGAGGTTGGGGCATACGAAGACCTCGCCCTCAAAATTGAAGATATTCAAACCCTGCTCGAACTCGCGACCGAAGAGAACGATGAGAGTTTACAAAAAGAGATTGCTGACGGATTGAACACCGTCACACAATATCTCGAACAGATGGAACTTCGCCTCATGCTCACGGGTGAGTTCGATGCAAACAATGCGATCCTCAGTATTCACTCGGGGGCCGGTGGGATTGACGCACAGGATTGGGCGGGGATGTTGATGCGGATGTACCTGCGTTGGTGCGACCAACGCGGCTATCAGACCGAAATCGTAGACCTCACCTCAGGAGATGAAGCCGGCATCAAAGGCGCGACAATCCTCGTTACTGGTGCTTCGGCTTACGGTTATCTTCAAGCCGAGGCAGGCGTGCATAGACTCGTTCGATTGTCCCCCTACGATTTCAACAAGCGGCGACACACCTCCTTCGCTGCTATTGATGTAACCCCTGAAATCGACGACACGGTGGAAGTAGATATTCAATCCGAAGACTTGCGAATAGATTTCTATCGCGCAAGCGGGGCAGGGGGTCAACACGTCAACGTCACGGACTCAGCAGTTCGGATTACCCACAAACCCACCGGAATTATCGTGCAGTGCCAGAATGAACGTTCCCAGCATAAGAACCGAGAAATCGCTATGAAATTACTCCGTTCCGGCCTTCATGAGAAATATCGCGCCGAACGGGAAGCAGAACTCTCAAAACAGCGGAGCGAACGTTTAGACATTGACTTTGGAAGCCAAATTCGGTCTTACGTCCTGCATCCATACCAACGCGTCAAAGATTTGCGCACAAACATCGAAACGGGTAATGTTAACGCCGTGTTGGACGGTGCTTTAGACCCCTTCATCGAAAGTTACCTAAAAATGAAGGCGCAGCCGAAATAATACTGCTTTTTGGGTTGCTTTATGGACGAAACTACGGTATAATTGTTAAAATATTTCTAAAGTATAGCACCAGTCTATCACAGAAAATAAAACAACAGAGGGAAAGAGTAGTGGAAGAAACAAAGGACCTCATTCAGCAACGTCGCGAGAAGTTAGACGAAATTCGCAAATTTGGCGTAGAACCGTACCCGCATAAATACGAACCTACACACACGACTTCCGCCATTCATAGAGACTTTGCTGACATTCAAGAAACACCCGATGAAACCCAGAAAATCCGAATCGCCGGTCGGATCATGACGAAGCGCGACCATGGAAAAAGTAGTTTCGCACATCTGCAAGACAGTGAAGGCAGAATTCAAATCTACGTCCGACGGGACAGTGTAGGTGCAGAACCGTATAAAATCTATCGACGCTTTGACACTGGCGATATTGTGGGTGCCGAAGGATCGGTCTTCCGGACACGCACTGGTGAACTTACCGTCCTTGTTGATGCTGTCCATCTGCTTTCCAAATCCGTTCGACCGCTCCCTGAAAAATGGCACGGGTTACAAGACAAACAGACCCGCTACAGACAACGCTATGCAGACCTCATCATGAACCCTGAGGTGAAGGATGTTTTCCTGAAAAGAACCCGCATCGTTCAAGCGATTCGCGACATGCTCAATGCGCAAAACTTTATTGAAGTTGAAACGCCCGTCCTTCAACCTATTTACGGTGGGGCAAATGCTCGCCCCTTCACAACATATCACAATACATTGGAACAATCGCTCTATCTGCGAATCGCAAATGAACTTTACCTCAAACGCCTCATCGTAGGTGGGTTCGATCGTGTTTATGAGTTCTCGCGCGACTTCCGAAACGAGGGAATGGACAGGGACCACAACCCGGAATTCACAATGCTTGAACTCTACCAAGCTTATGCCGATTATATCCAAATAATGGAGTTAACTGAGAACCTGATCGCGGATACCGCCAAAATCATTCACGGGACAACGAAGATTCCCTATCAAAAGTATGAACTTGACCTCACACCGCCTTGGCGTAGGTTGAGCATGGTTGATGCCGTTCGAGAGTATAGCAGTATTGATCCAACAGCATTATCAGCTGATGAATTATACAAAGCCGCAATTGACGCAGGCGTTGATTTAGCGGGTGATGAGACGAAAGGGGAGATTATAGCTGAACTTTTCGACACATTTGTGGAATCAAAACTGATCCAACCAACATTTATAACGGATTATCCCATCGAGGTCTCACCGTTTGCGAAAAAGAAGCCCGATACACCAGAGTTCGTCGAACGCTTTGAGTTTTTTATCTGCGGCATGGAATTCGGAAACGCCTTTAGTGAACTTAACGATCCGATCGACCAACGCCAACGCTTTCTTGAGCAAGCGAACAATTTGGAGGCAGGCGACGATGAAGCCTTTATGGTAGACGAAGATTATCTACGAGCGTTGGAATACGGAATGCCACCGACAGGTGGACTCGGCATCGGTATCGATCGATTGACAATGTTGCTGACGAACCAATACTCCATCCGAGATGTTATCCTGTTTCCACAGATGCGTCCGGAACGCTAACCAGAAAGATATTTTTTTGAAGATACAATCCAATACCATATACTAAAAAGTGAGTTCGTAGAGAAATGAGGACCGCACCACCCCTTCTTACGGAAAGACTGCTACTTCGGTCGTTTACACGTGAAGATGCCACTGATGTGCAACGGCTTGCGGGTGATCGCGACATAGCAGCAACGTTAGCGACCCTGCCGCATCCCTATGAAGATGGTATGGCGGAGAAATGGATTCGTTCCTGTTACGAAAAGTTTCGAAAAGACGAAGCACTCAATTTCGCAATTACGCTGAGAACAGACAAAAGCTTAATCGGTGGGATAGCCCTGAGACTCGATCAAGGAAACGAGAGGGGTGAACTCGGTTATTGGATTGGGAAACCCTATTGGAACTGTGGGTATGCCACAGAAGCAGCAAAGGCTGTTGTGGCGTATGGTTTTAAAGTGTTGAAGTTGAACCGGATTTATGCTTATCACTTCACACGAAATCCCGCCTCTGGACGAGTGCTGGAAAAAGTCGGAATGCGCTATGAAAGCTACCGCCGACAACATACAAAAAAATGGGGAAATTTTGAGGATTCAATGGGATACGGGATGCTAAGGACGGACTTCGATGCTAAAGCTGTTAAAGAACCGTTGTGAGGTTATCAAAGGTTTCTTACCAATCGGAAAACTGCAAGGACAACGGACGCAGCAGCGCAGGAGCAATAACTTAAAAGAGGATTCAATGGGATACGGGATGCCAAAAGCGGACTACGACGCTAAAGCTGCTAAAGAACCGTTGTGAGGTTATCAAAGGTTTCTTACCAATTGAAAAACTGCAAGGACAACGGACGCAGCAGCTCAGGAGCAATAACTTAAAATATGAGATTTGAATGGTTCATCGCCTCCCGCTATCTACGCTCACGGCGCAAACAGTCCTTTATTTCAATTATCAGTATTATCTCCATTGGCGGGGTAGCACTCGGGGTCGCAACAGTAATACTCGTAAGTGCCATATTAGATGGGGTTGAACAGGGACTCAAGGATAGATTCCTCGCAAATGAGGCACACGTTGTCTTGCGGTTGCACGATCACAGTTTCTTTGGGGATTACCAGAAACGCATTTCCCAAATCGAGACAATCGATGAAGTCGTCGCGGTATCACCAGTTGTTTTCTCACAAAGTGCTGTTTTTCAGGAACGCAGCAATACCATTCAGGACGTAATTTACATCAAAGGCATTGATCCCGTTCAGGAAGACCGGGTTACCGACTTCTCAAAATTTGTGGACGGCTCTACCGAGTTACAAAACTCGCGGTATATTGAGAGTGCCCGACTCATTAGAGATGAAACAATTACAGGTGGGATTGTGCTCGGAGGACGTTTAGCCGCTCGTCTCGGTGTCATTAAAGGTGACGTGCTGCGACTTATCGTGAACCTTGCAAAACATCCCGTAAACGAGTCGATGCTCATACCGGACTTGGCGAACTTCGTTGTGGTTGGGTTTTATGAGTCTGAGTTGGCGGTTTATGACAACAACTTCGGGTTTATTCATCTGGAAGCCGCTCAAAAGATGTATAAGAAAAAGAATAGAGTAAACACGATCTTCGTTCGGTTAACCGATGCGGAATTGGCACCCCGGATCGCCAGACAGATTGAGAATAAGGTTCAGTTCTCTGTCTTAGAAGGAATGCCGGACGCCAGAACGTGGATGGAGATACAGGCACCCCTCTTCTCAGCACTTCGATTGGAGAAGATAGCAACTGTCATTATTGAAGCACTCATCATCTTGGTCGCATCCTTCAATATCGCAAGCACACTCATCATGACCGTGATGGAAAAGACGAAAGATGTCGGGACCCTGCGAACACTCGGTGCTTCACGCGGAAACGTTATGAAACTTTTCATGATGCAAGGGAGTGTCATTGGGATGCTTGGAACGTTATTAGGCACGGTTTTGGGACTTGTTCTTTGCTGGCTTCTGAGTTATAACGCAGACCGACCCTCTTACTGGTACGCTGTTGTACTCGTTGTCCCAATTTTCTTACAAGTGCTAATTGCACTGCGGCGCATAATGCCACGTCGTAAAGGATGGATGTTCGCAATCAGTTTTTTATGGCTCGTAGCGATCGGGTTCGCGCTCTACTGTGCTGTCACACCCATTTCGCTCGCGGATCTCGGACTAAGTCAAGTCTATCAGATGAATCAACTACCGATACAGGTGAATTGGTTCTTCGTTGTTTTCATCAATATACTTTCATTTTTAATCTGTTGGCTCGCAACACTCTATCCGGCATGGCAAGCGGCAAACTTAAAACCGGTTGAAGCCTTACAACATGAATAGCAATGTAGAGACCCTTATCCGCATCGTAGATTTGCACAAGTCCTACTATGATGGAGAATCAGAACTTCCAGTTCTTCAAGGCATCAACCTTGAAATATATATGTCAGAATTACTCGGCATTGTCGGCGCATCAGGTGTTGGGAAAAGCACGCTGCTTCACATCCTTGGGACACTTGACAGACCAACCACAGGAAACGTTCTATACGACGAACAAGACGTATTCACACTCTCCGATACAGAACTTGCTCGGTTTCGGAACAAAGAAATTGGATTTGTGTTTCAATTTCATCACTTATTACCGGAATTTACGGCACTTGAAAATGTCGCACTGGGGGCATTAATTACATCGTCAAACAATAAAAGCGTTTACAAAGAGGCCGAAGCATTACTCGATTACGTTGGGCTCTCCGAAAGACTTTCACACTATCCGAGCCAATTGTCTGGTGGTGAAAGGCAACGCGTCGCAATCGCACGCGCCTTGATCAACCAACCGAAAATTGTACTCGCTGATGAACCAACTGGCAACCTTGATCGGCGGAGTAGCGAAGCGGTCTTAGAACTGCTCTGGGACTTGAACGCTAAGTCTGGACAGACTTTTGTTATCGTAACACACAATCAAGAACTCGCTCAAAAAGTAGATCGAGTTATCCAACTTGTTGACGGAAAGGTTTTTTAGAAAATGTTGATTTATATCGACGGAGAATTTTTACCAAAAGCAGAAGCCAAGGTTTCGGTGTTCGATCACGGTTTGCTCTATGGTGACGGTGTTTTTGAAGGTATCCGTTCCTATAACGGCAGAGTCTTTAAACTCGATGAACACCTTGAGCGACTTTACGATTCTGCAAGATCGATCATGTTACAGATCCCCACCCCCATTGAAACGATGAAGGAAACGGTTCTCGAAACACTCCGTCGAAACCACCTCAGTGAAGCCTATATTCGATTGGTTATAACTCGCGGCGTAGGAGATCTCGGACTCGACCCGGATAAATGTCCAAAGCCGAGCATCATTATTATTGCAGATAAAATCGCCCTCTACCCACAAAAATTCTATGAAGACGGGTTGGAAATCGTAACCGCCTCTGTCCGAAGGAATTATCCAGAAGCCATCAACCCGCGCATTAAGTCGTTGAACTATCTAAACAATATCTTAGCTAAAATCGAGGGCAAACAGTCGGGGGCAGTAGAGGTCTTGATGCTTAACGCAGACGGTTACGTTGCTGAATGTAGTGGTGACAATATTTTCTGGATAAAGAATGGGGTCCTTATCACGCCACCTGTTCACATGGGAATTTTGGAAGGTGTAACCCGGAATAGCGTTATCGATCTGGCGCGCGACGCTGGCATGCGCGTCGAAGAACGGGTTTTTACACGGCATGATCTTTATATTGCAGATGAATGTTTTCTCACTGGCACAGCCGCCGAAGTCATACCTGTTGTGAAAATAGATCAACGCGTCATCGGGAACGGGCAACCCGGAAAAGTGACAGAAAAACTCATTGCAGCATTTCGGCAGTTCGCACATAGCTGCGGTACCCCAATCTATACCGCTGACGTATGACAGCGGAATATACTGTGCCGACACACGCATGGAAACGGCTACAGCACATAGGAGGAGATTGATCGTCAAGTACCCCCGAATGGATTCGGGGCTTGTGAAAGCACGCGAATTTTCGGGAATTTCTCGGGCTATGGTTCGTAACTTTACCTGCATACCCCCGAGGGGCTCAAGCAGCCCACGATGCAGAACCTCAGACACTTCCGACTTCAGAAGTAGAACGAACGTTCCAACGCCTTCGAGTTACTTGGAAATGTGTGGTATGCGAAAAAATCGCCATTTCCATAGAACGATTATAGCATTTTTGACGAAATATATCAAGAAAAAAAGGAGGCAGATTTTCCTCTCCAATCTAAAGATTGGAGTTTCCAAATCTGAAGAATTTAATGAATGCACCAAAAAACGTTTTTATTCTGATAAGTCTATTCATCGGACTTGCAACAATCACCGCGTTTGCAGAAGAAACGGAAAAACCCGTATTTGGTCCCCAAGCAGCCACTATCACCGAACAGCAGGTGGAAACCGAATCTGATACAGAAACAACAGATATGACAGATATGACCGAAGTAACTGGTGATTCGATGCTTCTCGTCAAGAAAGTCTCTTTTGAAGGTGTGAAAACCACCTCCGAAGATATGCTGCGCACCCTTATTCAAACACAGATTGGGCAGGAAATCTCTGAAGAACTCCTCACGCAGGACCTGAAAAGCCTCTTTAAAGACACAGGCTTCTTCTCTGAACTCACAGTAGATGTAACACCCGTTGAAGAGGGCGGATTAGAAGTCACTTACAAGGTCGTCGAAAGTCCTAAAATTTCTGGAATTAACATTATTGGAAACGAAAATTTAAGTACCGGCAAACTTAAGAATGAAATTATACTCCGCCCCTCAGAAATTTATAGTGATCGGCGACGGTGGGAAAGCGAACGCGCTTTACAGAAAATTTACCACGAAAAAGGGTACTATCTTGTCGGCGTTCAAACCCATCTTGGCGATCGAGACGAAGAGGCAAATACTGTCCAAGTCACGTTTGAGATAAACGAAGGACCGAGAGTGCGAATTGAGGAAATCAACTTCATTGGAAGCACACAAATCTCGGAGAATACACTCCGGAAAAAACTCAAAACCCGCACCGGTAAACACTTCGATCAGATGCTGTTTGAGGAAGAAGACTTATCACTGAACCTCAGAAATTACTATCAGGACCGCGGCTTCGCACAAGTAAAGGTCATAGGCTACGAAAAACGGTTCACAGAAGACAAAACCGGCTTAATGCTCGATATTACTGTTGATGAAGGTCCCGAATTCATTATTGGAACATATACCCTTGAGGTGGAAGCCGGTGCTAAGGAACTCTTTTCTGAAAAGAAGATACGTAAGATGCTCGACCCTGCGGAAGGCGAGGTTTTTAACCGCGCGACTTTCGACGAATCCATCGCAAATTTACAGCAAGCGTATCTCGACAAAGGCTACCTACTTTCAGAAGTTATGCCGACGCCTATCTTCAATGAAACGGAGGGCGTGGTTGACATCACCTTGAAAATTAACGAAGGGGATGTCATCGTTATTGACAAGGTCATCATTACTGGATTAGAAAAAACACAGGAACACGTCGTTAAACGTGAGTTGGATTTCTTGGACATCAAGGCTGATGAGTTGTTAGATGTCAAAGCGCTGCGCAAAGCACGGCAACGTCTATTCCAGATGGGCTCCTTCATTCGTGCCGTTGACTTTGTCCCAAGTGATACCTCTGAAGAGAAACGAAAGGAGTTAAGAGTCAATATCGCGGAAACACCACGAACAGGGATGTTAAGTCTCGGCGGTGGATACGGCAGCGAAGGCGGTATCTTCGGTGTTGCGGAGGTTGGACAGAACAACTTTCGCGGACGCGCGTATCGGGTGCATCTAAAAGGCGAGTTAGGCACAAGAGATCACCATACCGCTGAACTCAGTTTTGGAACCCCGTGGATTTTGGGTACACCCACTCGGCTTAACGCAAGACTTTACGACAATCGACGCTTCCGTCGCTACTATGGAACGATCGGTGCTCTCTACAATCGTCGGAGTCTGGGAAGTACCTCCTCATACGGTCTATACGACCGGTACATTTGGGCAAGACGCGGGGCCTCACTCACCCTCGGCAGACCCATTGCCCACGACATTGATTTGTCCGTCCGTTTTCGGAATGAACACGTAGAATCACATAACCCCGACCGAGAGTTATACAATCGCTCCACACGGAGTATCCTGTTTTCCGTTGGACGAGATACCCGCGATTATCGGACCTCCCTGTTTGACCCAACAGCAGGTTCATTTCATACACTCTCTTATGAATACTCGGGCGGTATTCTTGGAGCGGACAATAAATTCCAGAAATATTATGCGGACTCAAGTTTATTCTACAGCGGATGGTGGAACCACGTTATCGCCGTGCATGCTCGCGCAGGTCTCATGCGAAGTGAAAGCACCGATGCTTATTTCCTCTTCTACGAAAGGTTCTTCCTCGGCGGTGTAGATAGTATCCGTGGCTACGACGATTGGGAAATTTATCCTGATCCAGATGAAACAGGCTTTATCAATCCCTACGGGGGTGATAAGGTCTTCTTCGCAAACTTTGAGTATCGTGTTCCAATTTCTCAGCAGCTCACGGGAGCACTGTTTTTTGATATAGGACAGGTATGGGATGAAAGCACTGCAAACGTCTTCAGCGAAATCAACATGAAACGGGGGCTTGGTCTTGAGGCGCGGTTCACCATGCTTGGCATGTTAGTTCGGTTAGGTTGGGGATATGGCTTGGATCGCATTAGCGGCGAACCTGCTGGCAAATTCCACTTCACGGTTGGTCCCGGATTTTAATTTTACCTTGCGGAGGAACACCGGGCGTTCTATCTATCACGTGCGTTTCTTAAACCTGAAGAAACGCCCAAGCAAAAACCCTGCACCGATGTTGCAGGCTACGTCTTTGATTTAAACATTAGAAGGAATAACTTTATGAAACCCTTTCGGTTGGGTGCTTATCCAGCACGCCTAACACTCTTAATTGTCGGTCTTACAGTTTTCTGTCTCAGTTCGGGCAGCATCGGACAGGAATCTTTCAAAATTGGTGTCGTAAACACACAAGAAGTTTTAGAAGGATCCCAAAAAGCGACGGATGCAACCGAACTGCTCCAAGCGGCAAGCGAACGCCTGAAAACGAAATTGCAGCAGTTAGAAGACGAGATCAGAACGCTCCAAGAAAAGAAGGCGAAAACCGAACTCTTCGTCGAAAGAGCGCAGACCGCGGATTTGGATAACGAAATTCGCCTCAAACAGCAGGAATACCAACGTGAGGTCCAAATCGGTCAGCAGGCATTGCTTGAAAAAGAGCAAGAGTTGATGGAGCCGATTTACAATAGCCTTCAAGCACTGATTATCAAAGTCGGTGAGTCCGAAGATTTCGACATCATCCTCGAAAAACGACTCATCACCCTTTATGTGAAAAAGGATTACGATTTGACACAACAGTTAATCGGCTTGATGAACGAAGGCTCCGAATAACGCGACACTGCCTAAACTCCAGTTGTGGGAGGGGTGTGTAACCCTGAATAACCATTCACATCAATGGGGAAAGGAACACGGTTAAATGCGTATGAAACTCAAGGAAATTTGTGAACGCTTGGATGGCGATCTTTCTGGGGACGGTGATATTGAAATTACTGGCGTTTCTGGAATCAAAGAGGCACTCCCAAGTCAGATTACCTTCGTTGCTAACCCGAAATACCTCGCTGCCATAGCGACAACACAAGCAGGCGCAATTATTATTGGCCGCGGTGTCAACGGTAACGGTAAGCCTACCATCTGTGTTGAGAATCCCTACTGGGCTTTCGTCAAAGTTATAGAAATGTTCGCGTGGGACAAAAACCATCGTGCACTTCCCGGGGTCCATGAAACCGCAATTTTAGGAAAAAACGTTAAACTCGGTGAGCGCGTTTCTATCCAAGCGTTTGCCTATATCGCGGACAACGTTGAAATTGGAGATGATACCGTTATTCAACCGTTTGTTCACATCGGTGAAGGCACCAAAATCGGTTCCGATGGCCTAATTTATCCACATGTCAGTATTCGAGAAGAAATAATTATCGGCGATCGAGTGATTATCCACTGCGGGGCAGTGATTGGCAGCGACGGTTTCGGATTCGCACCCGTTAGCAACCGACACCACAAAATCCCTCAAATCGGAACTGTGGTCATTGAAGACGATGTTGAAATTGGAGCGAATACTACCATTGATAGAGCAACACTCTCTGAAACACTTATCAAACGCGGCACTAAATTGGATAATCTCGTCCAAATTGCACACAATGTTGTTATCGGAGAGGATTGTTGCCTCGCGGCGCAAGTCGGTATCGCTGGCAGCACGACGCTCGGGGACCGAGTAAATATCGCGGGGCACGGCGGCGCAGCAGGGCATCTGACACTCGGCGAAGACAGTGTCGTTTACGCCAAATCCGCAGTTACAAAGGACATGCCCGCTGGCAGTCATCTGTCTGGATTCCCCGCACGTCCTCACAAACAGGAACTCCGGATTCACGCCGCGACTCGGAAATTGCCAGAACTGCTCCCCGAATTCACTAAACTCCAAAAACGGGTCGCGGAACTGGAAGCGAAACTTCAAGAACTGGAGGATAAACCGTAGGCAGATTACCGAAAACAGAGACTTCAATTTTTTTCGGTTTCCGGGCGAACCTTCTTTTTCCACTGTATCTCCTCTCTTTCAAGCAACACCATAGTCCGTGTGCTGGCAGTATGGAACGCACCTCGGTATCCGTTATCCCTAATAGATTATCCTTCAATGCTCACGATGAGAAAAAATGAAGACATTGATCGCGTATGTTGAGTTGGCACGCCCACTTAACGGAATCATCGCCTTCATCTCTGCGGGGCTCGGTGGAATTTTTGCCAGCCAAGGCAACCTGGAACACCTCACCGATATCCGACTACTGTTGGTTTCTGTTGCCGCGCTTGTTGTAATCTCTGCCGGAAACGCCATCAACGATTACTGTGATTACGACATCGACCGAATTAATCGTCCACGGCGACCGCTCCCTTCCGGACGCATTCGGCGTTCCAATGCATTAATTTTTGCAATAATCCTTACGGCAATCGGCATCTATCTCGGAACCCGTATCAACAGAAATTCAACAGCCATTGCTATCCTGGTGTCGGTTGCCCTTGCAAGTTATGCTTTTTGGTTGAAACGTACCCCTTTTGTCGGCAATTTGGTCGTTAGTGGATTAACGGGTTTAACCTTCATTGCTGGCGGCGTAGCGATAGATTCGGTGCAAGGCACGCTCATTCCAGCAATCTTTGCCTTTTTGTTCACAACGGCGCGGGAAATCATCAAGGACCTTGAGGATACAGAAGGAGACGAGAAAAATGACGCGAAAACGTTGGCGACACTCAACCCACGGATCGCAGTCCGGACAGCCATCGGTTTTATGGCATCTGTTATTTTGTTTAGTCCCATCCCTTATGTATTCGGTTGGTATTCATGGCACTACTTGATTGTCGTTAGCATCGGTGTTGACGTGGTACTTATCGGTTTGGCAATTCGTCTGTGTCAAGATGCCTCCAAAGAGAGTTGTGCCGCCATTCAACGTTGGATGAAATGGGATATATTCGTCGGACTCGGCGCGATCTATCTCGGAACGTTTCTATGATAAACTACGATAGGGTCATTGCTTTCTTAGAGAAAGAGAACTCAAAGGCTGATGCCGTTTCCCGTTTTAAGCAAGCGTATCATACCTTCTGTAAAACGGGGACATGGTCCCCCGCATATCAGATATTTGTCTCAGGTTGGCAGCGGCTTGACGGGGTTATGTTGTTAGAACCGGAGGACACATTTGACAATGGCTACCGAGTTCATCTCACACCGACAACGGAACGAAGTTTGAGAGAACTCCTCCTCGCCTTTCCGAGACGCTACACAGGACTGTTTCATGTCAACGAAAAATGGATAACAAACAGAATCCACGATGTTTTAGAAGGCGATATAATTCAGACGGATACAGGTTCCTGCTATCGGGGTATCAAACGCGGGAGCAGCACCAGCGCGGAACAACGAACCATCTCGAAACGGAAAGATATAATCGTATCGCACATTCACAAATTAGCCTCTTTGAAGGGGAAACTTGAACACTCCGAATTTATCGTTGAAGGCCCTCTGATAGTAGAAAGAGCCGTCACAGATGGACTCCCGATCAAAACAATTCTCTATACGACCGGATTTGTGGCAACCTCGGAAGGGAAAGCTTTGCTCACGCAGGCAGCGTCAGAAAACCTATCTGTTTATCAGGTAAATGATGGCATGATGGGTTCAATTACGACAACACGCCCCGTGCCATCTATAATCGCTTCGGTTCATCTCAGCTATCCAAACTTCCTTTCGGCATCCGGAAGCCTTAATTTTCACTGGAGCTCAAGATGTGTATTGCTCATCGCAGAGAATATTGGCAATCCTGACAACCTCGGAATGACGTTACGGACAGCAGACGCAGCGGGCGTATCCGCAGTTCTCCTGAGTGATAGTGGCGCGAGCCCTTTTCATAAAAACTGCATCCGTGCCTCCCGAGGGGCAGTCGGTCGCTTACCTTTATTCTCTACACCAAACATCAGCGATGCGGTTGATGCGCTCCGTGTCTCAGGTTGGCAGGTGTTGGGCGCCACAGCAAGTGCCACAAACCAACTTCATGAAATAGAATTTACACTTCCCACGGCTATCGTCGTCGGTAACGAGAATACAGGGCTCTCCACTGATGCACGGGATAGCTGCACTGAATTAGTTCGCATCCCTATGGCATCAGGGCAATCATCACTGAACGTAGGTGTTGCCGCAGGTATTCTACTCTATGAACTGACGCGACAACACAGAATTTGACAAATCGACATAAATATGATAGAATTTTTAAGGTAACTGATGCGCTATAAGTCCCCACTATCAGAAAGGGCATAGCATTCAAACCGATATTTAGCATAGTCAAAGAAGGAAAATCGCATTTGAGATCGAATTGGGTTCTTAACTACTTTCACGAGGTATTGAAAAAGCACCATGCTGGTTATTTCGTTCTAATTGATCCGGAGCAGTGTGAAATTGGAAAATGCGTTAAACTTGCAAGCGAAATAGAGCAGGCGGGGGCAGACGCGATTTTGCTCGGTGGCAGTTTTTTAACGAACGATTTGCACCACGTCGCGAAAGCCCTTAAGCAGGAAACAGAACTCCCCGTGGTGTTATTTCCGGGTGATTCGATGCACCTCACTCCGCATGCCGATGCGATTCTGTATATCAGTCTCATAAGTGGACGCAATCCGAACTATCTCATTGGCGAACAGGTCAAAGCGGCACCGCGGATACAACGTTACGCGCTGCCCCCCATTCCAACGGGCTATATGCTGATTGAAGGCGGCAACAAAACCGCCGTTGAATTTATGAGTGGCACAATGCCCATCCCACGCGATAAACCCGACATTGCGGGACCGCATGCCTTGGCTGCCCAGTATCTCGGTATGCAGATGGTATATCTGGAGGCAGGGAGTGGTGCTGAACACTCTGTCCCAGAAGCGATGATCACAACAGTGAAAAATCAAATTAGCATCCCACTCATCGTCGGTGGAGGCATCCGCACACCAGAAATTGCTGCACAGAAGGTAGAAGCAGGGGCGGATTTCATCGTTACAGGGAACATTCTCGAAGAAAACGGATCTCTCGAACTGATGCGGGAATTTGCTAACGCCGTTCACGACTAAAATGGACGACTCAAACAAACGTGCTTTCCAAGCACACCTCAAGAAGGACAAAAGGGCTTCATTATGGCTGAAGTTAAAGAAATACACATAGAAACAGAAAAAGAGACAGAAACGGAAGTGCCTGCTGATAACGCTTCCAGCACGGGTAAAGAAAAAACGATTGCCGAGCGAATGCGAGAAATCGCGGAGGCGGCACTTGATACAGTCAAATCGGAAGTAAAAAAGGAGATAGAAGAACGCATCGCACCTGTCGAAGAAACAGCTGCCAACCTCACCTCCGATGTTAAAGACGAGGTTGAAGCGATCGTGCAAAGGGTGCGTGAGCAATACGAATCAGAACGCGAAGACTTATTGCACACGGAAATCGAAAAAGAGGTAGAAACCGCTGTCCAACAGGTCCATGAGGAATATAAAGCCGAACGCGATCGTCTTCTACGCACAGCAGCAGAAGCTGAGAATACCAAAAAACGCTTGCAAGTGGATTACCAACGGCAACTCAAATTCGCCAATGAGGGAATTTTAGAAGGCATGATCCCGGTCTTGGACAGTCTGGAAGCCGCGATCAAAAGCGCAGCAGAACAAGGCGAAGCGAGCGATGCGTCGCAAGCTTTCATGACCTTCAACGAAGGCGTGCAACTCGTTCATAAACAACTCTTAGATGCCCTCAGAATCCACGGCCTGACATCCATTGAAGCAGTTGGTGAAATATTCGATCCAAATCAGCACGAGGCACTTTTGGTCACAGCATCGGACGATGTACCAGAAGGAAAAGTTATTGAGGAATTTCGGCGTGGCTACATGTTGCATACTCGTGTTCTACGCGCCTCTCAAGTGGTCGTCTCTCAGGGACCCGCCGAAGAAGACGCATCAGACGACGTGTCGGATGATACAGATGCTACTGATACTACCGAATAGCGACAGGAAGGACAATATATGACGCAAAAACGCGACTATTATGAGATTCTGAACGTCAATCGTGATGCCGATGCAGACGAAATAAAAAAGGCGTATCGTAAACTCGCCATACAATTTCATCCGGATAAAAATCCGGGCGATAAAGTCGCCGAAGATAAATTTAAGGAAGCCACAGAGGCCTATGAAGTACTGCGAGACGCTGAGAAACGGAGCCGTTATGATAGATTTGGGCACGCAGGACTGGAGGGCATGGGAATTGACTTCGGAGACCTTGGTATAAACCTTGACGACGTTTTCGGTGATGTTTTTGGCGATCTCTTTAGGCGTTCCCCCAAACGCGGACGCAGTTTACAATATAACCTTGACGTAACACTGGAAGACGTTATCCATGGCAAGGAAGTCACAATCCAAGTGCCACGAATTGAATCGTGCCCTACCTGTGAGGGCAGTGGTGCCAAAGAAGGCACACGGCCTACACCGTGTCCACAATGTCACGGCAGAGGTCAAATCAGCCAATCACAAGGTTTTTTCACAATGTCCCGAACGTGTCCGAGATGCCGGGGAGCAGGTACCATTATTGCAGAGCCTTGTCAACCCTGCAGCGGAAGGGGTGTTGTCCGAAACACGCGCGACATTAAGTTAAATATCGATAAAGGCGTTGATACAGGTTTCAAGTATCAGCTACGCGGTGAAGGCGAAGTGGGTGTAAACGGGGCACCTCCGGGTGATTTGATTGTCGTCATTCATGTCGAACCTCACGAACGTTTTCAACGGGATCGCAACGACCTTATTACATCCGCCAAAATCTCGTTTGTCCAAGCCACCCTCGGTGGGAACATTGAAGTTGATAGTATTGATGGAAAGGAGGAATTGCACATCCCGCCGGGTACGCAGTGGGGGGCACACCTCCGTATCCCTAACAAAGGGGTGCCACATTACAGACGCTCCTATTCAGGGGATCTGGTCGTGAGAGTAGAGATTGAAACGCCAAAGCATCTCAGCACGGAACAACGAAGAGCGTTAGAAGAATTTGCGAAACTGCGTGGAGAATCCCACCAGAGCGAACACGGCGGATTCTGGGATAAACTGCTCGGTAGACATGATGACGAAGACCCCGAATAGAATCTACCGGTCCGTAGACACCGGAGGATAAGGTAGAAACGTGGTAAATATGGACTGGGTAAGAATCACGGTAACGACCTCCCAAGAGGCATCAGAAGCCGTTGCGAACCTTCTCTTTGAATTAAAGGCAATCGGCGTTGAGTTCAAAGAGAAGAAGGCATCCACGGTAGATCTCATCGCCCATTATCCTTTGGATGACCGAGTTGATGCCCGGATGCAGAAATTGCGCGACTTCCTTACAGAACTGCCAACATGGGGTATCCAACCACATCCTGCGACGATCGATTTAAAACATGTCAAATCTGAGAAGTGGGAAGAGGCATGGAAAGCCGCCTTCCCACCACAACGTGTTGGCAAAAGGATCGTCATTGCCCCGACATGGAGTGAGATCTCCGACAACAAAACGGAAATCTTGATTCAACTCGATCCGGGCATGGCATTCGGGACAGGTTACCATCCGACCACACGACTTTCCCTCGAATTATTGGAACGCACCGTCGAGCCACATCAGCAAGTTGCTGACATCGGGACAGGTTCGGGTATCTTAACAATTGCTGCTATCAAGTTAGGGGCGGCACACGTTGACGCGATTGAAATTGATTCGACAGCACTCCCTGTTGCAGCAGCCAATTTTCAGTCAAACCGTGTGGCAGCGCAGGTGTGTTTATCTCAAGGCGATGGACTCAAAGGAAGAGCAAACAGATACCATCTCATCGTTGGGAATATCTTAACGAAGGCAATTCTTCCAATGATCCCGTTCTGTGCACAGCGGCTCTATCCTGATGGAATCGTCATTTTCTCTGGGATTTTAGCGGCTGAACTGGCGCAAGTTAAGTCGGTTTTAGAAGCACATCAGTTTCAATGTCTTGAAGTCATCAGTGAAGCGGAAGATACAGTTACGTGGATAGGAATCAAAGCCATCTTTAGTCCCGCTGATAGGTCGTAACCCTGTGTCACTCACTATCTTGCGGTTGCGGGTCTTCGTTAGACAACCCGTGGCAGAGGTTACACCGACCGAGATTGAGATGCGGCATCGTTGGTGACTTTTCATCGCCTCTTAAGTGACATTTCAGACACTCAACCGCTTCCTCTGAACCGCGATGCTCCTCGATATTAGAACGCGCCGGTGCGGCATTAAAAAAAAGAATAACCATAACAATCGCAAAGATAAGACCAATAACGCTGACAATAACAAAAAGCGTTCTGGGACTGGCTTGTTCCGTTGGCATAGCGTTAAAATGAAACTCCTTACTTGAAAAACGGAAAAAGGGTGGGGATATTTTCTGCGGTGAGTGCGGAACCGTACTCGCATCCCTCAAATGCCTCAGCATATTTGATTTGCGCTCCCGCTTCTTCACCATAGCATGCTATTAGCACATCTCGATGCTTTTCAGCAACATCTCGAAAACGATTTCGCAAGCGTTCAGCGAGCCAGGCACGCCGTTCCGAGGCACCCGTAGGGACAGCATCTAACGTGCCACCGTTGTAAGGAAGCCACTCGTAAAACTGCGATACGTGACAATGGAGCATATCAATTTTCTGTTCAATGACAGCATCAATACCCACAACGACATCCGGTGTGAACGGATAGGGTTTCATGAAACCATCGCTCAAATAAGCGATAACTGGGTTTTTTTCCAAATGCGGTGTGAGGGCACAGATGTTCGGTACAGTCACCATGTATGCCGCATCTTGAACCAGAATTGACGTATACCGATGGTCAGGATGATAATCGTTGGGTCGGTGCGTCATAATTAAATCTGGCTGGAATTCACGAATGGTGCGAATAATCTTATATCGGTTTTCTAACGTCGGCATGAGTTCGCCATCGTGATTGTCCAATAACGCATATTCAATACCGACGACCTCAGCGGCGGCTTGTGCTTCTCTATATCGGCGCTGCGCCAAAGGACCACCACCCATTTCGTGATGCCCCGCATCGCCGTTCGTAACAGAGACAAATTGAACCCTATGCCCCTGTTGGACATATAAGGCAGCGACACCTCCGGCTTTAATATCACAATCATCGGGATGTGCACCGAAAACCAGAATATTGAGTGGCGTTGTTTGCGAATTTATATTAGAAATCTGTTCAGTTGGCATTTTTAGGTGTCCTTTGCAAAATCGCAATCGGGCATCGAAACCCTCATTTTCATTTTAGCATTATACAGAAATAGCGACGAGAAAATCATGAAAAACTGGAAAGTTGAAGTCTACTATAAACCTGAAGTCCCCGATACCGTTGGACAAGGTATTCTTGAGGATATAACCGATCTTGGTATCAATGGCATCGATGCTGTGCGTACAGCTACAGTCTACTGGATCGAAGGATCCTTCGACGCAGAAACGATTGACCGCATCGGTACTGAACTCCTCGCTGATCCCATTACACAAGCTTACGCCTTTGGAACTGACAATGATACCGACACAGATTGGACCCTTGAAGTCCAATTCAAGCCCGGTGTTACGGACGCAGTCGGTGATAGCACCGTCAAAGGTATCACCGACTTAGGGATCGCAGGGGTTACCGCCGTTCGCACGGGAAACAAATATTGGTTCACTGGGACGCTGAATGCGGAAGTGCTTGAGACGATCGCACAACGGCTCCTCATGAACGAGGTTATCCAAACATTCTCTTATCAAGCACCCAAACTGTGAAACGCACATCCTAACTCGCATACACTCGGATCACCGTGCCTAAATGGAATCGAACCAAGGCAGCTGTTGCGGCTTGACGAAGTGTGAAACCCATCCCTACTGTCGGGCTAACGCGGCGCGGTTTCCCCAATGTAACGTCCTGAAAACCGTGCTTCCGAAGTAATTTCGGTAAGGAACGCGCAGAAAAATAGTAGAGATGATCGCGCGGGTGGACATAGGGCCAATCCGCTTTCTGAAGGCGGCTCTGCAAACCTTCACCGTTCGGGACTTCAATGACAAGGGTCCCTATTTGAGGTTTCAGAACCCGACGTAACTCGCTGAGGAGTGGATTTAACGCCGGGATATGCTCCAATACATGGTAGAGTGTAATTGCGTCGAAATAGGCAGTCGGGAAATTCGCATCAAAGACCTCCCCACACTGCACATCTAATTTATGTATCTCTTGCGCGAAAGTGATACCGCTCTTGGAGGGATCAACACCGTGCGGCTCCCAACCTCCTTCGCGTGCGAGATCCAGAAACGTCCCAATACCGCATCCTACATCCAAAAGTCTCCCCTTCTGTTGACAGTGTTTCTCTAACTCAGATAAACGCTCCGTCATCTGTAACCATTCCATGCTATCCGTATGGATGCGTTCTACTTTATCCGGCGGATAGTAAGTCTCAATATACCCGTCTTCAAGGGTCTCACGATTGACTCTCGGATTGACATAACGCAAGGAACACCACCTGCAGATAACCACCGCTAAGGCGTCCTTACTGAAAAGTTCTTCCGTTTCATCGCGTTCACAAATTGGGCAGTTGATATGTTCTAAGGTATCCATCGTTTTACGAGTGATTAAAAATACGGAACTCCCTGCGCTTCCACATAAACTGCGTAGAGAGACTGGCTACCCATCATAAATAATCTGTTTCTTTTGACCCCACCGAAGCAGAGGTTTGCACAAATTTCTGGGAGGTGAATTTGTCCGATACGTGTTCCGTCTGGTGCGAAAACATGCACGCCATCGTACCCGTCGCCAACCCAACCCGCACTTGCCCATAGATTTCCGTCAACATCACACCGAATACCGTCAGCAATACCGGGCGATGTATCACAGAACACCTCTTGCTTGCCCAACCGTTCACCATCTATCACATCATAGATGAAAAGGTGGCGTGGCGTTCCCTCTTTATGCGTAACACCGGTATCCACGAGATAGAGTTTTTCATAGTCGGGTGAAAAGCAGATACCGTTCGGTTTTTCGAGTTCATCCGTCGCGACGGTTGCTTCTCCCGTATCAGGATTGAGACGATACACGCAGGTCGGCAACTCAAATTCGGCGACATGTCCTTCATAGTTGAGCATAATCCCGTATCCGGGATCGGTAAACCAGACATGCCCATCGGGATGGACGGCGACATCGTTCGGTGCGTTGAGCGGTTTCCCATCAAAGCTGTCCATCAGCACGGTAATCGTCCCGTCGTATTCAGTGCGTGTGACGCGCCGAGCACCGTGTTCACAACTGACGAGCCGTCCCTGTCGATCACGGGTGTGTCCGTTGGTATAGTTCGACGGTTTCCGGTAGACGCTCACGTCGCCGGTGGATTCTTCCCATTTCAGAATCCGATTGTTCGGAATATCGCTCCAGAGCAGATATCCACCATCGCCGAACCAGGCGGGTCCCTCTGCCCAGCGCGAGCCTGTCCATAACCGTTCAACGACAGAATTCCCGATTGTATATTTTCCAAAACGTGGATCCAGCACCTCAATCGCGGGGTCTGGATAGCGGACAATTGAATCATCCCATTTTCTTTCCGTAGTCATGCAAATCTCCTTCAAATAGCAAAACACTTCCGATTTCTGCAAACAAGTATATCACAAATCAAGAAGATGTGTGTAGTAAAATCTCAGCTGCCCGCCTTGACACCTTCTTGAAGTTACGCTATAATGCAAATTATCAACAAACTACCGGAGGAAATCATGACAGCCTCTGCAGCACAAACATATCTCACACCCGAAGAATATATCGCATTTGAACGTAAAGCGCTTCCAAATTCAGAAATAATCAGGCACGAGTACTTAAAGGGTGAGTTGATAGCGATGTCCGGTGCGAGCCGCGCACATAATCTGATTTCGGGTAATATTTTTGGCGAGCTCCGCGCCCAATTGAGAGGCAGTGGATGCGAAACTTACATGAGCGATATGCGCGTAAGTACCCCGCCCACAGCATCCTATTTCTATCCTGATGTCGTTGTCGTTTGTGAAGACCCCCGTTTTGAAGATGATGTCTTTGACACACTTCTCAACCCGATTATCCTCGTAGAAGTCCTTTCACCCTCAACCGAGGCTTATGATCGCGGTGAAAAATTCGCACACTCTCGACAACTCACATCGTTGCAGGAATACGTCCTTGTCGCCCAAGACAAGGTTCTCGTTGAACACTACCGCCGCGAAGAAAAACAAAGGACTGCCCCAATTCCTGGGAAGGACTGGATTTTCACCGATTTCCAAGAACTTGGGGAAACTTTGCCACTCATCTCCATCCACTGTGAATTGCCCTTACGGGAAATCTACGAACGCGTTACGTTTCCTGATTAAGGTTGAGACATCCATGCCAAACAAAAACCCATCCCTAAAATCCGGCATCCGAGATAACCTGCTTCGTGAAACAGTTCACGATTTTCTACAACAGGAAATTAAGGACGGTTCCGAACTCTCCATCGTATCCGCCTATTTCACCATCTATGCATACGAAAAAATGCAACACTCCCTGAATAAAATAGAGAAACTCCGTTTTCTTTTTGGGGACCCTGATTTTGTCAAACGTATGGATCCGAATAATACAGATACAAAAGCGTTTGACATAACAGATACAGGTCTACAACTCAACCAACAACTTCGACAGAAACCGATTGCCAAAGCGTGTGCCCAATGGATAAAAGAGAAGGTAAAAATCCGCACCACCCGCGAATCAAATCTGATACACGGGAAAATGTATCACATCACCAATAACGGCGTTGACAAAGCAATTTTGGGCAGCTCCAACTTTACGGCGCGCGGACTCGGACTCAGTTCAAATAACAACAATATTGAACTTAATCTTGAGGTGAATGACAACCGAGATCTAACTAACCTCAAGGCGTGGTTTGATGAACTCTGGAATAACGATGAACTCGTTGAAGATGTGAAAAAGAAAGTCCTCGCAAAATTGAAGCAGATAGGGCGAGACCACCCGCCTGAACTCGTCTATTACAAAACCCTATACGAACTTTTCCGCGAAGAAATTGAGACCCGAAAAACAAATGAACAGACCCTTGAAGATATACATCTATACGACATGAAAATTTGGAAGAAATTGTATGAATTCCAAAAAGAGGGCGCGAAAAGTGTTATTGCCCGTTTATTGCGTCACAACGGCTGTATCTTAGCAGATAGCGTCGGTTTAGGAAAAACATACACAGCACTCGCGGTGATAAAGTTCTTTGAATTGCGAAACGAACGCGTGCTTGTTCTCTGCCCGAAAAAACTTCGCGAAAATTGGGCACTCTATCCAGCCTATAATTCACAAGCATCCAATGAGTTTCTTGACGATAAATTTGGATACACCTTACTATCACACACCGACCTATCCAGATATAGCGGTGATTCTGGTGGTGTCAATCTACAAAATTTCAACTGGCAGAATTTTGACCTGATTGTTATCGACGAATCCCACAACTTCCGTAACGATACCAAACCGCGTGAGGACAAAGATGGCAACTTCCGCCATAGCCGTTATTCCCGCCTCTTAGAGGAAGTTATCAAGGAAGGCACAAAAACCAAAGTCCTAATGCTTTCCGCGACACCCGTGAATACTGCACTCACCGACCTCCGCAATCAGATATATCTCATGACAGAAAAACGCGAAGATGCCTTTAGAAACAGTCTGGGGATCAGCAATATCCGCAATTTAATACGACAGGCGCAAAAAGCCTTCAAGGCGTGGGAGGAAAATGCCCCTAAAGATGGCACAAGAGATAAAACAGAATTATTTAATACGTTAGGCACAGAATTTTTCCAACTGCTTGGTGGCGTTTCCATTGCGCGTTCCCGAAGGCATATCATAAAATACTATGCCGAAGAAATAGAAAAAATTGGTGAATTCCCCACACAACTGGCCCCGGTCAATTGCCATCCACCTACCGATCTATCCGGTGAACTTTCATATAAAGCGTTAGCGGATCAGATAGGTGATTTTGAACTATCCATCTATAGACCTTCCAGTTACGTTGTAGATGAAACAGCGAAACAGCGGTTGGTAGATGAGAAAAAGCGATTCCGTTTCAATCAAGCAGACCGTGAGAAATTCCTCATCGGTATGATGCAGACCAACTTCCTCAAACGGCTGGAGAGTTCTGCTCATTCCCTCTCTGAAACACTTGAACGCACCATCAACAAACACGATGAAATGCTGGACAAGATTAAACGCTTTCAGAAAAACAGCAATACAGCAGATGCAGGCGCAGATGTCCTCCCCGATGACGATGAAGACGATGAGGAATTTTTAATCAATCGTGCCAGAAATCCTTACCATCTCAAAGAATTGGATTGCGTCCGATGGAAACAGGATATCATCCAAGATAAACAGACCTTAACCGCTGCATGGCATAAAGTCAAATCCATTACACCGGAAAGAGATGGAAAACTGAAAGAGATTAAGAAGCATATTCGAGAGAAGGCACTCAACCCTACAAAAGATAAGGACAAAAACCCGAATCGCAAGTTGCTTATCTTTACGACCTTCAAAGATACGGCAGAATATCTCTACGATAATTTATCTGAACTCACATCGGAATTAGATCTAAACATGGCACTGGTTTCTGGAGATATGACGCGAACGACCTGCGGAGAAAATAAATTCAACGATATCCTCACGAACTTTGCACCACGCGCAAGAGGACGTTCTGATGAGGTAAGCGACCCTATAGACCTGATTATTGCGACAGACTGTATCTCAGAGGGACAAAACCTTCAGGACTGCGATACCGTCCTCAACTACGATATACACTGGAATCCTGTCCGTATTATTCAACGGTTCGGACGGATTGACAGGATCGGGAGCAATAACGTCGCGGTCAAGATGATTAACTATTGGCCCACAGAAGATATGGAGGTCTATCTCCGTTTACGAAATCGTGTTGAATCCCGCATGGCACTCGCCGATGCCACCGCAAGTGGTGATGACGATCCGTTGAATGAATGGGCGTATGAACACGCACAGATGGAACTCAATTTCCGGGATAAGCAGTTGGAGCGGCTCCGTGAAGAGGTCCTTGATTTAGATGACCTCTCTGACGGTGTAGTAATGAGCGACTTTACGTTGGATTACTTCTTCGCACAACTCCTTAAGTATCTCGAAAGAAACAGAGAAAAACTTGAGGCAACACCTGATGGTGCGTATGCCGTTACCAACAACGAAAACAATCCCTCGGAAAACGGGGTCATATTCTTTCTTCAACAAACAAACGCAAGCACAGACAAACAGCAAAAAACCGCCAGTCCTATCCATCCTTACTACGCCGTTTACATCCGAAACAGTGGAGATATCCGTTACGGGTGTATTAACGCGAAACAGGTATTAGACCTATTTGAAACATCTACCGTTGGCAAGGAGCACGCGATAGATGAGCTGTGTCTGTGGTTTGACCAAGAAACGGAATACGGTGATAACATGACCCACTACAACAAACTTTTGGACACCGTTATTTCGCATATCACACGCTCGCATACGAGGACACAAACGCAAAGTATAAGGAGAGGCGCGCCACGCGACACCAGACTCACGCCAGCATCCAAAGCACCGAAAGATACCGGTGATTTCAAATTGGTGACATGGTTGGTGATTGCATGAATGTGTCGCATTCCTGTAGAAGGGAACTCCGATTCCCGACTATAGTAACCCAAGTTGCTACTAATGAATTCTACTCGTTTGAAAAAGTTTGTCGGTATGTTCTTCACCCCCGGGGAATGCCATAAGGCATTCATACCGTTGATTCCGGGGTGATATGTCTATAGAAAACAGCGTATTCAGATTCTTGCACTCCAGCGGAGTGCTATGTCTATAAGTAACTGGCAACTTGGGTTATAGTAGCAACAGAGTTATAGGAACACAACAATGAACAAAGACGCAATCAAATCTACATTAGCAGCAATGCGCACGGGTGATCTATTAGAAAAATCAAAAGACCTGCTATCCATTTTAGGCTACCGCAGTGAACTCACACTTGAACTTTCCGGCACCGTCCACGACTTTTTTGAGGAATTTCCACCGCTCACCCCGAACACCAAAACCGAACAGGAATTCCGCAAACACGCTGAATCCGCACAAATTATATTTCAATTCACAAAAGACGAAATTGAAGAGGGGCCACAACAGATAACGATGCTGGAGTCCAGTGCGTTCGACAAAGGAAACATCAAAAGTTTCCTGTTCTGTGCAGTCGAGTTGAAAGATAACACCTATTCCCGAACCAAATACGCCGAGTTCACACGAGAAATCAATAAAAGACTGTTCGCACCCACCGTGATCTTATTTCGCGCCGGTAATCGTTTGACGGTTGCATTTGCCGATCGGCGTCCAGACAAAACCGACGAGGACCGCGATGTGCTTGGACAGGTTACCCTCATCAAAGACATCCGCCTCAACAATCCACACCGCGCACATTTGGATATCCTCTCCGAACTCTCACTTGCGGAATGCGTCAAGTGGATGAATGACAACAGGAAACCGAAAAACTTCGACGGTCTACTATCGGCATGGCTCGCCAAACTGGACACCGAAGAACTCAACAAACAGTTCTATCGGAAACTGTTCGCGTGGTACGAATGGGCAGTTAAAGAAGCAACGTTCCCGACAGACGAAAACCGCGTCTTGAAACCGGAAGAGCATGTGATACGTCTCATTACACGCCTACTCTTTATCTGGTTTATCAAGGAAAAAGGATTAATAGCAGATGTGTTGTTCAACAAAGCACAAATCCAAGACCTACTCAAAGAGACTGACTTTGATAACGGCGATTCCTACTATCGCGCCGTGCTACAAAACCTGTTCTTCGCTACACTGAACACCGAAATAGACAAACGTGGATTTAGCACAGGCTCATACACTACCCATCGCGATTTCTCACGCTATCGCTATAAAACCCAGATACGCAATTCTGATAGACTGTTAGAACTTTTCGACCAAACCCCCTTCATCAACGGCGGTTTGTTCGACTGTCTGGACAGTTTCAAAGCAACAGGAGAAGGCGGTTACAGAATAGATTGTTTTTCTGATGAACAGTACAAGAAGTTATCCATTCCCAACCGCCTCTTTTTTGACGAAAATAGAGGACTCCTCCCCCTACTTGAACACTACAAATTCACCGTCGAGGAGAACACACTGATAGATCAGGAGGTCGCACTCGACCCCGAACTACTCGGCAGGGTATTTGAAAACCTACTCGCTGCCTATAATCCAGAAACTGGTGCGACAGTCCGCAAACAGACCGGCTCCTATTACACCCCACGTGCAATTGTTGACTACATGGTAGATGAGGCGTTAGTCGCGACGCTTTCCCAAAAGTGTAGTCCAACCGATAGCGATATGCAATTGTGGGAAGAACGGCTACGCTATCTCCTCGATTATGCCCAAAGATTCGACGATGCCAATGAATGGTTTGACGACCACGAAACAGACACGATTGTCAGAACAATCTCCGAACTCAAGATATTGGATCCAGCGGTCGGTTCTGGCGCGTTCCCGATGGGAATGCTCCACAAGTTGACGCTTGCCCTCAGACGTCTTGATTCTGACAACACCCGGTGGGAAGAATTACAAAAAGAACTCGCCGGAAAACGTGCGAAAGAGGCTTTTAACACCCAAAATCAACAGGAACGCGATGCTGAACTCACTGAAATCAGCGGGACTTTTGAACGCTACCGAGATTCAGATTTCGGACGGAAGTTGTACCTGATTCAGAACAGCATCTTTGGTGTAGACATTCAGCCCGTGGCATGCCAGATCGCCAAACTTCGCTTTTTCATCTCGCTTGCGATTGAGCAGGAACCGGACAGCAGTGCAGAGAACTTCGGCATCAAACCATTGCCGAACTTGGAGACGCGCTTTGTCGCAGCGGATACACTAATAGGCTTAGATATTTCTGAAACAGAGGGATTGTTCCAAGATGACACCGTCCAGAAATTGCTACAAGAAATTGACGCAATTCGCGAGAAGTTTTTCCTCGCAAACAACCGAACACAAAAACGTGAACTTGAAGAGCAGGAAGAAGATTACCGCACACACTTGGAGAACGAATTGGAGCGGAAGAGAACAGAATGGATAGAGATTCAGCAGCGAGAAATAGAACGAAAAATTGCCCGTCTTCCCAATCCAGTACAACGTGAACAGCTGCGGGAACAGGAACAGATAATATACGAGAAACGTAAAGAAAAGTTTGATGCCAGTTTTGAGGACGCTCAAAAAATCGCGCAATGGAAACCCTACGACCAGAACACAAAAGCAGATTGGTTTGATCCTGAATGGATGTTTGGTGTCCCGGACGGGTTTGATGTAGCAATTGGCAATCCGCCATATATACAGTTGCAAAAGGAAGGTGGTAGACTTGGAAATCTTTATCAAGATAAAGGTTTTGATACCTTCGCCCGCACAGGCGATATCTACTGCTTGTTCTACGAAAAAGCGAATCAACTTTTGAAAAACAATGGACATGTCTGTTTTATCACTTCTAATAAATGGATGCGCGCTGGCTACGGTAAAAAGTTGAGGGATTACTTTGTAACGCTTACCCAACCGATTCAACTGATGGATATGGGACCGGATGTATTTGATGCAACTGTTGACACAAACATTTTGCTTTTTCAAAAGACTACAGCCGATGTACCTGATGCCTTCAGAGGTGTATCCCTCGGAGCAGATTTTGACAGACAAACTGACAACATTGCCCAATATCTGATTGATCATGGCGCGACTATGGAAACACCCGATATCGGTGAACCGTGGGCAATACTCTCCGCTGCTGAACTTGACTTGAAACGTAAAATTGAGGATATCGGTATACTGCTCAAAGACTGGGATATAAACATCTATCGTGGAATTGTAACAGGTTGTAATGAAGCATTCATCATAGACGAGGCAAAGCGCAAACAACTCATAGCACAAGACCCGAAGTCTGCTAAAATCATTAAACCCATTTTGCGCGGAAAAGACATCAAACGCTACCATGCTCAGCAATCAGGATTTTACATACTTGCAACAGGTTACGATCTTGATATTTTACATCAGTACCCTACCATTTTCAGTTACCTTGAGGATATAGGAAAACGGATAGACTCTGGAATAATAAAAACAAAAGGTAAAGGACTATTTGAGAGGGATGACCAAGGTGAGAATTGGTGGAATCTCAGATCTTGTGCTTACTACGCAGAATTTGATAAGGAAAAGATTATCTGGCAAGAGATGGCAAAGAAAGGGACATTTCTGATTGATAGAAACAAATTCTATTTGCTTGATACAACACGTATATTAACAGGTGACCACCTTACTTATTTAACTGGTATCTTAAATTCAAGGTTCTTCCTTTTCGCTTTCAAGAATTACTATGCGGGTGGTCATTTAGGTTCAAAAGGAGTCAGATTCAAAAGTGAATTTATGAAAAACTTTCCTGTCCCCCCTATTACTAACGCGAACCAACACATTGCCACACAAATAGAAGAATTAGTTGAAAAGATTATCAATGCCAAACACACCGACCCCGATGCGAACACCTCCGATCTTGAAAATGAGATTGATACTCTGGTGTATGAATTGTATAATTTAACATCAGCGGAAATTGCCATTGTGGAGAGGGCTGTCTGAATCGCGGATTACTCGGATGACTCAGATTTCACGGATTTTTAGATGTTTGCCATCCCAAACCGGTTGGGAATTTGGGGGATTTTCCAGAGAATTGAATAGTCTTAAAATGAAATTAGGCTGTCATCTATTGACGAGATGTGCTATTCTTAAGTATAGTAATCTGCATTGTTAAGGCAGTGATAGTATCAATTGTCAGAATCGCGGATTGTGCAGACTTCTCGGATTTTTCCGAAAGGAGCTCGGATTGTGTTAAAATTCAAATATCAAACTCAGGAATAGCAGAAAAAGGACTTCTAATGGAAACAATAAATTTGAAAATACCTAAAATACCGAATGATCCAAATCCAATAGATATACCCCTAAAAAATGGTGACCAACTATTCATAGTCGGACCTAATGGTTCCGGAAAATCCGCGTTGATACAGCGATTCGTTTCGCAGCTGCCGTCCGACAGGGTTAAGCGGATAACTGCACATAGACAAACATGGCTCAAATCCGGAAGCATCGATCTCACTCCTGCAGGTCGTCAACGATATGAGATAGATAGACCAAGTTATGATACAGCTCTGGCCGCTCGCTGGAGAGATGATAAAGCTGGACAGGATTTATCTGCTGTTCTATTTGACTTAGTTTCTAAAGAAAATGCACGGGCACGAACTATTGCTTTCCATATAGACAAACAAAATATTGAGAAAGCACAAATTATTTCTGATGAATCGCCATCGCCGTTTGATGAAATAAATAAGTTGCTTGATTTCGGTATGCTGGAAGTTACGATCAAAAACGATAATGACCAGAATCTAATCGCAAGGCATCCAAAAGGGCAGCCTTTCAATATTGCTGAAATGTCAGATGGGGAAAGGAATGCTGCGATTATTGCAGCGCACGTTATTACGGCTGAACCTGGAAAGGTATTCTTAATAGATGAACCGGAGAGACATCTCCATCGATCCATCATCCAGCCATTTCTCTCGGCGTTATTCGACCTCAGAAGAGATTGTATATTTATTGTTTCAACTCATGAGATAACTCTGCCAGTTGCTAACTCAAATGCACGAGCACTCATGCTCAGATCCTGTCAGTGGAGTAACAACCAATGCGTAGCATGGAATGCCGAAGTCTTAGCCCCAAACTCTCAACTACCTGAGGATCTCAAACTGGCAATCCTTGGATCTAGGGATAGAATCCTCTTCGTGGAAGGAGATCCCACTGGCAGTCTGGACTTTCCGTTATATACTGCTCTTTTCCCTGACCTTTCCGTGGTTCCAAAGGGAAGTTGTGAGGAAGTCCAAAAAGCAGTACTTGGTTTGCGAGGATCTCAAGACAAACACCACGTTGAAGCGTTTGGACTCATTGACGAAGATGGCCGGAAATGCAAAGAAATAGAGAAACTTGCCGAAAAAGGTGTATTTGCCTTAGCAGTTTACTCCGCAGAAGCTCTTTACTATTGCTCAGACGCTATTGCTGCGGTTGCTCACCGACAAGCGGAGTCACTCGGTGAAGATGAAAGTAGATTCATTGAATCAGCTAAGCAAGAGGCAATTGAAATATTGAACGGACACGCAGAAAGAATGGCCGCTCGCAGGTGCGAACGTAAAATACATCAGTTGTTATTACAGCAAGCTCCGAATTGGAAGTCAATTAAGGATAATCCAGGGCAACAAATTTGCGTATCAGTTGATTCGCCTTATCTGGAGGAGCTTAATATTTTCAATGAGTTCGCCAAAAACGGAGAACTGGATCAACTTGTTGCCCGTTATCCAGTACGCGAGAGTTCTGCTTTTGCAGCCATTGCAAAAGCCCTGAAATGCCAACACAAAAATGACTATGAGCGCATGGTTATTGCTCAAATTCGGAGTGACAATGAGTTGGCAGAGAAGCTGAAAAAACGTATTGGTCCACTTTCTGCAACACTGGATCAGGTAGAGGACCCAGAAACCACATAGTTAGTTGACACCTATTTGTCCTGCATGTGATCATTACTCTCAAGTCATCCTTATTATGTGGAAGTTTTGGAATAAATTGTCTGAATCGCGGATGATGTAGATTGCTTAGATTTCGCGGATTTTTGGATCTGTGGCATCCGGCATTAGAGTGAGGTGGACAAGATAATCCGCGTCATCCGTGTCATCTGTGTAATCCGCGATTCAGACGATTGCGAGGTATAATTTCCCGAAGAAATTGTGGCTATGGAGAAAAGCCAATGAACAAACCACTAAAAGGATTCATTACCTATTCACACGAGGATACAGAAGCAAAGGACGAATTGCGAAAACGCCTTGCAGTGATGGAGCAGAATAATGAGTTAGTCACTTGGGACGATGGTCAACTCACGCCTGGAGATGGAGCACTTCAGGAAGACATTCTCGAAAAGGTTGCTGATTCGGACCTGCTACTCTACCTTGTTTCCGCCGCGAGTCTCGCCTCTAAAAATTGTAACCGAGAATTGGCGAAAGCATTAAATCTGAAGATAAGGGTTATCCCGATTATCCTTGAGGATTGTGATTGGTTGCATCATAAACTTAGCGACTTTGAAGTGCTTCCTCATAAAGGCAAAGCCATTAACGAATGGCAACCTGAGAGCAAAGCTTGGCAAAATGTGGTTGACGGCATTCGAAAAGCTATTGATGAAATGCAGGTTGAGGCTGATCCCTTATCTGGAATATCTAAAGAAGAACTGTTATCCGATTCAATGTTCCAACAAGGAAATATTTTAATCATGCTCGGACAATTGGATATGGCTATAGAAGCGTATTCAGATGCCATTGATCTCAATCCTGATTTTGCGGCGGTATATAACAACCGTGGTATTGCTTATGGCAAGAAAGGCGAGTTTAACACAGCAATTACAGATTTTGACAAGGCTATACAATTCAAGTCTGACTTTACCAATGCCTATTACAATCGCGGCAGTGCTTATAGGGAAAAAGGCGAACTTCACAAAGCCATTAAAAGCTTAAGTAAGGTAATAGAATTAGATCCCGATTGTGTTGACGCTTATTACAACCGTGGTGTTACTTATACAGCTCTTGGCAGGTTTGATAAGGCTATCAAGGATTTGAATAAAGCGGTGGAACTCGAACCTAAATCTGCTCAAGCCTATAACAATCGCGGTACCGCTTACAGAATAAAAGGTGATTTTGACGCTGCAATTCAAGATTCAAACAGAGCGATAAAACTCAAGCCCAATTATACCGAGGCGTATTGCAATCGCGGTAATGCTTACATTAGCAAAGGCGAGGTTGGCTTTGCCATCCAAGATTATAATACGGCCATACAACTCAACCCCAGTTATGCCAATGCATATTGTGGTCGTGGAAGTGCTTACATCAGCAGGAACGAGATTAATAGAGCCATTGCAGACTTGAACAAAGCCATACAACTGAATCCAGGACTTGCGGAAGCATATAACATCCGGGGTAATATTCACACTGGAAATGGTAAGTATGACTGCGCTATCGAAGATTATGATAAGTCAATAAAACTTAATCCAGCATTTATCTCAGCCTATAATAATCGCGGTACCGCTTACTTAAAAAAAGGGGACTTTACCCAGGCCATCAAGAATTTAAATGAAGGGATAAAACTAGCTCCAAACGATACCAGTGCTTATTTTAATCGTGGAATTACTTATCAGCAAATGAATAAAGCCGATCTTGCCATTAAAGACTTTACCAAAGTCATACAACTCAAACCGAATGATGCTGAGGCATACAACAATCGTGGCAATACTTACGCCCAAAAAGGCAAATTTGCCAATGCCATTCAGGACTATAATAAGGCAGTATACCTCAACCCTGACTATGCAGAGGCGTATTGCAATCGTGGCAATGTTTACTGGAGAGTAGGAAAAACTGATGAGGCCATTCAAGATTATAATAAGGTCACAAAACTGGTTCCCCACTTCGCCGGTGCATATTTCAATCGTAGTCTCGTTTGGTTACAGGGTAGAGAGTGGAGCAATGCCAAATCAGACCTGATCGCTGCCAGAAAGATGGGAGTGGATATCATTGCCTTTTTTGGTAACGCTTATGGAAGCGTTGCCAATTTTGAGCAAATGACAGGCATTCAGTTACCAGAAGACATCACCGCGATGCTAACGCCTCTGTAGACGTAGTGCTTCGTCCAGTTTCAAATTGTGAGCAAGGTTTTTAAACTGTGAGTTTCATTTCTTACAACATCGCATCTTTCTGTAGGAGCGAGCTGTGCTCGCGATATTTGAATCACAAAATTTAGATGGACAGAACAATAATAGTACAAAGAAAACTGTCCAATTGGAAATTGATAAAAAATGGAAATGATTAACAGATTTCATGGAATAGAAAATCGTGATCGGCTTATCTCGGCAATACGCCAACAAACTATTATTCATGACAACGAAAGTTTGGCTATAGAATTGGCTAACCAAGCTGAAATTCTTCAGTTTGAACCTGAAGGAGAATTAATCATCCAAGGTGGGGCAGACAATGACATCTATTTTATACTCGCGGGGCGACTTTCTATTGTTGTTAATGGGCGCGAAGTAGCGATCAGAAATTCTGGACAACATGTGGGTGAAATGGCGTTAATCGATCCGTCTGCTACGCGTTCAGCGTCGGCTGTTGCTATTGAACAAACAGTTGTTGCGAAAATTTCTGAAGCATCTTTCCACCCATTAGCAGATAAATACCCAAGAGTCTGGCAACTTATTGCCACAGAACTTGCCAAAAGATTGCAGCAAAGAAATAGGTTAGTAACTTCTAAAAACCCACGTCCCGTTGTGTTTATAGGTTCATCAAAAGAATCACTCCGGATTGCCCGAGCGATTCGTTCCAATTTCGACCACGATGATTTTGTTGTAAATTTATGGACAAACAGAGTTTTCGGTCCTTCACGATTTCCAATAACCGAACTTGAGAAACAGGTTCAAGAATCCGATTTTGCAGTGTTGGTACTAGGCCCGGACGATGAAGTAGAAAGTCGAAACGAAAAATTTGATGCTCCTCGTGATAATGTAATTTTAGAGTTAGGGCTATTCATCGGTGCATTGTCCTATGAGCGCACTTTTATGGTTATCCCTCGCGGGTGCGATATCAAAATCCCCACGGATTTGCTCGGTCTCACCCCTTTAGATTATAGATTAGAGGATTCTGATGCCTTTGTCTCTTTGCTGGGTCCAGCATGCGATCAACTTCGGGATATTATTCACAAGATTGGCGTTAAGTAATTTCACACAAGGAGAATTATTTTTATGAGTTTAGTTGAGGACTATACTGAAGCGGTAGAGAAAATATTTAAAGACACATGGACTACCCGAGAGGGTCAAAAAGTTCCAGAATCGAAAGATGTAGGATTAGGTAATGATGCTGTAAAGTTGGATGGAACTGTCCTCTATGCAGACCTGGACGAGTCTACAAATCTTGTAGATTCCTACAAACCCCAATTTGCGGCTGAAATATATAAAGCGTACCTCAGTTGTGCTGCGAAGGTTATACGGGGTGAGGGCGGTGAAATTACTTCTTATGATGGCGATCGTATCATGGCAGTATATATTGGAGACTCAAAAAATTCTTCCGCTGCCCAGTCGGCACTAAAAATAAACTACACAGTCACGAATATTATCAACCCGCTCATAAAAAAGCATTATCCTAGAACGAACTACCAAGTCAAACAAGTTGTAGGTATCGATTCAAGCCAGTTATTTATCGCACGCACTGGGATACGGGGATCAAACGACCTTGTTTGGGTTGGACGTTCAGCAAACTATGCAGCGAAATTGTGCTCATTTTCATCTAACTATCCTTCACGACTCACTGAAACAGTGTACAACAAATTAAACGATTCAGCAAAGTATTCAAGTAATGGGAAGCTTATGTGGACACTGGACCCATTTGAAACAATGAACGGATTGAGAATTTATCGATCAACTTGGTGGCGGAGCGTATAAATAAATTGCCTCATACTTGATCAAAACTGTCGAAAATGGCCTGGATCTCGAATAATCCGGACGATGTAGATTTTCAATCCGCGTCATCCATATAATCTATGATTCTCACAATGACAAACCACGAACACACAACCCTCTCCTTGTCCAAACACACAACCAGTGCGAATCTTTTCCCTTGAAAATCGTTTAATTGTATAGTATACTGTAAGCATAATTTAACCTTGATAATACAATCGTGGCAAGATCAATAGAATAAATTTCTAAATCATAGATAACACAAATTTTGAATCGGGTCATTGTGAAAAAGAGTGAAAAAAAGGAAGAATATGAGGTTGCCCTATCGTTTGCTGGTGAAGATAGAGAACATGCTAAAGCATTGAGAGATCTCCTAATAGCGGGTGGATATAAACCCTTCTACGATGAAGACGAGTTAGCAAATCTTTGGGGCAAGAATCTATATGATTACTTGTCATCGGTTTACAAAGACCGGGCTCGTTATTGCGTGATGTTCCTATCTCACCATTATGAACGAAAGTTATGGACAAACCATGAACGCCAGATGGCTCAGGCAAGAGCATTTCAGGAAAACCGCGAGTATATTCTCCCTGTCCGTCTTGACGACACAGAAATTCCGGGAATTTCTCCGACAATCGGATATCTGGATTTACGTTCAATGACTATTGAAGAAGTCTATGAAACCTTAGTAAAAAAGTTATCAAGTACCCCATCACGAAAAACACCATCTGATGACAACAATGCTCCTCATTCTGAGAGTGGGAAAGAAAAATCCTTTAATCAGGAACACGATCAAAATGTATACACTAAGGACTCTAAAACCTCTATAGGTCAAGAAGGCGTTAACGAAAAGGGGCCTCATGAAAATGCAAGCAACAAGGTATTAAAAGGATTTATTACCTATTCACACGAGGATACTACACAAAAAGACGAATTACGCAAACGTCTCGCCGTAATGGAGCAGCAAAACGAGTTAAAAACCTGGCACGATGGTGACATCATTGCAGGTGACCCAGCACGTCAGGAGGACATCCTTAAAGAAGTTACAACTTCAGACTTACTTTTTTTCCTTGTCTCTGCTGATAGTCTGGCATCTGAAGGCTGTAAAAAAGAATTAGAAGAAGCGTTAAAAAGAGACCTAAAGGTTATTCCAATTCTCCTTGAACATTGCGATTGGAAGCACCATCAACTCAGCGGTGTTGAAGTGCTTCCGGACAAAGGTCAGCCGATTAGCAAATGGGAAGATAAAAGCGCAGGATGGCAAAATGTGGTGGATGGTATCCGTAAAGCTGTTGAGAAAATAAAGTCTCAGGCTGATCCATCTTCCGGTAGGTCTGAAGAAGATTTACGTGCTGAATTAGCATTTCAGCAAGCAAATGTTCGGCTATTGTGCGATGAATTGGACGAGGCTATAGAAGCTTATTCACAGGCCATTGACCTAAAACCTAACTCCGCGAGTCCTTATAACAATCGAGGTGTTGCTTATTGGAAGCAGGATGACTTTAACCTTGCAATAGCAGACTATACTAAAGTAATAGAACTCAAACCTGACGAGGCCCAAGCCTATGCGAACCGAGGTATTGCTTACATTAGTAAAGGTGAATACGATAAAGCGATTGCTGATCAAAACAAGGCTATAGAACTCAACCTCGATTATGCTGAGGCATATAGCAACCGTGGTGTCGCCTACAGCGAAAAAGGTGAATACGATAAAGCGATTGCTGATCAAAACAAGGCTATAGAACTCAATCCCGATTATGCTGAAGCGTATAATAATCGTGGTGTTATTTACGATAGGAAAAGTGAGTATGATAGAGCAATTGCGGATTATAACAAAGTTATAGAACTGGAACCCGGTAATATTGAGGTCTATAATAATCGTGGTGCCGCCTATAGCGGCAAGGGTGAATATGACAATGCGATTTCAGACCTTACGAGAGCAATAGAACTCAATCCCGATTCCGCTAAAGCGTATAATAATCGTGGGACCACCTACAATAAAAAAAGTGAGTTTGCCCTTGCAATTGAAGACTTTGAAACAGCAATTAAACTCAATCCTGATTATGTTCCAGCCTATATCAATCGTGGTAGCACTTATAGTGATAGAGATAAGTATGATTGTGCGATCGCGGACTATAACAAAGCAATAGAGCTTGAACCTAATTCTGCCGAAGCTTATCATAACCGTGGCAATACTTATGGAAAAAACGGTGAGTTTGATTTAGCACTTGCCGACCTTAATAAAGCAATGCAAATTAAGCCAGATTTAGCTGAGGCATATTGCAATCGAGGTAATATTCACTATAGCAAAAGAGAATATGACCGTGCTATTATTGACTATAACAAAGCGACAAAACTTAAACCTGATTATCCAGAAGCTTATAACAACCGCGGCAACGCTTATCGTGATAAAGGTGAGTTTAACTTAGCACTCGAAAATTTCGACAAGGCAATAGAACTTGAACCCAATTCTGCCGAAGCTCATAACAATCGTGGTGTGACCTACGGCAACATCGGTAATATTGAATTGGTTCTTGTAGACTATACCAAGGCAATACAACTGAAACCTGATTATGCAGAACCACATTACAATCTTGGCACCGTTTACGCTGAAAATAATGATACTGAGCGTGCAATTGTAAGTTATACTAAAGCGATAGAGTTTAAACCTGATTACGTAGAAGCTCATAACAATCTTGGCATTGCCCACTTGCAGAAAAGAAAATATGCCTTTGCTATTAGGGACTTTAGCAAAGCAATAGAACTCAAACCTGATGATGCCTTTGCCTATAGTAATCGTGGTATGGTTTACTTCATAATAGACGAGTTTGATCTTGCGATTGAAGATTTCACCAAAGTAATAGAACTCAAACCTGATTTTGCCTTAGCTTATTACAATCTTGGTACTGTTTACCGCGAAAAAGGTGCCACTGACCTTGCCCTCCAAAACTTTAGAAAGGCGGCAGAACTGGATCCGCAAATGTTTAGTACACTGCGAACCGATCGGTAACTCTTCCAACCTCAATTGTTTACAAGGGATATAAAATTTACCCTGATTTTCTATGAGTTTCAATGGATCTCTATATACCGAATGTGTTATCATTGCCTGCAAACATCCCGAATTGTGGGGGAAAGAGAGTTGTAAGTAAACCGTTAAAAGTTTCATTACCTATTTACATACTGATACAGCTGTGAATACGAACGGTCTCATTGCAATGCTGACGCAACAGTACAACTAAAACCTACATCTACATGAAGAAATGGCCCGCATTCGACAGTAATGGTGATCTACCTATCGGAATTCATCAAGCAACTTTGACCGAAATTCTACAGCATTTTGGTACTGGGACTCCACAAAGAGAACTTGCTGGACAGCAATTGGAACGCATTTTCCTATTGGCAAACAGCACTGGACAAGTGGCACGATTCATTGTGTTTGGTTCATTTGTAACAGCTAAGTCTTCTCCCGGTGACGTAGATATTTTTCTACTCATGGAGGATTCTTTTGATGTCGCTCAAGTGCATGGTGAAGCTGCTCTCGTTTTTGATACACAGAAGACACAAGATGTTCTGGGAGCAAGCATTTTTTGGATTTGTAAACAAGGGCAATTGGCAGTGAACAGGAAGCGGTGGAAGACTGGCAAATTAAACGCGATGACTCGCGGCGCGGCATAGTTGAGGTAATTCATAATGATTCAAAATGATCAAGAACTTAAAGCAACACTGAATCGCATCGAGCGTTTTCAAAAACAGATCGAAAAACTCCAGCAGGTTGAAACCAACCCACGCAATTATGAGTTATCCGCGGGTGGTTTTCTTTCCGAAATAGATCGGATGAATCTTGAAGTGGCGGAATATTTATCTGTTCATTCAAGCGAACTGATAAAACCAATTGCTGATACTGTTCCCATAAAAACAGATGATCTGATTTTTCATTCCTCAACATGGCACGGGTGGGGGAGCTCTTTGCAGGCAGCGTCCTCGTAACGGAATAGCGATTTGGAGAGAAGATGAACACACTCAGAGTTTTTGCAGACTTCCATAATGCCGATCCAAAAGGTAGAGTGCGGTTGAACTGCGTTGGTACGATAGCAGATCTCAAACGTCACGGAATTATGCTGCAAGAGGGACAATCCCTTATCATCTACAGCGAAGAGTTGGAGGTTGACGGTGTTGTTCACTACTCAGAGGAAGAAACGTTGTGGACAGCCATGATTGATTGGAATGCCATTCGAGAAGTACAACCCGCAGTCTCTCAACTTCCTCTAATTTAGGTCCCCTCTATATGTTCGGAAAAAATCGGCAAATGGTGCCCATTACCGGAATAAAGATAGACAACAGTTGAAAGCCACTTTTTGAAAAAAATTTAGGATGTGAAAAGGTATAATCCGTGAAATCCGCGTCATCCGTATAATCCGCGATTCTGACCTGCCCGCAACATTGAAATTGACAAACAGCCACATACATGCTATGATTTAACATGAGAGGGAATTCGTATCGTGGAGCACAAAGTTTGAACACACCAGAAACCGAACTCAACAGGATTTTGGAGATAATCGGCGAAATAGCAGAAACAACTGCTGGTGGCGATTATATCTATCGCGGTGAACCGCAACACTATGAGGAAGTTTCCTCAAGTCTATGGCGTGAATGCCGGAAAGAGATTGGGACGGAGGAATTTGATATAGAAGCCATCCAAGCACGGATGCTGGAATTGGCTAAAAACTATACCCACGAAGCAGACGATTTTGAAATTTTGACTGAACTCCAGCATTACGATGGTCACACCAATCTTATAGACTTTACAACTGATAGCCACATAGCCCTTTTCTTCGCATGTGACGGTTTTCTCGACAAACCCGGGAGGATTATTTTATTCCAAAGAACTGAAAATATAAATGAAAGTCACAAAATTAGGGAACCACAGAATCCAAGAAACCGGGTCATAGCACAGAAAAGTATATTTGTTCGACCTCCCAAGGGTTTTCTTGATCCGAGGCAGTACGATGTGATTGATATTCCTAAATCGCTTAAAGAACCAATATTAGATCACCTGCAAAAACATCATGGTATCTCAACACAAACTGTTTACAATGACCTCCACGGGTTTATTAGGAACCAGAGTGAACATCAGAAAACATGTATAGAAGTTTATCAGGTTGGAACGCAGCCGAGCAAAGATATTTTAGAGACTGCCCCAGATGAAACCGATAACATAATGGAGCATCAATAATGCAGACCCAAACAGATCAGGCATCTTACGATATAGCCATTCAGCACTATAACAGAGCAATTACACTCAAACCCACCTATGCCCAAGCCTATAACTACCGCGGCATCGCGTATAGTCATAAAGGCGAAATTGACCGCGCTATTGAAGATTTTAGCACCGCGATAAGACGCAAGGAAAACTATGCCGAAGCCTACAGTAACCGCGGTGGTGCATATCGCCTTAAAGGAGAATATGACCGTTCCATTGAAGACTGTAACACAGCGATAAGATTGGACCCTGATTTACCAGAAGCCTATAACAATCGTGGGATAGTTTATAAACTCAAAGGTGAGATAGATCGAGCGATTGAAGACTATAGCACCGCAATAGCACTGAATCCAAACTATACCTATGCCTATTACAATCGCGGTGTTGCTTACTGTCATAGACACGATGATATCTCTATCGCCGAGGACCTTAATAGAGCTATTGAAAACTTTAACAAAGTGATAGAACTCAATCCCAATTATCTCAGAGCGTATTCTGCCGCTTCTGATACCCATTATGAACTCGGCACCTATTACTATGCTGAAGGTAACGATGACCTTGCCATCAAAAACTATACCAAAGCGATACAACTGAACCCAAATCCGCGTCTCTATAACAACCGAGGCAATGTCTACGCCCAAAAAGGGAAATATGACCTTGCCATCAATGACTATAACGAAGCAATAAAAGTCGAGTCAGATTTGGCAGAGGCACTTTATGATGCAGTGTCATACTACAATCGCGGTATGGCATTTTTACACTTGCAAGAATGGGAAAAAGCCAAAGAAGATCTTACGACTGCCAGAGACAAGCAGGAAAATATCATCATTCAGCAGTTTCGTAAGGAGTACGAAAGTGTTGCCGAGTTTGAACAGACACATAATGTAAAACTACCGGAAGACATCGCCGCGTTGCTAACTTCCCCATAAGAATATCAGTAAAGTGATTTATCGCCAGCTTGCAAAATGTTACACTTTTCGCCAATTTATTTTTTTTGGGAAAGAAAAATCGAAGAAAAAAATCGCGCCTAAACCCGCACACGCATTGGATTCTTAGACAATTTTAGCAAGTTACCCAAAACACAAAAAAGTTACCGAATCGTAACTTTATTATCAAAACACTATAAATAAATTAACATTTGTTATCTATAAGGACTAATTGAAACCGAGTCTGAAGTTTCAGAGTAAGCATTTCAGATACTTCCTATCAAAACCGTTCAAAACCCAGTCATCATCCACGCTCGCACCCTTTTTCAAATTTTACTCTGAATACTCTGAAACTTACCACATTTTCTTATCCTTATGTCTGAGTTGCGCCTCCGTGATTGAGACCTTATTGAGTGCTGATAACTGCATACTTCTGAACAGGGTCATTTAGTTTTAAGAAATTATCGGATTGTCTGGCGTTGGAACACTTCTTTTCAATGTCCGAAGCGGTTACAAACCGCTCCTACCGGGTCCGTTTAGGTAAAAATGTCTTAAAAAACGGAAAACTAAATGCCCTAACTCCTGAAACAAAAAATCTTGAAAAAAACCCTCAAATATGAGATAATGTATTTTGGAATCAAAATACCATATAGGGCGAAACTTACAGGTTTCCCAGATTACAAAGCAAAGGAGCAAATACGCAAGATGCCACTGAACAGGAAAATACGTTACGGCATGGTCGGGGGTGGACCGGATGCCTTCATCGGTGCTGTCCATCGTAAAGCCGCCGCACTCGATGGAGAAATAGATCTCGTTGCGGGTGCATTCTCATCATCACCCGAAAAATCGCAACAACAAGGTGCCGAACTCTTCCTCGATGCAAACCGGGTCTACGGATCTTATCAAGAGATGGCAGAGAAGGAGAACCAACTTCCCGAAGGCGAACGTATCGACTTCGTCTCAATCGTGACACCGAACCACATCCATTTCGATGTCGCTAAAACCTTTATTGAAGCAGGGTTCCACGTCGTCTGCGATAAACCGATGACAACAACGGTTGCCGATGCTGAAGCACTATGCAACCTCGTCAAAGAACACGATGTCGTTTTCGCACTCACACACAACTACACCGGCTATCCGATGGTGAAACAGGCACGTGAACTCGTGAAAGCGGGAAAACTCGGAACGCTCCGCAAAATCGTCGTTGAATATCCGCAAGGCTGGCTCGCAACATTTTTAGAGGACGAAGGTGCGAAACAAGCCGTCTGGCGCACAGATCCGAAGCAAGCCGGTGCGTCCTCATGTATCGGAGATATCGGTTCCCATGCCGAGAACCTGGCACACTATATCACAGGCCTCGACATTGAAGAAATCTGTGCGGATATGACCACTTTTGTAGAAGGACGCTTATTAGAAGACGATGGCAATCTACTCGTGCATTATGAAAACGGCGTCCGCGGTGTGCTTTATGCGTCACAAATCTCGGTAGGCGAAGAGAACAATCTGCGTATCCGTGTTTACGGCACTGACGCGTCCCTGGAATGGCAGCAGGAGAATCCGAACTATCTCTACGTTCGTTTTCCCGATGGTCCGGAACAGGTTTACAAACGCGGCAATGATTATCTATCGGAGGTCGTCCAGCACAACTCGCGGATACCTTTCGGACACCCTGAAGCGTTCATTGAGGCATTCGCAAATATCTATGTAAACGCCGCACGGACAATAGCAGCGAAAATCGCAGGCGAAGCCCCAACCGAATTCGACACAGATTTTCCAACCGTTCAAGATGGAGCACGCGGCGTGCATTTCATCAATGCAGCCGTAGACAGTGGTAAACAACGCGCCTGGATCGATGCGAGGTATACGCCACCCGCGTAATTTTGTGGTGAAGCGCAATCAACGGGCGCGCTGGATATACGGAGCAGCGCGTTTTTGACATAACTTGCCGAATCGAACCGCAAGGAACATTAGAAAAAGGAGCTATACTATGGCAAGACCTGTAACACTCTTTACAGGCCAATGGGCAGATTTAACATTAGAGGAATTAGCAGAAAAAGCGAGTGGATGGGGCTATGATGGCTTAGAACTCGCCTGTTGGGGCGACCATTTCGAGGTTGACAAAGCACTCGCAGACGATAGCTACTGCCAAGGCAGACACGATCTACTCGCAAAATACGGACTCAAAGTTTGGTCAATCAGTAACCACCTTGTCGGACAGGCAGTCTGCGATAATATTGATAGCCGACATCAAGGCATCTTATCAGAGGCTATCTGGGGCGACGGAGATCCCGCAGGCGTTCAAGAACGCGCCGCCGAAGAGATGAAAAACACAGCGCGTGCCGCCGCGAAACTCGGCGTTAGCGTCGTCAATGGGTTCACCGGTAGCTCGATATGGCATCTTTTGTACTCTTTCCCGCCGAACGATCCAGCACAAATTGATGCCGGTTTTGAAGATTTCGCCAACCGCTGGAACCCGATCTTTGATGTCTTTGATGAAGTCGGTGTCAAATTCGGACTCGAAGTTCACCCCACTGAAATCGCCTTTGATATCGTCACCGCAGAACGCGCAATCGAGGCAGTCAACGGCAGAGAAGCGTTCGGATTCAACTACGACCCCAGCCATCTCGGCTATCAAGGTGTTGACTATGTAGCATTCCTTGAAAGACTGAGCCATCGGATTTATCACGTCCACATGAAAGATGTCTGGTGGGCTGACACGCCCCGTTTATCGGGTGTATTCGGTGGACATCTGAACTTCGGAGATGCCCGGAGAAATTGGGACTTCCGTTCCATCGGTCGTGGTAACGTTAACTTCGAAGAGATTATCCGCGCCCTCAATGTCATGGAATACGACGGTCCGCTCTCCATCGAGTGGGAAGACAGTGGAATGGACAGAGAACACGGTGCCCGCGAATCGTGTGCCGCTGTCAAGGGTTATGATTTTGAACCCTCTGCGGTTGCCTTTGATGCGGCGTTCGAGGAATAATTATGAGCACATCAAAGACACCCAGTGTTATCAAGTGAGCAAATTAGATAGGACTTACGCGCCCCTGGTAGGTGCGGTTTCCTAACCGCACCGGCTGTGTGGTAACAGATAAATCCCATTTTTTTTGCGTAAGTCCTGTTAAATTAGCACCAAAAACTTAGCCTGAAACGAAGTGGAAGGTGGATCTACGATAAGGAACGCGATACCCTCAATCACGCTAATCGAACCGCAAGGAATAATTAAAAAATGGCGAAAGGAACAGTTCACCCCCCTGAATCCAGAACTTTTGTCGATCAACGCACCGGAACACAGATTCGGCAGGTGACGACTGCGTCTGCGATACACCATCATCCATTCTTCATCATCCCTGCGTATGACGATGCGATGCAGCGGCTGATATTCGTCTCATACCGAACCGGGACACCCCAGCTATTCGCAGAAGAACGGAGCACGGGTGAACTTCGCCAATTAACAGACAGACCTGACATCTCGGAATGGTCGGTGCATCCCTCGCGCGATGGAAAAGCAGTCTACTTCACAGCAGGAACAAGCGGATGGAAAGTAGATTTAGGGAGCCTTGAGGAACGCGAACTCGTCAATTTCGCCGCGACGGCGATGAAAGATGAGGGTATGGTCGCCGCTGCTATGGGCACAACCGCCTTGAGCCACGATAATCGCTGGTGGGCTGTCAGATTCCAGATCGGTAAAGAATCCGCACTTACTATTATCGATACAGACACCGGCACCCACGAAATCATCTTACGGAGAGATAACATTGGGCACCTTCAATTCTGTCCGGATGACGCCAACCTACTCTACTATGCGGGTCCGTTGACGGATCGGGTATGGGGCATCCATCGCGACGGCAGCGGCAATCGTCGCCTCTATGCCCAGAATATTGAAAAAAATGAATGGATCACACATGAAACATGGATTCCAGGGAGGCGTGAACTTGCCTTCGTCGACTGGCCCCACGGCGTGAGATGCGTCAATGCTGATACCGGAATCATGCGACAAGTGACAACAGTCAATGCGTGGCATGCCATCAGCAATCCTACCGGAACGCTTATGGTAGCAGACACGAATTTCCCCGATATCGGTATCCAAATTTTTGATCCACGTGATGGTATCGGTGAACCGCAGACGCTCTGCTACCCTAACGCCTCATCTATTGGTGAACATTGGAGCCGACCGTTTCCGTATGCCGGGGGTCCGATTCAGGTTTACGCACCACAGCATACACATCCGCACCCATCTTTCAGCCCAGACGGCAAGCACGTTGTATTCACATCCGATCGGAGTGGATATGCTCAAATCTACGAGGCAACTCTCAAAATAGTTAACAGTTAACAGTCCAAAAAGACAACTTTTAAACGAAACCCCTTAACTGAAAACTGAAAACCGATAACTGATACCCCTAAAAAAAGGAGAAACAAATGCCAGTCGTCATACCGCGCCTCGTTGTTGAAGTGTTCCAACATACAAATTTCCGGGGCAGAATGGGATATGTCGTAGAGCCTGTTCCTTTTACACGAGACATCGGATTTCAAGATAATATTTCTTCTGTTCGGGTCTATAAGGGTCCGAATTTCTCATCGAATCCGAACTACAAAGTTATCCTTTACCAGCATCGCAACTTCCGCGGTAAAAAATTGGCACTCGGACCTGGGTTTTATCCGAACTTGCACGATACTGCTTACAACTTCGCAGACAGAATCTCATCAATCAACTTCGGTTCTACGCTGGAAGTGGTTGGACCGGAGTGGGGGACTATCCCGCTGATCGTGGACTGCTACGAGCACGTGGAATTCCGAGGTAGAAAAATAACCATCCTGCGCGATATAGCCAATCTACGAGATGCCCAAGGCAGGACTTGGTTTGAAGACAGAATTTCATCAATTCGTATCTTCAAAGGACCCGACTTCCCCTCACACGGGGCGGAGGTCGTCTTTTACGAACACCCTGACTTTGAGGGCATGTCCTTACCCATCCGTATGGAACCCTCGGAATACAAAAAGGAGCTACCAAACCTCCATTTATTACCCCAAAACTTCGGGGATTCTATCTCGGCTGTGAAGATTGAAGGATGGGCATCTTCTGGTGAATTCACAGAGATGGTATTTGAAGATGAATTCATCGGAAACCGTATGCGTCCAGAATGGCGATGGGAGGATCCAAAAGGCGGGGGTTCCTGGGCAGAACGCCAAGGCTACTTAGAAATGCGGACGGAACCTGGACAAGACCTTTGGCACGGTCCAGATGGCAGAAGCGGCGATATGAGCGCACCCCGACTCCTCATGGAAGTCCCTGGAGACTTCGCCATTGAAACCCGCATGCGAATCTCGCCACAACTCAAGGAACACGGGGGTTTATTAGTTTGGAAAAATCCGAACCGATTCCTCCGCCTTGAGAAAACTTCGGGACCCCATGCCTTTAGAGGCGATGTTCGATTTGAACGTCACGTCGGACGCTCATTTCATTTACGGGGACGCAGCAGTGGACTCAGAAAGACACGTGAACTCTTCTTACGTATGGAACGCAGAGGGAACCAGTTCTCGGCTTTCGCCAGTGGCGATGGTATCCAATGGAAGAGTTGCGGACAAACGAATGTTGGCATGGGAAATTCGGTGCATGTTGGACTACATTCACTATGTCCGGGGAACATTCCGCCAACCTTGACCCGCTTCGACTTCTTCCGAGTGTTCAAGCGCAAAAGCGAGGTCGCTGAATACCGTCCTATTGTTGCTGAACAATACGGTCAGATGTCTGACGAAGAGCGTGAACGTCAAATCGCCGATCGGCGCGAACGTGCCATGCGCGATGTGTTTTAGAATAGTTGTCAGTTGATAATCAATAACCGATAAAAGGAGGAATGAATCATGCGTCTGAAAAACAGTGTTTATCCTCAGAACAGACAATTTGTGAACCCCTCACAACTCTACAGAGTCTTTGCGAATGCCAACCGCGCATTCGTCCTGCTCCTCCTCGCGTGTCTCCTATGGAACGTCCAGCCTGCCGACGCAATTACGGGTGCGGTTGAAGATGGCTTGATCGCCTATTGGTCCTTTGACAAAGACACGGTAAAGATTAAAACTGAGGCGGTCGATATCTTGTCAGGACTCGCAGCGGCTGTCCACGGGGATCCTGAACTCGCACCTGCCGGCGACTGTAAAGTTGGCGAGTGCGTCCTTTTTGATGGTAGTGTTGACCGCCTTCTCGTCGAAGATTCAACTCCACCGACAATCGATCGTGACTGGGAGGAAATCACGCTGGAATGCTGGGTCTATATCAACGCCTTGGACGACAGTTGGAACCGGATCATCTCACTTGACGATATGCCATCGAACACCGCAGTCGCGAGTCTCTATTACGACGATGACGATAACCAGCACGGTTTCTTCGTCAGAGCGGGTGGCAAATCAACAGTGGCAGCACAGGACAACGTATTGGAGGACATTCCGCTTGAGGAGTGGTTGCACCTCGTAGGCACCTATGATGGCGCAACGGTTCACTATTATGTGAATGGAAAACAGGAAAAGAAGTATGCCATGAAGGGAGGCAAACTTCCAAAAGGGGGACTCCTCCTCGGCATAGGAGACCGGTCAGATGGTTGTGATTGCGATACAATCCAGGGATACATTGACGAATTCCGCATCTACGATCGCGTCCTAAGTGCAGAAGAAGTTCAGAACAACATGAAAGCCACAGGGCTTGATGTCAGTCCTTCTGCAAGTAAACTGAGCGTTACATGGGGTCATATCAAAGCAAGGCGGCGATAGATAACCCAAGTTTGTAAGCCCAAACAACGTGCCGGGCTGGATATACGTGCAGGAGTATTTTCACTAAACCGTCCTGAACGAACCGCAAGGAAAGTTAAAAAAAATGGAAACGATTGGAATTGGCGTTATCGGATGTGGTGGCATGGGCAGAAGCCTTGCCACCAGTGCAGATGCTGTTGAGGGAATAGAGGTCATTTCCGTCAGTGATGTTCAAGAAACACTGGCTGAAAAACTTGCTACAGACCTTAGTGTGTCCTATACGTTAGATTACCACGAATTACTCGCCGATGATCGGATTTGTGCGGTACTGATTGCGTCGCCACCATTTATGCACTCACAGATGGCAGTCGATGCAGCGAACGCAGGCAAACATGTTTTTTCCGAAAAACCGATGGCACCTACGTTGGAGGCGTGCGACGCCATGATTGCTGCCGCAGAGAATAACGGTGTCAAACTGACGATCGGTTTGGTATGTCGCTATCACGGGACACATTCCGTTGTTCGCGAAATCGTGCAGAGCGGGGAACTCGGTGCCCCTGCCTGTATGATGGTGCATCGCATCGGCGGACCGTGGAGCAGCGGATATAGTCACACCCCGTGGCGACTGGAACGTGCGAAGTCTGGTGGAACTCTCATGGAAATCAACGCCCATGAAATCGACTTTATGCGGTGGACCTGTGGTGATGTCACCGCTGTCTATGCCGCCGGTGGACAATACGGACCCGATAAGAGCGATTATCCTGATGTCGTGCTTGCTTCCTTGCAGTTTGCAAACGGAGCAGTCGGCTTGCTCCATTCCAGTCATGTCTCCGCTGTTGGTGGATATGGCGGACGCGTCGATTGTGAGGGTGGTTCCATCTATTTTCCACAGACCTGGGGCGGCGATGCGACTATCCAGATTAAACCTTTTGAGGGTGAAGGACGAGAGATTAAAGTGGCGGATATTAACGTGCCACCGCCCGTCCAAGAAGAGATTCGCGTTTTCGTAGACGCAATCCGTAACGATACACAACCCCCTATCACAGGGTTAGATGGTCGCGCCGCCGCTGAAATAGCATTAGCCGCATACCAATCCGTTGAGAGTGGGCAATCCGTGTCTTTACCCTTATAATTGCAGGAACGATCTCCTGAAAGCACAGAAGCTCCACAGCGGCACTAATTGTTTTCTCTTTTCTTTTTCTAAACACCAAACGCGCAGCTCGTAATGAAATGGAGAGCGGACCTACGGAAAGGCACATTCAATCCTTTATCCGCTTGAACGAACCGCAAGGAAAATTAAAAATATGAGAATTTCAGTCTGGGATGGCGGACTTTCAGATAGCTACCTCAAACAGGTTACACAACTCGGAGCAGATTGCATCGACTTTGGCGGCGGTAACGCCTTTCCCGGAGTTGAAGAGCAGGGTTACCCCGACTTGGACGAAGTCCTGAAAATCAAGAAACGGATCCGTTCGTGGGGACTCGACATCAACCGCGTGACACTCCCGAACATCACAGAAAAGTTTATGCAGGGTCAACCCGATGGCGAAAAGGAATTAGAGAACACGTGTAACGCCCTCCGGGTTTTCGCGGAAGCCGGGGTACCTATTGCACGCCAGCGGTTTTGGGGGGATACGTTCGATTATCTCATGACGCGTTACGCATCCGTCCATCGGGGTGGCTATACCTCCCGGGGTGAAAGCCGTGCTGCAACCCAAGATCCGCCCCCTATCCCAACGATGGAAGCCCTTGACGAATGGTGGAAACGCTTTACTGAAATCTACGGCGCGCTCGTCCCTATCGCGGATGAATACGATATAAAACTTGCGATCCATCCGTCAGATGTGCCGAATCCCGACACACCGCTTGGCAGTCTCGGTTTCCACCGTGTCACGGATACCTTCCCCAGCAGAAACGTTGGCTATCTCTATTGTTGTGGCACGCGTGCGGAAGCCGGTGGGAGTGCGATTGTCCTTGACGAAATCAACAACTACGGACGTAAAGGACGTATCTTCATGGTTCACCTACGGAACGTCCGCGGTAGCCTCGCAACAGCCGGCGCTTTTGAGGAAGTCCTGCTCGACGACGGTGATATGAACGCTTTCAAAATCGTCCGTGAACTCCAAAAGGTCGGATTTGACGGATGCATCAACGCCGATCACATCCCGAAATTAGAGGGCGATGTTGGGTTAGCTTACTCTGTCGGCTACATCAAGGCACTCTTCGCGGCATTGGCAGCATAACCTGATGAACATGTGTACACCTTAGACCCCCTAACCTCTCAAAATCAGGATAAATGGGACACCGTTCTTCGGGAATGTCCAGAGACGACAGCCTTTCAAAGTCTGGCGTGGCGCGATGCATTAGCGACCACATTCAGCCAATTCACACCAACTTACCTACGCATCAATCAAGATGACGTAGTGATAGGGGGGCTGCCTGCCTTCGTTTTTCAACCGATACCCGGTATCCGTCTATGGCACTCAATGCCGTGGAATCTGTTTGGGGGTATCCACCTTATTGAATCGGTGGAAATAAATCCTCAAGCACTGATAAGGTCCATTGAAGCCGAAGCAAGGACAAAGGGATGGTGTGAAATCCGTTGGACCTTGACTCCTAAAAGCACCGCGACGGACGGTGATATTTTCACTGAAATGGACTACGAACGGACAAACCATTTCACACATCTTTTGCAAACAGACGGAGATGTTGAATCCCTCTGGCACGCTTACAATAAACGGGTCCGGGGCGCGGTCCGAAAGGCAGAGAAATCGGGCGTGACAGTCACGGACACAGACAGCCAAGAAGCGTTATCCACGTTTTACGACATGTATCTTATGACAGTGAAACGGTTAGGGGGCACCCCGAAGCCGCGTGCGTTTATGCAAGCCCTCCTGGATCGGAAAATCGCCAAGCTTGCCATTGCCACATATCACGGTACAATTATCGCCGGACTGCTCTATCTACGCTTCAATAAGACTATAACGTTGTGGTGTGAAGCATCCGTGCCAGCGTTCTTGAAATACCGCCCTAACAACGCAATTTTCCACCACATTATCACACAGGCGTGTTGTGAACAATACGAATGGGTGGATTTCGGGGCATCCCCGCCAGAGAACACAGGGTTAATTGCGCATAAGGAACAGTATCGCGCCGTCCGAACAGATTTCGCCAGTTACACAAAGGTCGTTTCGCCCCTGAAAAAGGCATTGTGGACAAAGAGTGAAGGCACCCTTCGCCAAATTTATACATGGATGCAATCTTTTTAACGATTGCTTCTGAGATGCTGCATCACACGGCATGTCGTATAAACTGTGAGTTTAGACTTGTGGGAGAGGTTTCTAACCTCGACGCGAACCAACCCTCAGATTCAAAGTGAACAGATTTAAGAGTAACAAATATGGAAACTACTCGTAAACCTAATTTAATCTTTGTTTTCGGCGACCAGCATCGCCAATGTGATGTCGGGTGTGCAGGTAACCCGCAAGTCCAAACACCTGCGATGGATCAACTCGCACAGGAAGGGATGTTTTTTCCGAATACCTTCACCAATGTCCCGATATGCGTGCCGGCGCGCGGATGCCTGATGACAGGCAAGTACCCTTTGAACCACAAAGCCGTCTCTAACGATCTGCCGCTTCCTTTGACGGAAACCGGCATTGCGGAAGTTTTTAAAGAAGCGGATTATGCCACAGGTTACATCGGTAAATGGCACCTCGGCGGCATGCCAAGAGACAAGTTTATCACACCTGAGATGCGCTTCGGCTTCGATCATTGGATCGGATGGAATTGCCACCACGACTATTTCAATGCCCCATATCACGACTCCGACGGCAATCAGTTCCAGATTGACGGTTACGAACCGGAGTTCCAAACCCATAAAGCGATTGATTACTGCCGAGAGCATGCCGATGAACCCTTCTGCCTCTATATGAGCTGGGGACCGCCACACAATCCCTACGAACATGTGCCGGAACGCTACAAGGAGATGTATCCACCAGAAGATATCCAACTACGTCCAAATGCCGTGGACACCCCCGAAACACGGAAAGACATCTCCGGCTACTACGCGCATATCACAGCTCTGGATGAAAATCTCGGACGTTTGATGGCTGCGCTCGATGAAATCGGTATCGCTGATGATACCATCCTTGTCTACACATCTGATCACGGGGATATGCTCGGTAGCCACGGACACGTCAGAAAAGAACGTCCATGGGAAGAATCAGCCCGTATTCCTTTCATGATCCGTTGGCCCCGCAGAATCCCAGCAGGTGTTACCCGTGATACCCTACTAAGCCTCGTGGATTTCATGCCGTCAATGCTGTCGCTGTGCGATTTGCCGATTCCAGACGGTGTGGAGGGTATTGACCTCTCAGAAGCGATGCTCGGCAACACGATTGACGAACCACAATCTGTCCTACTTGAAGTCCCCTTGCACGGAAGTGAAGGTTTCAACTTCGGTATTCGCGAGTGGCGCGGTATTCGCACGCATCGCCACACGTATGCACGTCACTACGACGGAACGGGATGGCTGCTTTACGATAACGACAACGATCCGTATCAGATGAACAATCTCATTGACGATGAAGATTCACAAGACCTCCGTGCAGAACTCGAAGCGGAACTTCAACGCTGGTTAACTCGCGTAAACGATCCGTGTTTGTCCGGCCTGGATCACATTCGGCAACTCGGCTTATCGGAGTTATGGAATATCAGCGAACAGCGGTTCGGTGGAAGAAATCCCCGCTGGGCATAATTTTCCAATTACGCTTTACCATAAAGATAACATAGGAGATACCAGCCCATGACTGATGAAGAAAAATTTCGATTTGACTTAACTGGATTTCTCGTTCGTCCTGCGATCCTCGAACAGGACGAAGTAGATGCAATCGTTGATCAGATCGACCAGATACATCACAACAAAGAATCTTTACCGCCGGAACACCGTGCCGTCCCGGGCGGTCCCACGAGTGTCCTGATTGATCATCCCAAAGTCCTCGAGGTCCTACATGAAATTATCGGACCCGAGGTCCGGTTAGAGCACTCCTACTCTGTCTGGCGCGAAAAAGGGCAGAGGCATGGTGAACTCCACGGCGGTGGTCCACGACAGGCAGATCCTATTTTCGGGTATCGCGTCAACAACGGGCAGATTCACGCCGGAATGGTGCGTGTCGTCTTTGAACTCACAGATATCTCTAAAAAGGATGGTGGGACGCACTTTATAGTGGGTAGTCACAAATCCAACTTCCCGATGCATCCTGACCACATGTCATTAGAGGAAGGGAAGCGGAGCCCGTTTCTGATGACCTACGAATGTCCTGCTGGCAGTGCAATCTTCTTCACAGAAAACCTGTGTCATGCCGGTCCCGTGTGGCAACGAGAGACACCGCGTGTGGCAGTGCTAAACGCCTACGCGCATCTCGCAACACATTGGCACCGTCTACCGATTCCGCCTGAAGTTCTGTCCGCTTTACCGCGTGAAAAGCAAGCGTACTTTCGGGAACCGTGGGTTGCGGATTTCCGGACGCGCCCGGCAACGAGAAACACGATTGACCGGTTCCTTAACAACGACGAACCGCCTGTTAATACCAATCGCAAGCCGTGATTTAAAATTTTGGGAAGATAGGTATATTCTATCGTCAAACGCGAGTATCAAGCAGATTTTATAGTAAAAATATGAGAAAACGGGTCCTTATTATCGGTTGGGATTGTGCTGCACC
>JAJEIP010000006.1 GCA_022827885.1 Candidatus Poribacteria bacterium
ACCGCAATCGCAGAACAGGAAGATTACTGCTTCGGCGAAACCGACGACCTCCGATTTTATCTCATCTATGAACCGACACTACAATTTTTGGAGAGCAATAGATCTGCGTTAGATGGAGAACGTGCCGATCAGATCGCCAAAACCTGCAAAGAGACCGGCAAAAAGGCTTACGTCTACGCACCTCAAAAATTCATCAGTCAGAAAGAGTTGACAGACATGGGGATCACTTTCTGCCAATTGCCTTATAACATCCATCGCATCTCGGATATGTGAGAGTGGTTTCGTAGCGTAAACTTTCAGTTAGCATCCTCGTAGGCACAATCTAAATGGAGATTAATAAAATATTTCGATAATTCCACAACCATACCCGGTGCGGTTAGGGGATTTAGTCTGGGAATAGACGAAATCCATAGCGCAAGTCGCGTGTGGACTTGCGGGACAATGTATTACATTCCGCACCTACCGGGTCTGGGGACTTACGAATTTGAAAATTTACTATAAGAAACCAAGTCGCTACTTACAAACTCTGGGCACTTCCATAGGGTTTTTCAAGTGCTTTCCTCACCCCGTAGGGGTGATATGTCTGTAGAACCGAGAGTACGCAGATTATCGCACTCCGTAGGAGTGCTATGTGTATAAAAAAGTGGCGACTGGTATTAGACATAGCAAATTCTGGAAGGATATAAGAACTTATGGCGAATACCTATACTCAACTCTATATACATATCGTGTTTTCTGTAAAAGGTAGACAGGCACTTATTCCCGAATGTCACAAAACAGAACTTCATAAATATATCACTGGTATCCTCACTAATAAGAAACAGAAATTGATTCAAATCAATTCAATGCCAGATCATATCCATATCTTGGTTGGTATGACTCCAGATACTGCCCTGTCTGGTTTGGTGAAAGACCTTAAAGTAAATTCGACACGCTTTATCAATCAAAAACGCTGGACTGTGGGACAATTTGCGTGGCAAGAAGGATTTGGCGCGTTCAGTTATTCCCATTCTCAGATACCCGAGGTCGCTGCATACATTGAAAATCAGGAGAAGCATCATTCACGCCGGAGCTTTCGTGAGGAATATCTTGCGTTCTTGGAGCGTTTTGGCGTTGCCTATAATGTGAAGTATGTTTTTGATTCAGTTGCAGATCTCCCACCTGAAGAATGATCTATGGGCACAGCATGGGTATGCCGCCTTTTTATAGACATAGCACCCCTACGGGGTGCGGTCCTTTAGATGAAAGATTTTCTATAGACATATCACCCTTACGGGGTGTAGAGAGAGGTTTTACTTGAAAAATCCGTGTTTGAATGTCCAAGACCTATTAGGTAGCGACTTGGGATATAAGAGGTGATTACATAATGGAACTCAAAGACTACCAGCAACAAGCATTAGATACATTAGACCGCTATCTCGAAGCACTCAAGGAGGCACACCAACAAGCAGTAGAGTTGACGGCTTTTGACCTGAACGCACTGCCAGAGATTGTAAGAGAATCTACAAGAGACGCTGTAAGACAGGCAGAGGACTATCCACACATTGCGTGGGAGAATTTGCGAAAGACTTCTGCGTTACCGGGCGTTACAGATGCGCAAGGACAAAACGTAATTCCAGAACACATTCCGCGTAAGAGTGCCTCTGGTGAACCGATTCCACACGTCTGCCTAAAAGTTCCGACAGGTGGCGGGAAGACCTTGTTAGGTGTGGAGGCAGTCCGCCACTTGAAACTCGGCACAGGCTTCGTTCTCTGGCTCGTGCCGACCAAAGCCATCTATGCACAGACGTGGGACGCTTTTCGGAACAAAGAACATCCGTATCGCCAGATTCTGGAACGTGCGTCCGGGGGACGCGTCAAACTGCTTCAAAAAGACGACAGATTCACGAAGCAAGATATCGAAAACCACCTCTGCGTAATGCTCCTCATGCTCCCCGCCGCAAACCGAAACCGAAACAAGGAATTCCTCAAGATTTTTCGCGATAGCAGCGGGTATGCCTCGTTTTTTCCTATTGAAGATGATGAACAGGCACATCGAGCACTATCAGAAAAGCATCCAGACCTTGAGACAGCCACAGCCGATCAATCTCACCAATCTCGACTCGCCATGAACCCAGCAGACAGCCTGATAAAACAGAGTCTCTTCAACGTCCTGAAGCTCCTCCGTCCAACCGTGATTTTAGATGAAGCACATAGGGCTTACGGGAGCAGAAACCCCGAGAATAACGAACAATTCGTAGCGGCGGTAAATCGACTCAATCCCCGTTTCGTGTTGGAACTCTCTGCTACCCCGAAGCTCGGCATCAGCAATATCCTCGTCAATGTCTCCGGTCTCGACTTGAAAGCAGAGGAGATGGTTAAACTCCCGATTCAACTCCGAAATTTTCCGAACTCCGATTGGAAATATACCCTCGCCCAAACGAAGGAGGAACGCGATAGACTTGAGGAGGTAGCAAACCGATTGCAGCAAACCGAGGATCTCCATTCGGCACCGCTTGCAAGCCAAACCTTGCCATTCAAACACATCCGCCCTATTGCCGTGATTCGTGTGGATCGCACCGGTAAAAACCAGCGCGACGGTGTGAAGGTCCATGCTGAGGATGCCCGCGAAGAACTCATTGATGTATTAGGGGTCCCACCAGAACAGATCAAAGTGAAATCGTCGACGCAAGATGAACTCGCGGGAGTGGACCTCATGAGTCCGTTCTGTCCCGTCCGTTATATCATCACGAAAGATGCCTTAAAGGAAGGGTGGGATTGCCCGTTTGCTTACCTGCTTGCGCTTCTCGACAACACCACCGCAGCGACAGCCATGACGCAGCTCATCGGCAGAGTGATGCGCCAACCCTACGCCCGCGTCACAAACCTTCCAGAACTGGATAGTTGTTATATTTTTTCCTACAATCAGAAAGTCCAGACAGCAGTCACGAACGTCAAGAAAGGTTTAGAGGCAGAAGGGTTAACAGGATTAGGCGACTTTGTGGAAGGGACGGGTGCAGCGCGCGTGCAACGAACGATTGAACGTAAACCGAAATACCGTGAGATGGATATCTTTCTACCGCGGGTCCTGCATAAACAGAGACGCGGTTGGCGAGAACTCGATTACGAACGGGACATTCTCAGGGCAATTGACTGGCATCAACTCGGTCCGGTAGCACCTATCAACTTGGGCGAGGCGGCACAACTTCAAGAGATACGCGCCACTATTCATCTCCAAGACGAAGCGGTAATCGAGAAAAAGTTGCAAGAGAGTGCAGCACACACCTTGGAAGTCGGGTTTTTCGTTCGACAACTCGGCGAGGTGCTACCGAATCCATGGCACGCCGCACGTATCGTGAAAGCAACGCTCGCTGCTTACTGTGAAGAAGGCGTTGACGAAGAAACCTTGTATACCCACCGATTGTACCTCTCCGAGTATCTGAAACGTCGTTTGCACGATCACGTTGATGCACTCGCTGAGACCGTTTTCCGAGAGAAGTTGGAAGCCGGAGAAATCCAGTTTAACATACAAGCCGATCGCGCCCTAAACTACGAAATGGAAAAAACGCTTGTGGTCAACCTCACACCTGAGGCAAAACCGATGGTGCATCCACACGGGGATCCGTTACAATTCAACCTGTTTGAACAAGTGTTTGAAGCAGAATTTAACAACTTGGAAACAGATTTCTCACTCTACTTGGACAAACAAGATGCAATCCAATGGTGGCATCGTATCGCCGCGAAGCAGGGATATTTCTTACAAGGGTGGCGACGCGACCGCGTCTTCCCCGATTTTATTGCCTGCCTCCAACAGAGTCAAACGGGAGCGCAACGCCTCTGTATCTTTGAAACCAAGGGACAACACCTTGAGGGCAACAGCGATACCACCTACAAACAGGAGCTCATCAAAACATTAGAAACAGCCTACCGAAACGCCACACAACACGGCACAATGGATATCACCGCACCCAATAATAAAACGATGTCTTTCCGCCTGCTATTTGAAGACTCCTGGAGTGAGACGGTGAATGAAACCATCGCTGACGTGTATTAAATAGGACTTACGCAGTTGGCTTGTTTTTGTGCAGCCTTTGGTTCGTAGGAGCGCAATTCATTGCGCCTTCTTCGGTTCTAAACAATCAATTTCGTTGTAGAATCCAAATTTGCGTAAGTCCTGTTAAAAATAGTAGACACATAACATTTCACCCGTTTGTGGAGCTGCGTGCGTTTAGCCAGAACCATTCAATCGCCTATCTTTGGTGAACCAGAAAAATAAACAGACATTTACCCAGGCCCGGTAGGTGCGGTTTCTAACCGCACCAGTAAGGTCTAATTAATTCTAAGTTTTGCCATTGATTTGACATCACTACGGATTCGTGCTATACTTTTTTTGTCGTCTCAGAGGAGGAAAGCAGATGACATTTACGGATTTCAAATCCATTGCACAAGTTCAGGAAACTTTTGACATTAAGTATAGCGAGGCGGATTACATCGAATACCTCCCTAATGTTGAACCCTCCTCGGCATTTCTGGAGGAGTTTACGTTTAGCCGGGAACATATCGACGTGTTTGCCTCAGAGACTTCCCGGTGTGAGAATGTGATCTACCCGATTCTCAGAGATGTTTACAAAAGATATGTAGGCTGTTTTTCATTGTGGAGCCATAAATCTATCGCTTACGACGCGCAACTCAGTGGCGCGCCGGATTACCTGATCTCAACAAAATCGGCATTAGGAAAAACCGTGCTTGGGACTCCGATCATTGTCGTCGTGGAAGCAAAACGGAACGATTTTGTCGAAGGCTGGGGGCAGTGTCTGGCGGAATTGGTTGCAATTCAAAAAATTAACGGTGATGACATCAAACCTGTTTATGGCATTGTAACCGATGGTGAGTTGTGGCAATTCGGGAAGTTAGCGGGAGATTTGTTTACACGCCACAAGACAGCACTTTCCATCAGCGAGTTAGAACGAGTGTTTGGGGCGATAGCGTATTTAATGCAGACCAATTTACCGGAGGCGGCATAATTCTGTCCCAACTTAAAATACAACACCTTGGAGATTACTTTGAATATTGATACTTTAAAAGGAAAAACAGTAGGTGCCGCTGTTTCGGGTGGCTTGGATAGCTGCACCATCACCAAATGGTTGGTCGATAACGGCGTCAAGGTCGTCTGTTTTACGGCAGACCTCGGACAACCTGACGAACGGGACGTTTCCGAAATTCGGGAACGCATGTTGGCATGCGGTGCCGAAGATGCCATTATTGTCGACGCGAAAGACGCACTCGCAGAAGCCGGCATCCGACTCATCCAGTGCCAAGCCATGTATGAAGGCGGGTATTGGAATACGACCGGCATCGCAAGGCATGTCACCGTGAAGGCACTCCTGCCGGAGATGGAAAAACGCGGCATCACTATCTTAACACACGGCGCAACCGGTAGAGGCAACGATCAGGTCCGATTTCAACTTGCCACCAATATGCTCAATCCACACGTCGCTGTCTATGCACCCTGGCGGGATCCAGACTTCCTCAAGGTGTTCGGCGGCAGGAAAGAGATGATAGACTTCTGCCAGGCACATAACCTACCGATTACTGCGACACACGAGAAACCTTACTCAACCGACGCCAACCTCTTGGGGCTCACACATGAAGCCGGACGACTCGAATCGCTGAAAACCCCGGCAGGCTTTATTACCCCCGGCATGGGAGTCCATCCAAAAGACGCACCTGAGGACGTGGAGCACTTTACGGTTACCTTTGCACGCGGAGCACCTGTTGAGGTCAACGGAAGTCCTGTCACACCCCTCCAGGGTCTGTTAGAGGCGAATCGCATCGGTGGACGAAATGGGGTCGGGATTGGCATTCACACCGTTGAAAACCGATTCGTCGGGATTAAAAGCCGTGGCGTTTACGAATCTCCAGGGATGGAATTGCTTGGGAAGTGTTACGAGTTTCTGCTCCAACTGATTTTAGATAGACGCGCGCGCCGACACTTTGAGGGGGTTGCCGACACAATTGCCGAGCAAATTTATGAAGGCTACTGGTTTGATGCTGCCACGCAAGCACTCCTATCTTCTATTGAGCCGCTCACGAACTTAGCGAGTGGAACCCTCACAGTCGCGCTCTACAAGGGGAACGTCGCTTTCTATGCCGCAGGCGGTGTGCCCCACTCACTCTACTCCGAAGAGACCGCTTCTATGGAAGCGATTGGCGACTTTGACCACGCCGATTCGGAAGGATTCTTAGCCGTTCTCGGTGTAGGGGCAAGGGCATCGGCTGTCGCGGGACAGACACAGGAATAGATGTTCAAGGTACCTCAATTTTCGCGAATACCTGCGAAATAATGCTCTCGACATCGCGACCGTCCGCCTCCGCTTCGTAACTAATGATTACCCTGTGTCTCAGGACATCCATGCCGACTGCGTGGATGTCTTCCGGCGTAACATAACCGCGTTGCGAAAGGAACGCCCGTGCCCTCGCAGCAAACGCCAGAAAAATGGTCGCCCGCGGTGAGGCACCATATTCAATGAGCGTGCTGAGCTCATCTAACTGATACGCTTCCGGCGCCCGCGTCGCACACACCAAATCGACGATATAATTCTCCAACTGCGCTGCCATATAGATATTCCGGACGACCGCTCGGAATCGGATAATATCTTCTGGGGAAATCACGGGTTGAATCGTTAAGATCTCTTCGGTCGTCATGCGTCGGAGAATTTGCAATTCCTCTGCATGCGAGGGGTAGTTCACCTTAATCTTGAGCATAAATCTATCCATCTGCGCTTCCGGGAGCGGATACGTGCCTTCATGCTCAATCGGGTTTTGCGTCGCCAGAACAAGAAACGGATCGTCAAGCGGATACGTCGTTCCACCGATTGTTACCTGCCGCTCCTGCATCGCTTCAAGTAAGGCACTTTGCACTTTAGCGGGGGCTCGATTTATCTCATCTGCGAGGATAATGTTGGCAAAAATGGGTCCCTTTTTCGTGTAAAAATCGCTTTTTTGTTGATCGTAGATAAGCGTGCCAACGAGGTCGGCGGGGAGCAGGTCCGGTGTAAACTGAAGGCGATTGAAAGAAGCGTCTATCGTCTGCGCAAGTGCACTCACAGCAGTCGTCTTCGCCAGTCCGGGGACCCCTTCAAGGAGAATATGCCCGTTGCAGAGCAACCCTATCACTAACCCCTCTAACAACGCACTTTGCCCGACAATGACTTTCCCCGTCTCCGTGAGAATCTGCTGTATAAGCCCACTATCCGCCTGGATGCGGGCATTCATCGCTTCTAAATCGTAATTTTTTTCCATACGTCTGAATCAGGATTATAGGATTACCAGGATAGGGAGTCTCGATTCGAAAATCGCTACTATCGTGAAGACAACGCGCTACGTGAAAAACGGACCTGTCTCGCCTTCTTGGAAGGATTGCTCAAGCCACGGGTCCTCGGTTTTCTGACGGAATTCGATAACCTTTTGCCGCATCTCATTAGCGACATCTTGTAACGCCGGGACATCAATGAGATTTCGAGACTCCGCTGGATCGTTCTGCATATCAAATAAAGCCTCACGGTGCTGCTGTAGGAATTCGCTCCGTTGGCGTTCACCGAGTTGCTGGACGTTGTCGTCCCGAACCGCTGTCCATGAGATTGAACGGAATAGGTCGCTTGGGAGGGGTGTCTCCAACTGATATGCCAGGTTTCGGACGTACTTATATCTTCTACCCCGCAGCACGCGATACGGATAGTAGTTCGTCACTTCATGGAAACAGTGAGAAAAATAGGTTTCCTCCCAGTCGCCATTACCTGGGTGTGGACTATCGTCCTCAAGGACAGTCAGCAACGATCTACCGGGAAGCGCATCTGCCCCGTCGGGATGTGCAACCCCGCACCACGCTAACATCGTTGGACAGAAATCTACCCAGTTGACGAGTGCCTGATTGTGGAAACCGCGTTTCTGTTGTGTCGGACTGGCGATAAGGAGTGGACAGTGATGTCCACTATCAAAACTGGATGCCTTCGCACCCGGAAACGGCATCGCGTGATCCGTCGTAACAAAGACAAGAGTTTCGTCTGCGCGTCCCGAAGCGTCAAGTGCCTCCAAAACCGCGCCCACGACAGCATCCCACCGCGAAACACTCTCGTAATAATCGGCGAGGTCTTCACGAACGGCGGGCACGTCCGGCAGGAAATTCGGAACAATGATTTCGTCGGGCGTGTAAGGAGAGGGTTCAATACCGGGATGCGTTCGATCATTGCCGAAACCTTTACCTGCCCTATGGGGATAACTGCTACCGATGTGGAGATAGAAGGGGGTATCCGCAGTCTCGTCGAGAAATTGTGTGACCTTCGCCGCCATGTCTACAGGACTACGCGGATCGACTTTCGGTTCAAAATCGAAAGGATAAACACTTTCAGGTTCAACGTGTTTTTTACCGAGGCACGCCGTCGAAAATCCGTGCGCCTTCAGAATTTTCGGCACCGATTGCATATACGCGTGTGTGCGGAATCCGTGAATACCATGGCAGTGTCCGTATTGTCCGTGTGTGTGGCTGTGTTGTCCCGTGAGAATACAGGCGCGACTCACGGCACACGAGGGACTTGTGCAGAATGCGTAGTCAAACACAACACCGCGTTCCGCAAACGCATCGATATGCGGAGTTCGGATGACCTCATTACCGTAGCACTTCGCAATACGGCTCCAATCGTCAGCAATGACGAACATGACGCTTTTATGGGAATTGTTCATAGGGCTCCTCAATAAATATTTACTTTTTAACGTTCCGTTTATCAAGTGGAAAAAAGGACCTCTTTCTGCTAAATCAACCCACCCCGTTTCCGCAAGAACCACTCGAACCCAAGCAGCGCGATAACCAATCCGAAAATTAAGGGCATATCCCAAATATCGACATCCGTAATCTTTGATGTTGCGCTTTCCACAAGCGGGATCTGATTCACAAGTTGGGGTGCCTCTTCCAAGGTGTAATACTTTCCGCCGCTCCCTTCAGCAAGCGTCTTGAGAAGCGCGACGTTCAGCTCCGCATTACTAAATTCAGCGTCCGATGTTTTTACCTCAAAAAGGGTCTGTTGTTCGCCTAAGTTTTCGCCATTGAGAGTCCCCGTTGCTGTGACGGTATATTCCCCGTAACGATTCGGAATAAAACGCGCCGTGTAAAGTCCGTCTTTACCGAGGACCTGTTCCAGTTTTAATTCCCTGCGTTTCCCCGACGCATCAAGAACCACGGCTCGAATTTTCGCACTGTTTGTCAGCTGAAACTCTGGATCCGTAGCCGTAACCTCAATGACGACAGGTTCTTTCAACGCGTAAGCCGTTTTTGCGACATCGAGTTTAATATGTTCCTTCGGTGCAGTCGTCAGCCACTTCGCGACTTGCCGCCAGAACCGTTCCGGACTGTCCTCTTGGTGCCAGGATCGTTGATCTCCATCGTCGTGAGAAGGCAGCATCTGCCAGCGCCAAGAGGTGTGCGGCGTGAATACCATCACGCGGCCAGCGTTGTAATTATGCGTCGCGATTAGAATGCGTTTGCCGAATTCATTTCGATCGGTTGGGTGTTCTGCCAAGATAAGCGCGCCTGCTTTGGCACGTTTCACCTTGCTGTATCCCTTCAATGTAGGCAAGATTTTCCAACGTTCCAAATTATCGGTAGGCATATCCGCCAAAGCCATCAAAGTTTCGACTTTCCCCTCCGGTGTGAGTTGCAATTTATAGCCTTTGTCCTCAGTAGACTCCGAACCCCGGATCGACCTACCGATACGCCTCGGTGTTAATGGCGGCGGCGGGGATCCAAGCTCCAATTCTATAGGGAGACATTGCGCAATCGGCGTGTTGATATAGGACGTTGAAAGCTCGTGGTTACCTAAAGAGTTAGAACCCCCCAACATCAGCAGCCCACCGCCTCGGGTGCGCACGAATTCAACTGTATTCTCCAGCTGCGCAGGTGTAAATTGGGACGCATCCACGTTACCTAAAATAATGGCATCAAAATCAAAAAGCATCTCCTTATCGTTCGGATAAAATTGAAAATCGTGTGATGCCTCGGCACGAGTGCCGCCGTATGTTGGACGTCCCGCAGTGACGCCTTTCAAAAACCGATCCGTTAATTGGATGTTCGGATCGTTTTTTAAGGCACGCTTTATAAAGCCAAATTCATAACGCGGTCTACCATCAACAAACAAGATTTTTACGCGTTTGGTAGGTGCGACCTTGAGTAAAAACGTTTTTGTGTTGTTTTGTGGAACGGCTTCTGTTTCGTCTAACGCTGCGTGGACTTCAAATTTTTGGGTACCGGCTTCACGCGGCGTAAATTTAAGTAGGATGCGTTCTGTCTTGGTCTCAGCGGCTGAATCTGTCCCGCCGAGCTGTGACATCCAAGAAGCTCCTTCATCCATATCAACGGACTCCGTTTTCAGGACACGTCCGTTGCTTGTTAATTGGACGTTCACCCGCTTCCCTTTGAATCCCTTCCGTTTTACCGTTGCCCATACCTCGACAGGAAAATCCTCTTCTGCGATCCGCGGCACATCTACCTTAACAAGCTCCAAATCTGGATTGCCCTCTTCTGCACCGATGCCAACCGTATGGATAGGCAGTTTCCGTTCTCGGATTTGCATTGCAAACTTGGCGACATCAACACCACTTCTATCCACACCATCAGTCAATAGGACAGCACCCGAGAGTGGAATTCCCTGCAAGTCATCAAGGGCTTCGTTCAACGCCTGTGGGATATCCGTACTTTCCCCCGCTGCATGGGTCAGCGCCTCGTTTGGAACCCGTTTGGCCGTGGTGTCAAACGCAAAGAATCTTACTTTGAATTTCGCATTCAGCTTTTCAAGGAGTCCCTCTTCTTCCGAAAAGAGTAAATCGTTGGCATGGCGCAGCCGGGGCACTGAATCCGCAGAATCGGTAATCTGCATACTTTTGGACCGGTCCATCATTACCAACAGATAGGAATCATCGGGGTTTGTTTGATAGATCGTGAGAAAAGGTTTAAGGAGGCAGAAGGCAAGCAGACAGAGGACAATTGTGCGGAGAAGGATGAGAAAACCCCGGAAGCCGCGTTGCGTGCGGCCTTGCGTGCTCCGATATGCCCATATCGTGGCAGCTAACAGCGCGACGAGTAGAACCGCTATAAGAAGTCCTGGCAATGGCACCCCAAACGAGAAATTTCCCTCGCGGAAAACATCAATGGGGTACTTCATCATTTTTTCAAACATTTTTAGTGGTTATCGGTTACACAGGGATCTGGATGCACTGACCTGTGCCCGCAGATTCGTGTAATGCGTCAATGACACGCATATTTCCAAGCGCGTCCGATATGGGTAAATGTGTTGGTGTACCCGTATCCATTGCCCGACAGAGATCCAAAATCTCAGCGGCATAAGGATTCACACCATTAGCAACACTAATAGTTTCGCCGTTTACAATAAAATGGGATTCACCTTCCGAATTGCCCCACGCACTCTCAACAAAGAGCGTGCCATCTGTGCCAGCGACCTCATAAGATTCGCGCCACGTCCATCCAAAACTACAATCCAATTGTCCCGTAAGACCCTCACCAAAGTCTAAAGTGCCAATCAGCGTTTCCCAGACGTTGTTAACAGGTTCAAACTTGCCCGTTGCCCAGACTGACTGCGGTTCTCGCCCAACCAGATAGCGGATGATATTGATGCAATAACACCCCAAATCCATGACAGCACCCCCACCGAGATCGCCTCTTAATCGCCAATTGCGTCGGTCTGTGAGTCCTGTTGAAAAAGTAGAACGCGCATAGCGAACCTCTCCGATCGCCCCTTCCTCAATCTTCTGTTTCACGGCGAGTGTCAACGGATGGTGTCGATACATAAAGGCTTCCATTAGTCGGATACCGGCACGTTCCGTGACCTGAATCATCTGTTCTAATTGCGTCGTGTTAACCGTAATCGGTTTCTCGACGAGAATACCTTTGACGCCACACCGAACCGCCTCCAGGACATTTTTGAGATGGTTCGAGGGCCACGTTGCAATCACTAAGACATCGGGTTGCTGTTTCTCCAGCATCTGTCGGAGATCGTTGTAGGTATTCTCAACGTTATATTCTGTGGCAAAACGCTTGAGCGGTTCAAGCTTCTCGTCGCACGCACCTACAATTTCAATCTCTGGCAGATGCTGCCACGCCTTGCCGTGTGCGTTAGAGATTCCGCCACATCCGACGATTGCTACACGATACTTTTTATCCATAAACTTGCCTTCTATAAATTAAAGAGCCGAAATGGCGATAGGTCTGTTTTCTTGCGCAGATTGGTTCGCTGCCAGCGATATTGCCAATGTCTTAACCGCATCGCTATAAGGACTCAGGATTGAAGAACCATCACCGCTTCGCACTGCGTCTACGAACACCTCATCAATTGTTGGGCTCGGTTCTGTCTTATCCACCCATTCCCCATCTTCTTGCACCAAAACCCGGGACGGATTCCAATTCAACAACTCTCCCTCATACAATAAATCCAAGATATTCGCGTTCGACCAGTCCCCCGCATACGCCCAAGTAGCCGTCAACGAACCAACGGCACCACTCGCAAACTGGAGGGTGACACTATTCGCATCGGGACAATCCGTCTCTTTGAGAAACCGGTTCGCCTGCATCGCATAGACAGTTTCCACTTCTCCACCCATGTAACGCATCATGTCGATCGTATGTGTCGCTTGTTCGACAAGTTGACCCCCGGATCTGTTCATCTGCCGGAGCCAAGCATTTGGATCCCCATGTCCGGTGCTGCACCAGTACTTACCAACGATCATATTAATCGTTCTTTCCCGTAGAAGCTGCTGTGTTATTTGCGTCGAACCGAGATAACGGAGTTGATAACCGACACACGTTATAAGTCCAGCGTTTGCCACCGCCGCTTCAACCTCACGAGCAATCTCCATACTGATGGCAACAGGCTTCTCAACAAAAAATGGCAAACCTCGCTCGATGACATCAAATTCAGGCTGTCCGTGAACAAAAACCGGAAGGCTCAGATAGACCGCATCCAAATCATCGCGTTCGAGAAGGGCTTGATGGACGGTATACGGATCAGCATTGTGTTTCTCGGCTGCACTTTGCGCCCGTTCCGCTTGAACGTCGCACACAGCCACAACGCGTGCGCCCTCGATTCCTGCTAATTGGTTCATGTGTCCATTCGCATTGCCACCACATCCGATAAATCCTATTTTAATTTCTCTCATTTTTTCCTCTATAAGTGCAATATTTATTTTAAACTAACGTGCCTTAAAATTAACCTGCAACGCTTTTTCAATGTTTTCGCGCGGATGAACGCCAAACTGGACTTCAAAATCGCGATCAAACGCCGCTTCTTCAGCCGGATTAGGTGCAAGCGGAAGCCCGATCGGCTGTCGATTCGTCTCGATTGACCGATCCGCCGCAATCACCATCTCCTGATCTGCTCTACCCATCTCGCCTGTCCATAGCGGTTGTGTGTCTTCACGGACCGCACGTGCGATACCGTCAAGCATTGTCGCCAATGAGATACCCGTCTCTGGGATGTCCGTCTGCCGATATGGATTGACCCATTCTACAGTGCCACCCAAAGATGCTGGGAGTTCTACAAAGATACGTTCCAAAGTGCCACTGTCACTATATTCCCTCTGGAATTCATAAGTTTGTGCCCTTCCGGCGTTCTGGGTGAGGTCCGCATCTGTGCAAACGTTGACCGTTTCACCGCCAGTAGCACCCTGATTCCCGTTGGTGATAATCGTGCCGCGCGCACCACACGTCTCGAAACCGACAAGTTTATTCCGTCCGAGGCATCCGTTCTTATTGCCTACCATGGCAATACCGATGCCCCCGTTCTCAAAATCTACGGCGTAAAACTCAAGACCTTCCCGATTGTGATCCCGTTTTGCCCTGTCCACGTAGGGTGCAACAGGCATCGTATGCCCGATGCTGCTGACCGTTTTGGGAGCCGCATCCATACGGCACCGTATTGCCGCAAGTCCATGATAGCCGGTTGTAGAAAAGAGGCGGTAACACTTCTGGACGTTCCCGATGACGCCTTCCTTAATAAGTTTGCACACAAATTGTTCCACGGGGACGAAAGGGAAATTTTCCGATGTTTGAAGTTTTACACCATTCTCGGCAGCGTCGGTTATCATCATATCCATCAAACCGAGTGTCGGTGCCAGCCCTGTCTCTACGTTATGCGAGACGCCACATCGGGAAAGGTAACACGAAACCACGTGATGTAGCGGCATAGGCACAACAACATCACAGACATCCGGCGACACTTCATCGATCATTTTCCGGACATCCGTATAGGCTTTGACGCCGAATCTCACCGCACCAGCTTCCGCGGATTCCGCATGCGCATCACACACCGCAACGATATCAAAGGTATCCTTTAACAGAGCGGCTGTTGATAGATGTGCTGCACCGCGTCTACCGTGGCCAATTAAGGCGTATTTTAGACGTGCCATTTTTTAATTTTTCCTTGCGG
>JAJEIP010000013.1 GCA_022827885.1 Candidatus Poribacteria bacterium
TTGATACGGTATCCACGTCTCTGGATTGAACGGATTCGGACAGTTCTGCAGGAGCTGATTCCGCTTTATCCCTCCCAATATAACAATCTGTTTACCCCTCGGCTCAACGGCAACCGGTTGTGAAGGTAGGAGTGCGCTTCCATCCCAGATACGGATTTGACCACTGACTGACTCCGAAAGCAGACCAAGTCAGTCCATCGGTCTCGGTCGCAACATACAGGTGTTGACTGTCCGGACTGAAGACCACATCTGAAATCCTTCCAATGCCGCTTTGCACTTTCCGGAGTAACTGTCTCGATACCACATCCCACACGTAAACGGACGTTGATCTCTCCTCGAATGACGCGATGTATCTTCCATCCGGACTGATAGCGACCTTTTCAACCCAGTTTCCGGTGTGTCCTTCAAAGTGTCCTTCTAATCGACGCGCCTCAATATTCCAGAGTTCAATGTCAGGTCGCATTGAGGCGACGATCAGATAGCGACCATCGGGACTAAAAATCGCAGTGCGATCACGCGGATCTCCTTCACAACTGCTGCCGCCGTCGAAAAAATAACACGATTTCAATGGACGCCGTGCGCCTATCATTCTTCCGAGGTACTCACCCGTCTGCCAATCCCAAAGATGAATCCCATCCTCAGAAGGGATTGCAAACAGCGGCTCCGTTGGACTAAATGCCGCGACATCAAAGATGCGGAATTCGACTTTCCATTCGCTAACTTGCTCGCGGGCATTAACATCCCAGATACTGACAGTCGTACTCTTTCCATCATGCGCATGTGTAAAAATCGCTAAATGTAAGGCATCTGGACTCAACACGACATCACTGAAATACTCGCGTTCGGCGAATTCATCTATAACCGCACCGGTATTCGTATCAATAATTTGAATGCGCGCTGGGGTAACACGTACAATCGCTTCATTGGAGAGAAACGCGTGCTGCTCTGGAAAGGGTTGCCCAATTATGCCGATCGGTTCCATCGCAAAAACACAGCAGGAGATGCAAATAACACTGATGACTGTAATATACACTTGTAAGCTTCGTTTTGAAAGGATGATGCGCGTTTTCATGAGAGACCTCCAGGACGTGCGACGTCAAGAATGAATCGGTGGTTAGGAGCGATACATTCTTGAACTTCAATACTCCTAAGCGTAACACCCACAGTCTGTGCCTTGACTATGGCAAATTTCGTGCCAATCTGAAAATACAACACTGGGAGGGATTCTTAGCGATATCCCAAAAAGAACTGCACAAAATAGGGCATATCTTGAACCGAATAGCACAAAATGGTGCAGAGGCGTGATGCTGAAGGGAACCTATTCGGAACGCAATTTTTGCTTATTCGTCAAACCGTCTCATTTCCGTATAAGCATTTTACCGGTTGCGGAGAAGTCGCCCAGCGTCAATTGTGTAAAGATAAACACCACTGCTTACACGTTCCCCGAGTTGATTGCGTCCGTCCCAATAGACTGCCTGTGATTGCGAGGTTGATGATGAGCAACCCGCCGGTCAAATATCCAAATATAATTGATGATAGAAGTCTTTTTGGAGGTTTCATTTCTTCAACTGTCCCCATGTGGTTGTGAGTTTTCCTTGTGCTGTGACTGCCAAAATACCGCTTCGCCAGAGATCATAGCCGTTTTCGGACCCATCTTTGAAGCGACTTGCTCCCGGTCCTTCATCGAAATGCCACAGTGAAATGGTATGTTTGTCAACCTTGAATCTCTGTTTAGGGACCTTCCACTCCGGTCCTATGTATCGTACGACATTGGAAATTCGCACTTCATCAATATACCCACGCAATTTCACATTATCCCCGACAAAGCGACTCCGCTCTGGATCTTGAAAGATGATTCCACCAATACGAAGTGACTTATTTGATTTAATGAGGTGCCCTCCCGGACAGCACCAATTGCCGCCCTCACCGTTGAGTCCCATTCCTGCGGATGCATCGTAAATCACTGTGACGTGTATCCACTGCTTTACAGGTAAATCGAAGCCTCCAATCGTCAATGACCCCGCTGCTCCCTCGGCATACCCCCATGCGCCTAATGACGCATTAGAACCGTGAATAACCAAATTGAATCGTCCTTCCTGACCAATGATTGACCAGAACGTACCGGGTGCGGGCACATCTTCATAATAGATCCACGCTTCAGCGGTCAATCCTTCAAACTGTTCATCAGGAAACCAAGCGTTGGTGGTTGCGACAAAATCGCGCATTTCATCCAATTTCAACATACCGCCGCCTGCGGGTGAACGTGGCGGTAATGCTGTAGCCATCAGTGGAACTAATGTTATTAAAAAGAGAGATGTGAGGATGTGTCGGTATATCATTTTTAATCTCCTTTATCCGCAACCGTGTAAAACTGAATCGTCTCAATGCGACCGGCTCCCGTCATTGCGTGCTTTATAACTTTGATAGCGTCCGTCTCGGCAATAAGTGGGATTTCATACGGAAACTGGATTCCGCCTGGAACTTTCTTGGCGGGTTTCCATCGGTTTCTCTTGTCACGCACGTAAATTTCAATGTTTCGGATTTTTCCAGAGCCAAGCAGCACAATTTTTCGCACGTGCGCGCTTTCTGGTAGCGAATAAATGGCTCCGTGGAAAGTCGCCTTTTCTTCTACATCGCGATCAATGAGGACATACACCTGCTCGGTTAGCAGCGCAGCACACCCCATCTGTGACAAACAAGCAAGTATAAAGAGTAAGCATCTTCCGCTGTTCATGATTTTTCTCCTTACACACGGTGTTTCGGATTGATAGAGGGAGCGATGCAGCAATTGAGATATGGGAAAACCTATTGCATCGCTCCGCATATTTCCAAGGAGGAAGGCTCTCCCAAGTTTATGCAGCGTTTGGCAATATAGGAGCAATTTTCATGCCAAAGACAATTCAGGTGAAAAATCGGGTTTAAAGGGAGTTTTCTCGCACTCTTACCTGACAGAGCGTCTTTAGTGTTCAATTTATGGACAGTTTTGTTCAAAACCGAGGAAGGTAATACGGTGGGAAACCCCTATATTTTGGGTTCTATAGGGGTATTATAGTGAATTATTTCTTGATCGTTGTTTGCTTAAGTATTCCCCAGAGCACCATCTGTGTGTTCGCGCTCGGTGAAACACTAAACGCCGACGGTACCCATGCGGGGGAGAATTCCAGTCCCGCATCTTGGGTCAATTTTCGGAGACCACCACCAGCTGCACGGATGAGATAGATGTCTTTGTTCGCATCTTGAACGGATACATAAACGATCCACTGACCGTCAGGCGATCCATCAGGTTCTTCACAAGCATGTCCGGCGTCCGTCAATTTTTTCGGATTTTCTCCGTCAACATCTACGGCAAACAAGGTCGGCACTTTTACGCCGCCCAACTTCTCACTGGAAAAATAAATCTGTTTTCCGTTGGTAGCCCAAGTGGGACCTGTTGCGGAAACCTGTGTGAGTGCTCGTTGTTTTTCACCATCAGCGTTCATGACATGGATGCCGCCGATACCGTCCTGCGTGGAACGAAACGCGATCCATTCGCCATCTGGGGACCATGCCGGTGTTGAATTGTGTCCACCCTTGTTTGTGAGTCTCTGAACCTTCTTGCCATTCACGTCCATTATGTAGATGTCAGTGTCGGCGGCATGGTCGCGCGCTTGGTTGGATGCAAACGCGATCCACTTGCCATCAGGCGACCATGCGGGATCCACATCCGTTGCTCGATGGTTTGTGATCCTTCGAGATTCTTTCGTATCCATATTCATTACGTAAATTTCTGGATTCCCGTCCCTATTTGAGACGTAGGCAAAAGCCCGACCATCCGCAGACCATGTCGGCGAAAAGTCGTCTGATGGATGATTGGTTAAGTTGACAAGATTCTTACCATCTATATCTATGATGTAGATGTCAAGGTTTCCTGTGCTATCGGAGGTGAAAGAAACCTTACCGCTACCCCAAACGTCGATTATCAACAGACTACTGTGACACAGCACCATTAACAAAAATAATACTTTTCTCATTAATAAAACTTCTCCTGATCGAATCTAAGATTGCGTCTCTATCTTTCGCTTGAGGATAGTGCCGTGCGCACCCAACACAACTATGCCAAACCCTTCGACATACTCAACATGATATAAATCTTCGTCGGTGCCGGATTCCTCAATTACCCATGTTTCACCACGATCCTTAGTATGCAGGATGAGTCCACCTTCTCCGACAATCCAGCCTTCCATTTCGTTTACGAAAGAAACATCATAAAGGTGCGTGCTGATGCCCATATTAACTGCAGACCATGCCAAACCGCCATCTGATGTGCGGAGGACAATGCCATCTCTTCCGACAGTCCATCCCTTTCGTCGATTCAGGAAAGACACACCATACAGATCATATCCTGTATGGGTTGTCTGAAGATGCCATGTGTCGCCTTGGTCGTTCGTCCAGAGCACTTTTCCCCACGATCCGACAGCCCAACCGTAGTGCTCTTCTACCATCTGGAGGTCCCGATAGGATGCCGAGGTTTCGTTCTCCTGATGTCTCCAGATTGTATTTCCGTCCTTGTTGTGTAGGATAACGCCTTCTTTACCGGCAGCCCATCCTTCACCGAAACCTTGAAAGTGCACAGCATAAAGTTCACACGGTTCTTCTATAGGACGCCTTTCGTCGTCGTAGGCACTTATCACGGGCTTCGTGGTTTCATTCAGAATCTGCCATGTCCGCCCACCGTCGGTCGTGGATAGGAAACTGGCATCTTGGGTAAGCACCCAACCGATCTCCGAAGAAACAAAATGCACGGCAATCAAAGGGGCATCCACAGGCGATTCAACGCTCTTCCACGTGTTGCCACCGTCTAAAGTATGGAGCATCGCACTGGAATTACCGACTGCCCATCCCTCAATGGCGTTGATAAAGGAAATATCCGCTGATTTTATGCCGGTATCCACACCCATGATTCGGAAGGGCCCGTCGTTGCGTAAGATGTCCCATCCAGCATCTATTCTCGGCAGCTCGGTTGTGATCTCCTCAAAGAATCGCTTGCGTGGCGTATATTTTGATATCGAGGGAATTGTGTAGGCAAGGGCGATACCGTCTTCACCAACAGCAAATATTTTATCCTCCGTGACACTAATGTCCCTGAGATTTTTGTCCGTTCCACTGTCTTGCCGGGTCCAGGTCTTACCGCCATCCTGCGTGAGTAGGAGCGTCCCTTCGTCACCGACCGCTATTCCTACTGTAGGAGAAGCGAAAAAGATTTTGTTGAGATTTGCCTGCGTGCGGGTATACTGGGAGTTCCACGTTTTACCCCCATCAGCAGTATGAAGGACAAGTCCGTATTGCCCAGAGATCCAACCGAGTTCGGTATCTATGAAATAGATCGAGTAGAGTTCGTTAAATGTTCCGCTCTCTTGGGGTTCCCATGTTTTCCCGCCATCGACAGTGTGGAGGATTTTGCCGGGCCAACCGATTGTCCATCCCTCATTCGGTGAAACAAAACAGAGACCTTTTAGGAGTTCAAAGATATAACCACGTTGCTCAATCCAATTTTCACCACCGTTGTTGGTATAGAAGACACCGCCCATATCGCCGACAGCCCAGCCACGTTCACGATTTAAGAACTGTACATCGTGGAGACCGATCCAGTCGTAGCCTTTTTGGACTTCCCATGTCTCTCCGTCCTTGGTATGTAGAATATAGCCAGAATCACCGATCGCCCACGCCTGTTCTTCGTCCACAGCGGTCACCTTATTTAACCCGACAGAGAGACCACTCTCTTGTCGTTCCCAAGAGCGTCCTTGATTTTCCGTACGGAAGATTGCCCCGCGACGCCCAACAGCCCAGCCGCGTCCGCTATCTGCCATCTCCACACCTGCTAAAGGTTCGGCATTACTTTCGGCATCAATTATCCACGTTTTCCCACTATCGGTAGAATGGAGCATTGTTCCGTAGCTGCCGACTGCCCAGATATGTTTAGCATCAGGAGAATGCACAGCCATCAGGTCGCTACGGGTCCCTGTCTCTTGAACCGTCCATGTTTTTCCACCGTCTTGTGTATGTAACACTTCACCAACTTGGGCCGCCAGCCATCCATTTTTAGTATCGGTAAAGCAGAGATCATAGATGGCATGGGAGGCTTCGATACCGGGTTCCCCACGGGTCCACGTTTCTCCGCCATCTGTCGTTGAGAGCACAGTAGACGCAATTCCGACAGCCCAGCCGGTTCTCTGGTCGGAGTCGAACTGTATATTGAGCAGACCCTCCTGAGGTCCTACCGATTTATAATCCCATGTTTTCCCGCCGTCTGTCGTGTGCAATGTTGTGCCGAGTTGTGCGATCAACCAGCCTTCGTTTTCGTTAACAAAGTGGATGTCGAGGAGTGCTTCCCCAACACCGCTAGCACGGAAGTCCCACGATTCTCCGCCGTCTTCAGTATAATAGAGTGCACCCCCTTCCCCAGTTATCCAACCGCGGTGTTCGTCCAAGAAGTGAAGGCTGATCAGACTCATGCTCCCGTCCCTGACAACCCGTTTCTGCCATTTTTTGCCGCCGTTTCCTGTTCGTAAGAAAGTTCCTTCGTTTCCGACGACCCAACCTCGCTTTTCATCTATGAATTGCATCTTGTTCAGACGCGCTTCGGTGCCACTCTTCTGTGTTTTCCAATTTTTACCAGCGTCTTCTGTGTAGAGGATTGTGCCTTTTTCTCCAATGACCCAGCCGTGCTCTGCATCAAGAAAGTAGACATCCCTGAATTCTACCTCCCAGTCGGCTTTCCTAACGATTTCTGCCGCAACGGGCGCGGGTTGTTGTGCTGTTTTCACGCCACATCCGCTAAGGGACACAAGCACTGATGCGGCAATTATAATGATACATACATATCTTTCATATTTCTGCATTCGTAATCCACCCTCACTAATGTTGTGTCTAAGGTTTATGATTTTATTTATTTTTGCTTTACATTGCAACATTTTAGCACCTCTCAATGTTTTTGCAAGCCCTAAAGACGATTTTCGGATTGATAAACGGAGCGATGCAATAATTGAAATATAGGACAGCCCATTGCGTCGCTCCAAAACAGAACGCCTTGACATATCTCACTTGTTGAAGTATACTTGGCGGTAGAAGGGGTTTTTATTAGAAGATGGCAGCATCTCAGTACGAAAGAGATTTTTTTCGGAGAGATTGACAGTGCTCGGACATAAAGGCAGTGTGCAGTCTTTCTTTATATTGGGAGTAAACCTTGAAAGTTTTGTATCTTGTGACAATATTGGCGGTTTATAGCATGACAACATCCAATTTGCTGGCAGAAAATGCTGAAGAAACGAATCCCAAGCGGGTAATATTTGAGACTGATATGTGTACCGATGTAGATGATGTCGGAGCACTCGCTGTGCTACACGCGCTTGCAGATAACAGGGAGGCAGAAATCCTCGCGATTAGTTACAATGAAGTTCATCCGAGCGGTGCTGGCACCATTTGTGCGATAAATACATGGTACAACCGGGGGGATATTCCCATCGGTATCTATAAGGGCGACCTCGTCGATCCTGATGAATCGAGTTATTTGAAGGACATCGCGGCTAATTTCCCGCACGATCTCCCGACTGTCCCAACGCCCAGTTCCTTGGAGCTTTATCTACAGGTGCTGAGTGAACAACCGGATAACTCCGTGACAATCATCAGCGTCGGGTTCCTCAACAATCTCTATGATCTTCTGCAAGCTAATTCTGACCTCGTTGCCCAAAAGGTTACGGAACTCGTGGTGATGGCACTACTTATCGACGATCCCTACAATACGGTTCGTCACGGTCTGATTGATAAGTCGGAGTATGTTATCCGCAATTGGCCGACACCGCTCGTTATTAGCCAGCATGGCGAGTCCGTCCACACCGGGGCCAGACTCTCAGAGACACCCGATGAAAACCCTGTGCGAGAGGCGTATTATCGACGGTTCGGTGGCCAATACAAGGGACGTTCCAGTTGGGACCAGATCGCTGTCTTATATGGTGTGCGCGGTCTTGGTGACTATTTCACCGAAGTTACAGAAGGCAAAGGCAGGTTATCAAATGGGTATGAGTGGGAGATGAAACAGGGTTTTCGGTCTTATCTGGAAGTTCGGTTGTCAGATAGCGAGTTTGTCCGTATCATTGAAGATCTGATGATTAAACCGCCGAAAAAATGATCTCAAAAGCGCATCTACGTGAACAAGCATAGGAAAGGGATATCCGTCACAATGGGAGCCTTTTACACAATTGAGAAACGAGATGGACGCTGGTGGTTCGTCACACCCACTGGTGCGCGGTTCTGGTCCATCGGCATGAACCATATCGACTCGGCTGCGTTGCGGTATACAGAGTCGGACGGCGTGTGGGAGCGCGAGTTTGGCAATAGCCATGAACAGTGGCTCCGCGCAGTCGCCGATGATCTGCGTGATTGGGGCTTCAACACGATTGGTTGGACCCAAGAAGTCGTAATTATTACCGATGGCTACCACCGCCATTCGCGCCCCTTCACCTATGAGGAATACCAATGGGCAGACATGCCTTACTGTCATCTGTTACCTTTCACCGAGGCGCATCAGTGGCAGGTTGAGGTCCGTATGCCCGACCTGATGAGCGACGATTTCGAGGAGTGGTGCGACTACGTCGCCCGCGATGAGTGCGCACGCTTGCGGGACGATCCCAAGCTTATCGGCTACTTCTACTGTGATTGTCCGCAGTGGGTGCATACCTCGTCTGCGACGGAGTGGCGTGGGTCGTTAGTCGATCCAGACCTGCTCGAATCGGAAGCAGGACGCCGCGAGCTCTCAGCTATTGCCGAACACTACTACAGAGTCACCCATGACGCTATCCGCCGCTACGACCCGAATCACCTGATCCTCGGTGACCGTTGGGAGGCAAATGCAGTGCTACCCGAGGAAGTCGTCCAGGCAGCACTGCCTTATGTCGATGTTCTTAGTTTTCAATGTTTTGGAACAGTGGAGAATATTGCCACGAAGATACGGTACTGGGCAGACTTCGCAGACCGACCTGTTCTGCTGGCAGACGCAGCGGGGCATATACGCGCCCACAGCGACGCCAACTGGCCCCCGACGGCAGACCGCTTGCACGATACAGATCATTATCGTCAGGTAATGAACGCACTGTGGGATATCCCGCAATGCGTCGGATACCATCTCTGTGGAGCCTACATTAAGAACAACGCACGCAAATGCGGTTTTCGGGACCGGGCAAACACTCAGATTCACGAGACGGTGGCGGAGATTCGCGCCGTCAACACCGAAATGCAGCGGAGACAAACCTCATGACACATACACTTGATTCGTATGGCGGCACAACCCAACTGAAGGGAAAACGTACCGGTTGGTTCCATTTGGAGGAATTGAGCGGGCGTAGATGGTTCATCATTCCAACCCTTTAGGGGCTAATTCCCCAATGGAACTTTCCAAAACATCGGATGTTTCGGTGGGTATATGTTGTGCCGTTGGCGGAAGTGGTGTATCAAAAAAGTAGTCAGGATCGGTTTTTTGTCGTTGCCAAGTTTCGCGCATTTCTCGCCAAGCCCCTAAAAGCGTGCGCGGTTTAGGCATATCCTCGGCAATTAGATGGTGTAATTTTTTCAAATTGTAGCAAGGAACTCCTGCAAACATGTGATGCTCAGTGTGCCAATTCATACGCCAATACAAAAACTCTGCCAAGGGGTTGAGTGTAATTGACCGTGTGCATTTACGGAAGTCAGGATCATTTTCTTTTAGACCACAATGTTGAGGGAGAGAAACAGCGTAGGAGCCCCAGTTGGCAATAAATGCACTAACAGTAATGATGAGCGGGAAAACCCAATAGCCTGTGGCGAGCGAAACGATAAGCAGCGCACCGTGAAAAAGGAGTAGGATCCGAGACCACCACATCGAATTTTTATGTTCTTCGGGTTGGTCGACATGTAATGAGGCCAGCCACTCCTGACTCGGAATTTCTGGCGGTCCTTCTTTGCCAAAGGCACTACGGATGGTGCAGATAACCGCAGCAATGAGCCCCCCTTTGCTAAAGGTACGACCGGGTTGCGTGAGCAAATTGAGGGTAAAGAGTTGGAGAACGAATAAGGATCCCAACTTAGGTTCAAGTGGAAGAAGGTTTTCGCGATCCCCTTCCGAGTATAACGTGTAACGGTGATGATAGGTATGGCTACTGGCGTAGTCAAAATGATCCCACCAACTGATGAGGCTCAAGAGGTAAAGAAAAAATTTGTTCAGCCACTTGGTCCGAAACACGGTGCCGTGCCCCAATTCGTGATTGGCTGTCCCTTTGAAAAAACTGGCGACCGTGCCATGCAAAAATAAGGCAACGCAAAAGCCAAGCCACATCGCTTGTGCCCAAAAGAGGTAGACGACACTCCCGGTCAATAGCCAGAGGGCAAGATGCCCACCTGCCTGAAACCAGCCTTGCGCATCGCTCCGTTTTGAGAGATCCCGTAAGGTTGTGCGGTCTATTTTGCTTCGGTACCACTTTACATAGAGGGTCTTTCGAACTTCAGCAAGGGGTTGATACATCATTTGAGTATCCTCTTTATCTTTAGCATATATGAATATCCTATAACCTTTCTGTGAAATTGACAACTTTTTTTACGTTTACGGAGGCCTTAAGAGTGAGGGATATTTTTCCTATCGTGATTTTCGCGGTCGTGTTTTCGCTCGCGAATGGACAAGACTTGGAGGCGAATATGGTTGAATGTTGGGGAGTGTATGAAGTAACACTGAATGGACCGAGTACAGGAAATCCGTTCACTGAGATTGAATTAACAGCAGAATTTAAACGGCGTGATACAAATGGGGAACAGACGTTTGAACCTCACGGATTCTACGACGGAAATGGCGTTTACAAAATCAGATTCATGCCCGACGCAGTCGGCGAATGGACATACACTACAAAGAGTAACACTGCTGAACTCAACGGTAAGACAGGACAGTTTACGTGCATTGCACCCTCCGCGGGCAATCACGGACCCGTCCGTGTCTATAAGGATTTTTACCTCCGTTATGCCGATGAGACATCCTATCATCAATTCGGAACGACTTGTTACGCCTGGGCGCATCAAGCGGAGGCGATGGAAAAACAGACGCTCGAAACCCTTGCCGAGGCACCGTTCAACAAGATGCGGATGTGCATTTTTCCAAAAGACTACGTTTACAACAAAAACGAACCCGTCTACTATCCTTATGAAGGGAAACCGCTAAAGGATTGGGATTTCACCAGATTCAATCCCGAATTTTGGCAGCATTTCGAGGGGCGGGTGCAAGACCTTTTGGATCTCGGTATTGAGGCGGACATTATCCTCTTTCATACCTATGACCGATGGAATTTCGAGAATATGGATGCCGAGAGCGATGATCGGTACATTCGCTATGCCGTTGCGCGACTGGCGGCGTTCCGAAACGTTTGGTGGTCCCTCGCGAACGAATACGACTTTATGCCAGCGAAAGAGGAATCCGATTGGGATCGGTTTTTCCAGATTATCCGCGATTACGATCCGTATCAGCGGTTACGTGGCATTCACAATGGCAGACGTTGGTATGACCACAGTAAGCCGTGGGTAACACATACCAGTATTCAAACCTCCAACATGGCACAAGGTATCCGCTATCGCACGCAATACGGAAAACCTGTTATCTACGACGAGTGTCGTTACGAAGGCGATATTCCGCAAGGATGGGGAAATATCACTGCTGAAGAGATGGTCCAACGTTTTTGGGCAGGTACTATCTCTGGATGCTATGTCGGACACGGAGAGACATACAAACACCCTGAAGACCTCCTGTGGTGGGCGAAAGGGGGTGTGCTCCGCGGTGAGAGTCCACCGCGGATTGCGTTTCTCAAAGACTTCATGGCGAATGCACCCACCTTTGATACGCTTGAACCGATCGGCGATGACAGGGGACGGTATATCCTCGCGAAACATGGAGAATACTATCTTACCTACACAGACGATCCCCAAACGATAACATTGGACTTGAAAGGCGAACAGCCCTATAAAGTCGATCGCGTGGATACGTGGGACATGAAGATTGTCCCTGTTGGCACGGCACACCCCGGAGAACATACATTCGCTTCGCCGTATAACGGTGATGCGTATCGCTTTACGCCATACGCTCCCGGTGAGAAGCTCCGTCCGGAGGCAAAAGCGTCCGCCGATGTCCTTGAAGGCAGTGCCCCGCTCACAGTGAATTTCTCAGCGGCAGGGGACTTGGCACACCACTGGACTTTCGGAGACGGAACGACGTCCACTGAATCGAATCCGACGCACGTCTACGAAAGCCTCGGACAGTACGTCGCAACGCTCACAGTGATGGATCCAGAGGGGGACACAGCAACGACATCCCTTGCGATTCATGTATCACCGGCGGCACCAGCTGATATCGGAACGCACACGGAATTTCCCGGTTCGCGCGATGGGCTTGTTTTCCTTTGGCACGGCTCACTTGCGGACAAGGGAGAGATTGAGTCTCGCGGCGATGTGAAAATCAGTGCCGATGGACAGATGGACCTGACCGGCGGGGCATTTCTCACTAAGAATGTAAACGACAAACTTCTGGAAGCCTGTCAGGCAAGCAACCAATTGACGCTTGAGTGTCTCGTTACGGCGGATAACCTGGATCAGGACGGTCCCGCGCGGATTATCTCGTTCTCGAACGATTCTACCCATCGTAACTTTACTCTCGGACAGAATGGAAATCGCTTTGCTGTCCGAATCCGCACGCCTCGGACCGGGACGAATGCAACGGGTGGTGAGTTTTCTTTCGGTAAAATCGAGTCAGGAAAACCGACCCACGTCATCGTCAGTTATTTTGACCGGAACGTCTACTGCTACATCAATGGCGAACTTGTCCATGTTAGCAACGGAATCCAAGGGAATTTCAGCAATTGGGAACCTTACCCGTTGCTTTTCGGTGATGAAGCGAGTGGTGGTCGTAACTGGGAAGGTAAACTCAGCCGCGTTGTCATTTACAGCCGATTCGTCGGCGTAGAAGAGGCAGCACACAAGTTTAAGTTGATTCAAGGGGAGTAGACATTAGCACTCTATATTTGAGAAATATGTTCTACAATCTTCTCGGATCGGTCAACCGGATCAAGGCTGTAGCCACCTAACGCAATCAAATCGGCATTACCTTCCGGCGGATTGTCAAGGCAGTTTGGGTCAACAACAAAAAGTGGTAGATTCATGTCAAGAGCCGTTCTTGCCGTAATGAAGGTTCCACTCATTTTACCTTGATCATCCCGTTCAGGTCCTGATTCAATAACGACAATCGCCTTAGAGAGGGCACACACAAGTTGATTCCGCTCTATCGAATTCCACGCACTCCACCTGGTATCTGGGTCGAATTGTGAAACCACAAGTACATCTCGATCCCAATTGAATTTCTTAAAGGTACTTCCTTGCCGCAGCTGCTTGATACCGTTGGAAAGCACAATTGTGGTTGTCCCACCTGCTGCTAATGCACCTAAATGCGCTTCCGCGTCAACACCTTTCGCGTATCCAGAAACGATATTTATTCCCTTACCTACAAGTTCATCAGACAGATTTCTCGTAATGCGAATCCCTTTATCCGATACATTCCGCGCGCCAACAATCGTAATACTATCTGACCTGAGACGTTTTTTCTCTCCTTTGACAAACAGAATTGGCGAGATGTCAAGGAGCTGTGGCGGGAAATCTGGGTGCCCTGGATAGATAATATCAACTCCTTGCCTTTTGAGGTCCTCATACTGCTCAGCCACTTTTTTCCTATCTTCTGGACGAATTTTATCCTTAAGGATTTTCGCTAATTTTGGAAACTGCTCAGAGAGGTCGCTTTGATTGAGTGGCAGCATTTCTGGATTTAGGTTTTCTGCCTTCAATATTTTAGCAACCGAAGCCAGAAGTTTAGGACCGACACCATGCGTTTTAAAGAGTCGGAACCAGAAATAGTCTCTGTTGATGCTCATCTTCTGCTCCCGGTCTGCCCACTCTTGCCCGATAACCTCAGACCTCTATTCGATACACGCGAGCAGCGGTGTCGTGGAATAGCGATGCGCGTTCATCGTCCGAGTACCCAGATGACAACCGCTTGAACGCATTATACATCACGTTGTAAGAGAACGAAACCTTATCAACCGGGAAGTTGCTTTCAAACATACACCGTTCCGGACCGAACTGCTCGATACAGTAATTCATGAAAGGTGCCATAGACTCGGCTAACTCTTCAGATCCGATAGGTTGTTCCCGTTCATGCCAATCGAAACCGGTGCGCGGCATTCCGATGCCGCCGAGTTTCATGTGAACGTTCGGACACGCCGCTATCGCGGCAATACCGTCTCGCCAGTTTGCCAACACTTCATCATCTCGACCGCCGTAAGGACCGACCCGCAACAGACCACCGATATGATTCGAGATAATCGTCAAATTGGGGATTGCTCTTGCGAAATCAGCGAGTTCATGGAGTTGTGGGAAATACATCCATCCCTCAAAAGACATCCCCATGTCCGCCAACACCCGTGCCCCCGCTCGGAAGTCGTCGCGTGCCAACTGTCCCTCTGTCCTATATGTAGGATGCCCATCTATTTCCGGATGGGGATCCCATGTAACAGAGTGTCGGATACCGCGAAACCGATTCGGGCTTGCTGCCTGTAGGGCTGCCAGAACCGGCTCGACGCGTTCCCCCAAGTTCAAGTTCGCGTGCCCGACGATCGCTGCGGCAGCACGACTCTCACCATACAAACCACTCGCACTCGCAGCTGCGAGTCCTTGCACAAATTCAACCTCACCAACAGGACGCAGCGCCTCCGGTCCATCGGCTCGGTACATGGCTCTCGCTTCAACAAACACGGTAGAACGCACGTTGTGTCCACTGTCAATATCCGCGATCAACTCGTGAAGTAGATACCGTTGATAAGGGATACGCTCGGTTCGGAAATCCCAAAAATGGTGATGTGGGTCACAGATCGGCATCTCCGGTTCCAGTGCCGATTCCTCGGTTAAAGCGAGCCAGTCATTGTCTCCATAAGGCATTATGAATATCTCCATCTCTATCGTTAATTCAAATCAATCGGTTTGTTTCTTGGCGTCTACTGTAGGATAACAGAAGATTTTTGTCAAACATTTTTTACGGGTGCCCACTCCGAAATTGTTTAGAGGTAACATCACATTTGCATAACTTTTTTAAGGGATGATCCGATAATATACGTCACATAGTTATAAACATCTATGTAGCATTTCATGAGAGATTCGCAATAATGCATAAAATGATGCCCGAATCACGACATTGAAAATGAGTGTGCGACCATAACGACGCTTTTCTTGCTTATGCAGTGCTTTAATGGCATAATATGGTAGATATTAGAATTAATTAGATATTCAGAAAGACCTAATGTCCGTTAGTGTCCTTTGGACGGGCACCAACTAAAAGTTTATGCTACGAATATGTCCACCTATTTATGGATTTTAACATAAATGCAAGCTGGCGGTAACAGCCTTAAGATTGCGAAACTCACACTTGGGTGAAAGGGAGACGGTGGAAACAATGAAACAAGCAGAAGGAAATAAGCCTCGGATTACTGGACACAAATGCAAACCTCTTTACACTGCTTCGATAGCATGCCTCTCGTTGCTGCTGTCCTTGTTTACGATTGTCGGGTGCGGTCCATTGGTAACCACCGATCCACAATCTGGTCTTCCCTATGATGGTGCCACAACAGATGCAGTGTCTGCCAAGACATGGCCCGTGGAACGGACGCTCGTCAGCAACGAGGTCAATTGCATTGCGGCGGATGTAGACAACGTCTGGATTGCGACAGCGCGCGGGGTTACTCGCTGGGACCGCCAGCGGGATAGATGGCTTCACTATACGATGGAAAATGGGTTGTCGAACGATATGGTGAACGCCGTTGCTGTGGATGGACAGTGGGTCTGGTTCGCTACCGACGAAGGGGTAAGCCGCTATGATATGCAAACAAACACCTTTACAACTTTCCGAACCATTGACGGTTTAGCGAGCGATCAAGTCTCCTCAATTGCAGTGGATGGAAACTACGTCTGGTTTGGGACATCCGATGGACTAAACCGTTATGATAAAACGATTGACAGTTGGGCAGTGCGTACCCGGAAAGATGGCTTAGTCAGTAAAGTCATTACAACAATCGCTGTCGAGCCGGAGTATGTCTGGGTTGGCACCGATAGGGAAATAAACCCTGACCCGCACGGATGGGACGAGGATCCGAGATTCAGCAGAGGCGGTGTGAGTCGCTACCATCGAGATACCGATTCTTGGAATAACTATACGAAATCAGATGGCTTAATAGACAGTGAGATCGCTACGATTGCCGTGGACGATGATAGCGTTTGGTTTGGCACCCAGAAGGAAGGTGTCAGTCAATACAATCAGGTCGACCAAACCTTTATCAAAACATACACGAAAACAGATCTGCTGAAAAGCAATATGATCACCTGTGTCCGTGCCGATGGATTCCAAGTCTGGTTTGGAACTGCCAATGCAGGTGTGCATCGATTCATTAAGCCTGTCAATACATGGGTGCATTATACCAAGGCAGATGGATTGGCGAGTAATCAT
>JAJEIP010000061.1 GCA_022827885.1 Candidatus Poribacteria bacterium
ATGATAGTGTGCATCTGATGGTTACGTCTCCGCCGTATAATGCAAAAAAGGAGTATGACGAGGATCTGTCGCTCGGGGAATACAGAGAACTCCTCTACGCCGTTTTCGCTGAAACCTATAAAAAATTGGTTACCGGTGGCAGGGCGTGTATTAATATCGCTAACTTAGGACGGAAACCCTATATACCGTTGCATAGCTACATCATAGAGGATATGCTATCAATAGGTTACTACATGCGGGGTGAGATTATTTGGGACAAGGCTTCGAGTGCTGGATCTTCAACGGCGTGGGGAAGTTGGAAATCGGCGGCGAACCCCGTGCTGAGAGACATTCATGAATATATCCTTGTCTTCTCAAAGGGTTCATTTTCTCGGAAACGCAACGGGAAAGAGAATTCGATTCGTAAAGAGGATTTCTTGGAATGGACAAAAAGCGTCTGGACGTTTCCCTCCGTCTCGGCAAAACGGATTGGACATCCCGCACCCTTTCCTGAGGAATTGCCCCATCGGTTAATTCAACTCTATACCTTCGTAGGGGATGTCGTCTTGGATCCATTCTGTGGGAGCGGGACCACGTGTCTGAGTGCTTTGAAATCGGGGAGACACTATATTGGATACGACGTTGAGGAGAAGTATATCGAACTCGCAAATGAGCGGATCCTGCAGTATACAGATCGAGCGTGTTGACCAATATAGATCGGCTTAAGTCGAGACTGATATTTCGTAGGTTCGGCCTGCCTCTGTTCCAAACGTAACAACCGACGCCGATTGTTCGGTTTCAACCGGCACACCATCACACGCCACCGAAACGGTGGTGCCTGTTCGGAGGGTGCAGTCTTCTCCCAATGTGGAATGGAGGTGTGCCTCGGTGAGGTGTCCATGCTCCCATGCCATTGCCACCTCAAATCCGCCACGGGCGCGCAAACCACTCGTACTTCCTGTATGCCACGCCTTTGGAAGTGCAGGCAATAGGTGAATCTCACCCGCATGGCTCTGAAGCAGCATCTCTGCGATGCCGGAGGTTCCACCGAAATTTCCATCGATCTGGAACGGTGGATGCGTATCGAAAAGGTTCGTTAAAGTGCATTTCGCCAGAAGTGCCTGAAGATGTGAGTATGCCGCCTCAGCATCCTCAAGCCGTGCCCAGAAGTTGACGAGCCATGCGCGACTCCAACCCGTATGTCCACCCCCGTGCGCCAAACGATATTCCAACGATTTCTTTGCTGCGGCTGCCAATTCCGGTGTCCCGCGCAGTGTAATTTGGCAACTTGGGTGAAGCGCATACATGTGCGACATGTGTCGGTGTCCGGGTTCCGGTTCGTCGTAGTCAAAAACCCATTCTTGTAACCGACCTGTTTTCTCGCTAATCTGGAGCGGCGCGAGTCGGTCCAGAGCAGAGACCAATTCATCACGGAATTCGGCATCAACCCCGAGAACATCGATACAGGCGATACAGTTCGTAAAGAGTTCATGAATGATTTCCAGATCCATCGTTGCAGCGTAGGTGAAAAGAGAGCGTGTACCATCAGGCTTTAGGAAGCTATTTTCGGGGGAGTGGGACGGATTCGTGACAAGTTTACCAGCAAGAGGTGTGTCTTCAGGTGCCGCAACGAGAAAATCCAGTATAAAGCGGGCAGCACCTTTCATGAGGGGGTAACCCTGACCTATGAGAAAATCTTTATCGCCACTGAAAAGGTAGTGTTCCCACACATGTTCACACAGCCACGCTGCACCTACGGGCCAGATACCCCAAATGCCGTCAGCAGGTGTTGTGAAACCCCATACATCAGAAAGATGATGGACAACCCAACCGTTAGCACCGTAATGGCACTTCGCCGTCCGACGCCCCGGTTCAACAAGTGTGTCCATATAATCAAACAAGGGGATATGGCACTCCGCAAGGTTGCAGATTTCAGGGACCCAATAGTTCATCTGGAGATTGATATTGGTGTGAAAATCGCTATTCCAAGGCGCATTCATGTGCTCGTTCCAGATGCCTTGTAGATTCGCAGGCAGGCATCCGGGTCTCGAACTTCCCATCATCAAATAGCGTCCGTATTGGAAGTAGAGGGCAACAAGTCCCGGGTCCGAGCTACCTGCCTTTACAGCTTCCAAGCGTGCATCGGTCGGGAGATGCGCAGCCTCGGTAGTGCCGAGATCCAGATGCACGCGTTGAAAGAGATCCTGATGATCGGCAATGTGATCTGCCCGGATCTGTGTATACGATTTTGAATCTATACCCGTGAGATGCCCCTCGCAAAGTGAGTGGGGGTTCCCGCTCATATCATTCTGATGAATGTAACTTGTCCCAGCGGCGAGAAGAAGGGTCACGGCGGTGGCATCCCGCACTGCGAGTTGAGCGTTCTCCGACTGGATCTGCCCACCTTCAATGTGCGCCTGTAGATACACCGAAAAACGCATCCCATCCTCGCCGCATTGCCCATCCAATCTAAGGATATTGGCAGCAATCGCTTCAACAGTTGCATCTTGTTCCCGGGTCATCGCGACATCGAAAGCGAGTTCCCCTGCCGTGTCAGATTCAATTCTGAGGACAATCAGGTTATCTACTGCTGTCGCAAAAACTTCTCTGCTAAAAATCACAGGCCCACAGCGATAGGTTGTCTTGGCAATGCCTGTATTCAAATTTAACGCTCGGTGATACTCGGTAGGATTCCTCGCATGGGAAAATTCAAGGAATAGATCGCCTAAGGATTGATACGACTTGATACGTTCTGGAACACCAAGCATCGTCTCGCCAGCGAGTTGAGTCGCTTCTTCGTTCTTATCCTCAAAAAGCAACTGCTGCACTTTCGGCAGTGCTGCCAAAGCCTTTGGGTTGTTCGTGTCGCGCGGACCACCGTCCCAAAGACTTTCTTCGTTGACTTGAATGCGCTCACGCGCCACACCCCCGAACACCATAGCACCAAGCCGCCCGTTTCCAATAGGGAGTGCGTCTGTCCATACCTCCGCTGGTTTCTGATACCATAAAACAAGATTATTTGTGTCTGTGTTTATCACCATAATTCTTTGACGCTCACGTATTGAACGACGATCACCACGACCAGCCCCTGCGTTCTCGGTGACGGCATAATACTTTCACTGCCTCATGTGCCTTTTGCTCTGCCGCAATGTGTAGCGGCGTATGACCTTGATCATCTTCAGCGTTAGCATCCGCGCCACTGTCTAACAATACCAATGCCGTTTCATACGCATTGTGCTGCGCTGCAACGTGCAAAGGTGTATCGCCATTTTTGTCCCTCGCGTTAATATTCGCACCGTTTTTTACCAATACCGTTGCTACCTCAGAAGTGTCGTCTTCCGCCGCAATGTGTAGCGGCGTACAGCCATTTTTGTCTTTCGCGCTAACATTCGCACCGTTCTCTAACAATACAATTGCTGTTTTATGGGCATTACGCCAGACTGCCCAGTGTAGGAGCGTATAACCAGATTTGTTTCTCGGATTGACCCCCGTCTGGTCTTCGAGCGAGGCTCCTTCTGCTTCATAAACATTGCGCCAGGCTACCCAGTGCAACGGCGTGTCGCCATCTTCATTCTCTGCGTTGACATCTGCGCCATTTTCCAACAGGAGTGTTGCTGTTTCATGCCCATTGTTCCACGCTGCCCAGTGTAACGGCGTAAAATTCTTATCGTTCTTCGCGTTGACATCTGCGCCATTTTCCAGCAATACCGCTACTGCCTTATAAGCATTGTGCCACGCCGCCCAGTGCAGAGGCGGATAACCGTATTGGTCTTTTGCGTTGACATCTGCGCCATTTTCCAGCAATACTGCTACAGCATCATAAGCATTGTCCCGTGCCGCATCATGCAGGGAACTGTAACCCAGCTTTTCCGTCCATCGGCCTGAATGTCCAGCGTGTTTCGGTGTTGATAAACTTGCTGTCTTTCCGGTATCTATGTCTCCGGTATCTATGTCTAAAGTAGCGCCCATTGCATCATTGCGATCTTTCGTCCGCGAATCAGGAGTCGCGTCGCGAGTCTCCTCGATTTCTGATGTATCGGATAAATTGCGTCCGTAAAACAAAACAGGAACCTCCTTTTCTATTTGAATTTTAATTTTACCGCTGCCACGGGACACACCCTGCCTTTTGCGTTTCTGCTTGAAATAACTGACTCATTTCGCTAAAGAGGTCCGTCTGGGTCTGTGAACCATTTGTCGTCTCCAGTGGATCACTTGACAAATCGTAAAGCTCTAATGCCTCAAACGGGCTGTTGTGCAACAATTTGATATCCCCACGTCTTATGGCGTGCTGACACTGCCCGAGAAACCGCTGTCCGCCCTCTCTCCGCAGCCAATAGAGGATACGGTCAGAAAAATCTTGCTGTTCCCCTTGAAGCGTTTGCCAAATTGAACGTCCTTCGATTTCATGCCGGATCGGGGCATCCGCTGCCTCACAGACTGTCGGGAAAAGATCCATCAGCAACGCAACCTGATCGGTGACATGTCCCTCTGGAACCTGCCCCGGCCACATTGCGCACGTTGGGACGCGGATGCCGCCTTCATACATCTCGCCCTTTTGCCCGCGCAAGGGACCGTTGTGCGCCCCAACGTCCATCGATCCGCCGTTATCAGAGGTGTAAATAACCAGTGTATTGGACAACTGGTCTGTTTCAATAAGCGTATCGAGGACGCGTCCAATACCAGCATCCATGTGCTCAACAAGCGCGATGTATTTAGCGCGCTGCAGAGAAATATCTGGCTCGCGTTCTCTCACCCGGTCCACCCAATCATCAGGCGGTTGAATCGGTGTATGGGGTGCATTATATGCAAGATAGAGGAAAAAAGGCTGTGGCGACTGTGCCTGCCCACGAATGAAATCCATACTCCATTCTGTGAACAGATCTGTCGCATGCCCCTGCGGATTGATTGTATCGGAACCTTGTCGCATGTAGTTGATGTCGTGTCGGAGATGCGTGTAGTAGTCATCCATCATATCGCCGAGAAAGCCGTGAAAATGGTCGAAACCCCGCTTACATGGGTGATTCTCCGGTTCGAGTCCAAGATGCCATTTCCCGATAAGTGCCGTCCGATAATCCTTCTGTTTCAAAGCTGAGGGGAGTGTGACTGCATCCTGTCGAAAGTAGCCCCAACTGTTTTCTGGATGCGTGCGAATGACCCCTGGCACGCCGGCACGATCGGGATAGCGTCCCGTCATAAGCGCCGCTCTACTCGGAGAACAGACAGAGGAATTGGCATAAAATTTAGTAAATCGCACACCGTTTGCCGCAATTCTGTCAATATTGGGGGTCTGGAGTGAAGGACCGTTGTGAACTGAAATATCACCATAGCCGTGGTCATCGGCAAGAATAAGAAGCACGTTCGGGGGCTTCGGCATATTAATCTCCATATTAACCTAAGTTGCTACCTACGAATCTTAGACATAGAAATCCCGTTTTTGATGAAAAAAGTTAATGAGTGCAGCCAGTCGTTCAGAAAACGCACCCGCTGCACTCGGTTTACCTTAGTTATTGCCGAGATTTGATGTTTCCCCATGTGGTTGCGAGTTTACCAGAAGGTTCAACAGGCAATAGCGTCTTCATCCCTTCCTCCATCAACTCTTTTATGTCCGCTTCTTCCAGGACGGAAGCGAAAATTGCGACCTCATAGAGTATACCATCAAGGGTCTCAGAGGTATTGTTCGTCCAACCCCCGATGTTGGTGTCGGTATCATTCTTAGGTGCCGGTTTACCCATCCCGCCAACAGAAGCGATCTCCTCGGCATTTTCATAAATCTTGATGGTATCCTTCGCGTCGTAAGTTGCGGTCATATACAACCATTCATCTTTCTTCACTTGACTTTGATTCCAAGCACCTTTCCAACCGCCGTTCGCAAAGTAAGCTTCCCAACCCGTGCCGGTGGAGCTGGTCCTGAAGGCGTAATTTGCAACTGTACCCGCCGCGGGTCTTTTGCCGAGAATATGTCCATAACCGTTCTCGGATTTGTTGACATACACCCATGAAGTGATTGACCACGCCTCTTCCAGATACATACTTTTGGAGTCGGCGATGATAACCCGATCATCTTGTCCATTTAAACTGAGGGCGGGACCATCTGGACCTTTGACCCATTTTCCGCCCTGAAGTTCGCCGTGGTTCTCGTTTCCAGAGATATCCTCAATTTTATCGCCTTTCCCTTCGTCGAGTAACCAAATGCCTCTTGCAGTTTCAAAATCGATTTCCGCATAAGTATATCCTGCAAAGGTCAGACTCATGGCGATGATCGCCAAGCAAACTATAATGGATTTCATGTTTCCCTCCTAAAGGTTGAGTTTACCATTGATCCAACTATTATAGAACTAACGCATATCCCTGTATGTGCTAACGAGGTTTCCGAACCTCGCCAACATTTTATGAGTATGCCATCAATTTTGCGTAAGTCCTGTGTTATTGAGATTTGATGTCTGCCCAGGTCGTTGCGAGTTTACCAGAGGGTTCAACAGGAGTGAGTAGGGACGGGAGCCCTTCGTTCATCAAGCCGTTTATGTCTGCTTCTGCCAGTGCGACATCAAAAAGCGCGACCTCATAAAGCATACCGTCAAGGGTCTCAGAGGTATTGTCGGTCCAACCCCCGATGTTGACATCCGTATCATTCCGAGGTGCCGGTTCACCGTGACCGCCGACAGAACCGATTTCAGCTCCATTTTCGTAGATTTTGATGGTGTCTTCTCCATCATAAGTTGCAGTCATGTACAACCATTCATCTTTCTTGACGCTTCCTTGATTCCAAGCCCCTTTCCAGCCGCCTCGTGAATAGTAAGCTTCCCAGCCGGTACCATTGCCACTTGTCCTAAAGGCGTAATTTGCTACCGTTCCAGATGCGGGTCTTTTGCCGAGAATATGTCCAAAACCGTTCTCGGTGCTATTCACAAAAACCCATGCGGTGATCGTCCACGCCTTCTCCAGATACAAACTATCGGAGTCTGCGATGATAACCCGATCATCTTGCCCGTTTAAACTGAGGGCAGGACCGTTTGGTCCGTCAACCCATTCTCCGCCCTGAAGTTCACCGTGATTTTCGTTTCCAGACATATCGTTGATCATGTTGCCTTCGCCTTCGTCCAGTAACCAAATGCCTCTTGCGGTTCCAAGGTCGATCTCCGCATAAGTATATCCTGCGCAGGTCAGACTCATGGCGATGATCGCCAAGCAAACTGTAATGGATTTCATGTTTACCTCCTAAAGGTTGAATTTACCAGTAAGGGACGTTTTAAAAAAGACGCTGTCCATCTAACTGAAACTAATGAAATTACGCTTCCGAATTGACCGCCTGAATCAGGGCGATGATATATCCGAACTGGAATGCCCACGCCTGTCGAACTCTACCAGAAACACCCGGCGGCGATGGATCATCAGAATGTCCTGGGGCGTGGTCGGGCATCAGCATATACGGATATTCCACATCTCGGAGGGTCTGTGCAACTTTGTGCATGTCCAGATGCCCTTCATCCGGCCACACCTCTTGGAAGTTGTGCAACCCACCACGAATGTTGCGAAAGTGAATGTTAAAAAGTTTCTGCTGCTCGCCAAAATAGCGCAGGATTTCGTAGAACTCTGTCCCCGGATCGTCTAAACCTTCGGACACTGTGCCGCAACAGAAGTTAAAGCCGTGATACGGACTCTCCACAATTTCAGCGAAGCGTTTCAAGCCGTCAAAGATCGGATAATTCCACCGTTCAACGCCTCTCAGCACAGGCGCGGGTGGATCGTTCGGGTGGCATGCCATCTGGACTCGGTTCGCTTCGGCGACTGGGATCACACGCTCCAGAAAATACGCGATCCGATCAAACGCTTCTTCACGACTCACCTCACCCGCTTCTGAAAGTGTTTCGTTATCGTACTTGGAGAAATCGAAAGTGCTATAACTGGAGCCACCGCGTCCGAGGGTGCTCTCCGTCCGCTGATGGTTTAGAATGCAAAAATTATAATTTAAGCCACGCAACCCAGCCGCCGCAGCGTTCTCGATCATTTCGCAAACGGCATCAAGATCCCGATCGCGCTGTGGATCTTCGGCGAGTGTAATACTCCTCGGGAGTCCGATATGAATCATCTCAAGACTAACACCCGCTTCCGCTGCTTCCGCTTTGTGCCGAATCAGCGTTTCGGTTTCGGTGTTCTCAACGGAGGCATCCATGTGCGTTACCCCGTGGCGCACGAGGAATGCCAACTCTTTCGGAGATGTTCCGATGCCTTGAACGCCGACGTGCATCGCTGCCTTTTTATCTGATTGCTTTTCAGGTCTATCCATCGTCTTATTCTCCTTTGACGATTGAGGGTGCCGTATCAACTGTCGGACTCAAACGGTATTCGCGCATTGTAGCATAGTTAAAAAACTTAAGTCAATTCAAAATAAGACTACAGTAGGCTATTTTGATCCCCTGGCCCGGTAGGTGCGGTTTCTAACCGCACCGGTGCGGAGTGTCCAATTAATTCTAAACTTTACTATAAATAACCTTGAGACTACAGTCAAAGGCAGAGGCATTCAATTGTCACAAATCTCCCTTGTGGGAGGGGTTTGTAACCCCGATTTATGCCAAAAGTCGCGCATCTACTCTCGATAAGGCACTCAGAAACCGAGAACTGAATGACCCTGCAGTCAAAGGCATTCGGTATTGACAATTTCTGAGCGAGGTGTTAAGTTAACGCCAATCTTTGACACCCAATTCTGTGTGACGAACGCAATTGAAAAGGAGAAATGCTCATGGAAAAAGAGATCAGGAACGACATCAAAGGCATTGATCGGTTTGTATTTGAAGCCGGGGCGAACAGGGAACAACTCCACCTTCATATCTCTGAGGTGGGACCCGGTCAGCGAGCGCATCCACCGCATACACACGAAGGTCAAGAAATCTTCTATGTATTTTCCGGTGAAGGCGAAGTCTTATTTGGGGAGCAGACCCACCGTGTCAGCGACAACGAAGCCGTTCATGTCGATTGTCAAGTCTTACACGGCATACGCAATGTCGGCGAGACACCCCTCCGTTATGCCGTGATTATCGCAAAATAAACGTGGCATAATTCACGGTAACGCTATTCTGGAGACTCTACAGGCACTCCCTCCGAGAATAATTTATAAATCCCATAGATCCCGACAGCGATCAGGACAATCCCGACAGTCGCTAAACCGCGCCGCACCCAAATCGGTTGTAAAAAGATCGGCAAATTGACAGTGAACCAACGAGGTTGTAAGAGTTTGGACATGGCGATACTAAAATACAAGGCGCCATAAGCGATAAGACCAATGTCACTCGCTAATTCCTGCTTTCGAGGTGTGACGGGCAGCTTGAACGGGTTCACGAGATAATCACCAGAGAAGATAAGGGCGATGCCTACAACCAGAAAGATGGAGAGAATTGCAGCTGAATACCCTGAACCCCGGAGTGTCATCAACAAACCGATACTGAAACACCCCAATATGAGGCTCATGACCCCTTGCATAATTTGATAGTTTCTATTTCGTGAGACCATGTTCGCCCCAACTCCGGAATGAACGTGTGTATTCCGTAATTTACGCGGCAGAAGAACCAAGTCGAATGCGCGGATCAACCAGCGTATAACTGATGTCGGTCAGTAAGAGACCGAAAATGTAAAGCACAGAACCGATATAAACCATACTCCGCACAATCGCGAAATCCTGGGCATGGATGGCTTCTATCGTAAAGCCACCAAGCCCCGGAATCGCAAAAAATGCTTCCATCACCAAGCTTCCCATAAAAAGCAACGGAATTACCAAGACCACATTCGTCAGAATCGGGATCATTGCGTTCTTCAGGATGTGTTTAAAGAGAACAACCCCTTCACTCAACCCTTTCGCGCGTGCTGTCCGGACATAGTCCCGATTCACCTCTTCAAGGAATATCGTTCGGTAAAAACGGATACCGATGCCGACACCCCCAATAATGCCGATAACCACTGGTAGAATAACGAACTTCAACATGTCCACACCCGTATCATATCCAGAGATGGGAAAGAGTCGCAATATCTTTCCGAAAACCCATTGTCCACCGATAATATAGAAGAGGGTTGAAACGGACATGAGAATAACAGCAACGATGGTGCCCCAGAAATCCACGTAGGTTGCCCGGTAATAAGCGACAATCATGGAAACGGTGATATTTACCAGAACGCCAATCAGAAAGGTCGGGAGCGCAATCGCCAGACTTGCCCACATGCGTTGTGAAATCTGGGATGTGATGTCAATGTTGTTGGCATCCGATGTTCCAAAATCGAAGAAAAAGAGTTTAACCGATTTCTGGAAGAAAATAGTCTGCGTCAAAGACTCGCTCCCGGATGCCTTGGTATTGAACCAGAGCGGCAGATGATAGCCGTTTTGTCGCTTCCAATTGCCAATGTCTTCCTGTGTAATGTTCTTCTCACCGAGAATCCGTTGTGCCATCTGGTCAGGAGAACTGACGACAAAGAAAAGCAGAAATACAGTGATATTCACACCGATCAAGATTGGGATTGCGTAAAGCGTCCGTCGGATAATATACGTTATCATTTTTTAATTATCCCATGTTCCCGTTTCCAAATTGTAATTACAGCCGGAATGGTGCCTAAGATGAGAAGAGCTGCGCCTACCCAGAGGGGCCAAACAATCGGTTGATTCCACGCCTGCCGATGTTCTGACCGCTCACCCGCATCAATCCGAAGATATTTGAGCGAGCCGTATCCCAGGGTACTCGGCTTACTGTTCTTCACCCATTGATGCGACAAACCGAAAGTAACAGGATGGTAGGTGAAGACCCACGGCGCATCTCGTTGCAGCAGACGATTCATCTTGCGAATGAGTGCCAACCGTTCTGGCGAGTTTTCCATATTTTTCATCTGCTCGAAGAGTTTATTGTATGCCGCGTTATCGTAGTTAGCCGTATTTTCACCACCGTGAACGGCTCTGGCGTTCGGTCCGTAGAGGAGAAATAGGAAATTTTCCGCATCCGGGTAATCCGCATGCCATCCCCAGGAGATGATTTGGAAATTCCCGTTCTTCACTTTGTCGCGAAATCGGTTGTAATCCGTGGTGCGGTTCTCCATTGTAATGCCGAGTTGCTCTAACTTATTCCGGATCCACATGATGCGTGGCGTGGCACCTGCCGAGGTCCAGGCATTGTCAAAAGTGACGACAAGCGGGTTTCCCTGACTGTCCTGTCCGTCTGGGTAACCGGCTTCTGCAAGGAGGCGTCTGGCTTCTTCAATGGATTTGCGAACCGGACGCTGCTTCTCAGCATCCCAATTATAGACATAAGCGTTCATACCGCTCTCGCCGCCTTCGTGGCCAAAAATACCGGGCGGGATAGGACCGTGCGAGCTAACACCGCGTCCATTGCGGAAAATCTCAATAAACTCCTCATAATCTAAAACGATCGAAATCGCTTGACGGAGTTTCTGTTTTTCTACTGCGTTGCCACCCACGGTATCGTCTAACATATTAAAAGCAAGGTATAGCGTCGTCGGTTCAACACTGGTACGTAGCACGATTTCCTTCGCTCGCATCTCCTCACTTATTCTCGGATCGCCTGTATCGTTAAACGTGACGGCACTGTCAAACGTATCCGAAGAGATGCCGGAACTATCATAGTAGCCTTGTAAGAATTTATTCCAGCGCGGAATGTATTCCTTTTCCAATTTATAGACGATTCTTGGAATAAACGGAATTATTTCCCACGCGTCGTCTAAAAGCCCGGCTTCCCTATCCCCGGGTTCGCCGCTTGATGGGTAACGCACCACCCGAAAATTCTCATTTTTCACGAGAACGATCTCTTTGTATGCGAGAAGGGTTTCTATCCGATACGCTCCCGTGCCGACAGGAAACCTGTCAATCGTGATGTTCCGATCTGCGACAGCAGACTGACTGTAAAAATCAATCGCCTCTTTCGGCATTGGTGAAAAGAATGGCATCGCTAACCAATAGATAAACTGCGGATACTTCGTCTTGAGGATAATCCGATAGGTGTACCGATCTACGACCTCGACACCCGGAAAAGGTGCATCCGCTTGTCCCTTCCCAATAGCGGCTGAATACGCTGCCATGCCGAGAATATAATCCTTTAAAGTGCTGAGAATCGGACAGGAGACGCTCGGATCCGCCATCCGTTTGATCTGATAGACATAATCCGCAGCAATCAGCTCACGCGTGCCTGTCATTGAGAAATCTTTGACCTCATCAAACCCCTTAACCTCTGATTTCGTTAAGTTGCGGTAACGCCATTCGCCGTTTTCAGTCTTCGCAAAACACGGATGTTGCTGATACATAATTCCCTGACGGATGCGGACTTCATAAACAGCACGCGCCACTGATGCCGCAGGCGCATCTGGTGCTAACGCCTTGCCATCGGCATCAAAATAGCGGGGTTGTGGAATTGCCTCCGCTGTCAACGGGGTGAGTTCATAGGGCCTTTTCAAGTAATGATATTGCAACGGTGGCTCATAAATCTGCTGGATGAGCCTGTATTCGTCTGAGCTGTAGGAGATCGCTGGATCGAAGTGCTTCGGCTCTGCAACGAACGTGTTGTAGTAAATTTCTTGATCGTGTTCAGACTTAGGATACGGATTATTCGGCACACCGCATCCAAAAAGAAAAAGGGTTAGTGTTAAGGCTACGCAATATTGACTTGAAAATTTCGGCAATATAATTTGCATCATTACACCAGTAATATAACCCGAGTTGCTATCTGATAGTTTTTAGGCGTTTTTAAACATGTATTCTTCAAAGGAACGCGTCTCTTCACACCCCGTAGGGGTGCCATGTCTATAGAAAATTGGACGTTCAAGGAACTGCACCCCGTAGGGGTGCTATGTAAATAAAAAGTAGCAACCTGGGTTAATATAGAAGTTTAAAATGAATATAAAACTGTTAGCGACACCAATGGACCAAATTCGAATGCATCGCTCTCTTCATAAAGCGTCTCTTGACGCAAGGGCAATATCAATGCTACGGACACAGGGATGTTATAAGGCGTTACAATTGACGTGCCAACGGATGCCATACTGAAAAGAAGTCCGCTATTGATGTCCAATTCCCCTGCCCAATAGGCGTAGGTCTGATAGAAACCGAGGTAACCTGCTTGGAACGAAAGCCAATCATTGAAACGATAATTGAGGCTGCCTGTGTAGGTAATCTCCCGCGGGGCGCGATAGGTTTTGCTGTTTTCATAGAACGGAAACTTCCCGCGGACACTGGCGTTCACACCCAACCCGTTATAGAGAGGGAGACTGTAGTGTAGGTCTATGATCGGATTAAAGGTACCCGTACCGAATTGTATGTGGAGATGCTCAAGTCCTGCAGCCCCTAACTTCCATGGATCTTTTTCGGTCTTACCAAACGGAATTGTGGTGCCGAACCGTCCTGTAAAAAAATCATCCGTCTTAAGGATCCCATGAACATGATGTGCTAAGAGAACATCAGCATCAGCGAGTCCGGTATACGTTTCGTTTCGATGGTGGTTGTTGCCATTACGCACAATCGCGTCCCATTGGTCAGGTGTCACCGGATCAATCTTTTCGATAGTTGCCTCTTGGACTTTGGTCTCGTAGGGTATATTCGCTTCAAGCATCCACTGAGAACCGAATTGATACTTCAAGCCAATATCAACGCGAAAGATGTTCAGTTTAACGTGATGTCGGTGGAGTGGCACATCTGTTACGTTTCCATCTGGTGAGATCCCTTCTGTTTCTACATGTCCACCCTGGGCATCGAACCATCGCATCATACTAACACTACTCTGAAATCGCTTCATCTCTTCTGAAGTCAAACTGACTTCACCAATCCCGCCTCGTGGAATTGTGGGATTGCTTCACGCGCCTCAGCTTTCTTGGACAAAACCGAGTGGGAGAAAGATGAATTGAAAGCAGAAGAGTAGGAGAAAAAATCGAGCCATCATAGCGGATTATCGTCCGTCTCTAAGTTGAGCCACGCCATTTCGGCATCGGAAAGTTCGAGTCCCATTGCCCCGAGCGAGGAATCCATCTCCGGTAAGGTTATAGGTCCAACAATTGGGAGAACCGGAAATGAAATATTGAAGCAGTATGCCAAGGAGACCTGAATCGCGGAATAGCCATATTTTTCGCCTAATTTCTTAGCACGCGCGAGCCTTTCAAAATTGCCGTCGTTGTAATAAACGCGCACCATATCCCTGTTTTCGCGGTTCTCCGGTGTAAATGCACCGCTAAAAAAACCTCGGGCTTGCGATGACCAAGGCATCAACGGGAACTGGCTCTCTTCATGCCATTCGCGTGCTGCATCGTCAACGCAGACACACCCTCCCCACATCGGTTCCATCGGCACTGCGAGACTGATGTTATTGCTACAGGAAACAAAGCCTGCCAACCCGTTTTCAGCGGCGTATGTGTTCGCATCAATAATGCGCTGCGGGTGCCAGTTAGAAGCAGCCGCCGCTCGGATACGTCCCGCACCGATCTCGTCGTTTAGGTAATCAATAATCGTTTCAACGGGGATCACGGGGTCGTCGCGATGGAGCATGTAAAGGTCAATATAATCCGTGCGGAGCCGGGTGAGACTTTCATCGAGGTCGCTTTTGAGTTCTTCGGGAGAGAGACGTGGACGCGGCACTCTGCTTTGTGGGTGTCCGCCCTTGTCAATGAGAAAAACTTCGTCTCGGTTACCGCGTTGCCGCATCCAGAGACCGATCAGCATTTCACTATCACCGCCACCATAACCGTGTGCCGTGTCAAGGGCATTTCCACCAGCGTCAACGAATGCGTCAAGCATTTCGGTGCTATAGTCAAATTTTACAGGTGAAAATACCATGGTCCCCAGAATCATCTGCGAGATGTCTTTGCCGACGCCAGGAATTTTTATGTGTTTCATTACAAGCGGTTTCCTTTTTTTAGATGGGCATACAAGTCATGCCCTTTGTAATTACAGGATATAGGGAAATTATAGCAGATTTCCAATCCAAAATCCACAAGAAAATGTGCGAATGTAGGGCTATTGAATTTTCCGTAGCAAGAGGGCTAATTCCCCCCTGATAAGGGGGGTAAGGGGGGTTAAGTCGTCAAGTGTAATGTCTAAGTAATTCTAAAATCTACGATAAATGACCCTGTGTACGAATGTGCTAACGTGGGGAAACCTATAGTCAGTGGGATGATACACGCCGCGAGATGAATCATTCTGTAGGAGCGAGTGTTTTTGCTTGGGTATTTCTGCGGATTTCTGCATGCTCGCGATCTTCATGTGGAAGAGAAGGGAGGTTCAGATGAATAGAACGCAATCCAATCATCAGCGATAGATGACTGGGAAGCCAATAAACATCAACCTCCCAGCCATCCTGTGATCATATGATACTATTTCAAAATCAACATCTTCCGCAGCAGGGATGTCCTATCCGTCTGGAGTTGATAGAAATAGATGCCACTCGACACCTTCTCACCAATATCGTTGCAGCCATCCCAATACACCGCACGGCTCCGACTCGTGTAGTACCCCGCCTGCTGATGACCAAGATCAAGGTGGCGGACAACCGTGCCGCGCGTATCATAGATAGTGATCTGGACCTGACTCGGGTTCGCCAAGTGATACGGTATCCAAGTTTCCGGGTTAAACGGATTGGGATAGTTCGGCAGCAGGTGCGTCTTATCGGGACGCCGCGTCGCCAAAACGCTTTCAAGCAAGGCGATGGATCGTAGGTATAGGGTAGACCCGTCGCTTTCTGCGCGCCATGTGTCAAGTTGTGCCTCTAACGCCGCCGGGTCCAACTGCTCAAGCGTTATCGGATCCAAGAGGAACGCGTTTTTAGGATGAGACGGGGCTCTCCCCGTACACTCAAATTCAACGCTAATTCCTTCTGGGAGTTTTCCCTCGACCACTATCTCCCCGTTTTGATTTATGAGGGTTGGCCTCCCGGGGCTTTCTATTTCCACTATTGGTGGGCCGCATCTGAGCCTTGATCCACTGGGACTAGTCTCACCAGACTCATGCACGGCCAGCAGCTTTACCGCAAGGTCGTCGGAAACGTGCTTACCTATCTTTTTATCAGACAGGTCTATCTCAGTTGCTGGCTCCGTCTGTAGCTTATCATTCTGCGGCGTGTACACCTCTGATTGTGGCGGCGGTGGTACACGGTTCTGATCAGGCAAATCGCTTCTCGGCTCTGCCCCACTGTTCTGATCAGGTGGATCGTTTAGCACCTGGGGTCCACTGTTCTGATTCGGCTGTTGGTGTTGCTGTGGCGTCTGGAATCCACGGTTCGCATCAGGCTGTTGGTGTTGTTGTGGTTGCGGAGTCGTTGCCGGTTGGTTCACATTCGCACTGCGGGCATACTTGGGTTGCTGTGGCGACTGACCACTATCGCCTTGGGGCGGATCTATAATCGGAGTCGGTTCGCCTCGCGTCCGTATATTCTTCTCTTGCGGCGGGGAGAGTACATGAACATCGACATCCGTCAACTTAGGGAGACTTCTCAGTGGAGATAGATCTCTAATCGGATTCCCCCGCAGACGTAAATACACAAGATTGACCAAATCTGCCAAGACACTGATGTCACTGATGCTATTTCGACGCGCTTCTAATCGCTTGAGACTTCGCACGTTCCTAAGAGGACTGATGTCACTCACCATATTGTTAGCAATAGATAGCTCGGTGAGACGCCTCAAGTTCGACAACGGTGTGAGATCGCTAATCTGATTCCCACCAACCGATAACACCCTGAGGTTCGTGAGACCTGCCAACGGAGCGATATCGCTGATAAGATTGCCACCGATATAGAGGTGTGTCAGATTCGTGGCATATTCCAGCCCCGTGAGATCCGTTATCTTGAGACGGATAGCACTCAGGGTTGTTAAGTCTCGCATCGCCTCTATTGTGATACATGCGCTCGCCTCTATACCTAATGCCATCCGCACCGCGGTCCGTAAATTGGCATCGGGGATGAGACTCGGTATCTCAATATCAACATCCCTCAGGTTCGGAAGACTTTCAAGCGGACACGGATTTGTAATCGGATTTCCCGCAAGACGTAAATACGTAAGATTGACCAAACCTGCCAAGACGGTAATATCGGTAACCTGATTCCGATCCAGTCCCAATCGTCTGAGATTCGTGAGATGTGCGAGGGGATTGATATCGCTAATGGCATTGCCCCCGATATATAAGGCTCTCAGACCCGTCAAGTTCGCCAAGGGCGTGAGATCGCGAATCCGGTTCCCGCCAACCGCTAACCATCTGAGATTCATGGTGTATTCCAGACCCGTGAGATCCGTTATCCCAAGGTTCTGTGCCTTTAGCCGGGTCAAGTTTAGCAGCTTCTGTTGTGTGAGGGGTTCGTTTGCGTTGAGACGAAGCGCAGCCCGCACTGCATTTCTTAGATTCGCATCCGGCATCCATGTAGCAGGATCCAGTGGTTCATTCCCTACGCCATTGGCTTGGGCATAAGCACTGAGAAGCAAGCTACTCAGAACGAGTAAAACAACACAAAGTGTGTAAAAGCGTTTCATAGTTTTTAGTTCCTTTCATTTAAGATGTAAATCGGAACATTCTGCGTTGGAATGCCCCTTATGATCTTTTCCTGTCCTATACATAAAACATTCTGATGCAACAAAAATAGCCTGCCATGTGTGTGATACACTTGCAGGCGTGCGGAGACGGTGCCGGGGAATACCGGCATTATTTTCTGAAGGAATAGACTTATTCTGTTAGGTATTCTACTTAATTTGTATAAAGTGGGGGGGGGGTATGCCTTGTTTGTAGCAAATTAAACGCAGGCGGCAGAGCAGACGCAGCAACACCGAACACCAACGCGTGTTCTTGAGCTGCCGGGCTGCCGATTTTATCAGGATGGAAGGGAATTGCTGCGGTTCGCATGCATGTCACCTGTTGTTCACCGTTGAGGTGCGTGATTTTTCATCACTTTCGCTTCAACGCAACCGATGCGTCTTTAGCTCACGATAAAAGCATATTTACTCTGAGATGTTCAGAAACTTCCTATTTTCACAGAAGTTAATATTAATGGTATCACAAATCTGCGTCTTAATCAAGTTAAAAATTGCTATAAAATCAATAATTATAAGGTTTCATCCATAAACCATATTAGGCTTTATTATCTCACATAAAATAACAATATAATAATGACCTTATCTAACTTTTTGCGATTTATGCAACTTTCCCCAAGACTTCTCAGATGCATATTTCACATCAACGCCGAAGGGGTGCTGCCTTTAAAAAAATAAAAATTGTCGAAACTTTTTCTATAGGTATTCCCCTCCGAGCCTCACCATAAATTTCAGCGCACATTTGAAACCTGAATTTGTAGTCTAACGTTTTTATTCTCATAGAGGAAAAATGTAGTGCAAGGAGAAATAGTGCACTATCTTCTTAAGGCAACACACGACCAATAGCGTAAGGAGAAACACGATGGCTTCGGAAGCGTATTGGAAAGTACTACAGAAATCAAACCGTATGCTGGCGTTAAACTGGGAAACACTCGTAGCAGCACGCACTGAAGGCGATAAAAAGCGGATCAGAAGAGCAGAACGGAATTATTTCCAATCCCTGCGGAGCGCTCTGTTAGCAACACAAAATGCGGTTTCAGAGCGGATAACTGCTCGGTGAACAATATTATGAACCCCTCCCATCTACGTTATCTACACGTTGCACAAGACGTTCTAAAACAAATTGAAGCGACACAAACCGCGGCGATTGCACAAGCCTCTGAGATGTGCGCAGAAACTATCGCAGCAGACGGTCTCGTCTACCTATTCGGATCTGGGCATTCCCGGATGCCAGTCGAGGAAATTTTTCCGCGTTACGGCAGTTTTCCGGGTTTCTTTCCCATCGTCGAATTAGCAGTTACCTTCCACAACCAGGTCGTCGGTTGTAACGGTCAACGGCAAGCACTCTTTCTGGAGAACATCTCAGGGTATGCAGAGGTAATTCTACGCAATTTTACCTTCGGACCCCACGACTGCATGATGGTGTTTTCCAACTCCGGTACAAACATCCTACCGATCGAAATGGCGATGGGGGCCAAGGCACGGAACCTGCCTGTCATCGCTGTAAGCTCGATCGCACACAGTCGTGCGTCGACCTCAAAACACACCTCCGGCGAACGCCTGTTTGAAGTCGCGGATCTAACCATCGACAACTGTAATCCGCCCGGAGATGCCGTCGTAGATATCCCGAATTTGGCATATCCTGTGGGACCGACATCCAGCATCGGGACGCTCGCAATTGTTAATGCTATTAAATGCCGAGTTGCAGAACTCCTGACAGAACGCGGAAAACCCCCAGTCGTGTTGACCGGTGCGCATTTCCTCGGACCGGAAGAATCAGCACAGCAGATTGAAAGGGCTTATGACGATTATAAAGCCCGGGTTCAGCGTAGTTAGCACACCACAATTTTTCCGTTGACTTTTCTCCCACAAATCTATATACTTTAATAGGACTTACGCAGGATGCTCTTTTGTAGCATAACCTGTTAGGTTGTGCCCTGAGACCGATTGCGTTTTTTACGGGTTCCGCCTCTCCAAACGCGTGCTATGATCAAAATTGCGTAAGTCCTGTTTGAAAGGGATACACAACGGTGGATTTCCTGAAGTCAATTTGCATCCGATGGACATTCCGATGCCGAAAACTACCAAAAGAATCGCAGTGATGGGTGGGACATTTAACCCAATTCACTACGCGCATCTGATTAGTGCTGAGCAGGTTCGGGCAGGATTGGGTTACGATAAAATTCTGTTCATACCTTCTGCCAGACCTCCGCATAAGGTCGCAGACGCTGATATTATCGAACCCGAACATCGGTATCAAATGGTGCTTTTAGCAATCGCAGGGAATCCGCATTTTGAAGGGTCGCGCATTGAATTGGAACGCGCAGGTCCGTCATATACTGTTGAGACACTTAAAGCCTTGAAAGAGATCTATGGAGAAACGACTGAACTCGCATGGATTATTGGTGCTGATTCCCTTATTGAATATAAAGTCTGGCGAAACTTTGATGAAGTCTTACAACGATGCGTTATGATCGCGACAACGCGTCCAAATTACAACTTGAATCGTGTTCCCTTAGAAATCCGTAAACGGGTTACCACCTTTCCGATAACAGGCGTTGATATATCCGCCACAGTTATCCGGGATCGCGTGCGGAAGGGTCATTCAATCCAGTATCTCGTGCCGGAAGGCGTCCACGCCTATATCGAGCAGCATCGCTTATATCTATGAAAATTTTTGATTTATGGTAAACCAGAAAAATAAACAGACATTTCCCCGGACCCGGTAGGTGCGGTTTTCAACCGCACCGGGGTAAGGAATAATTAAAGCATGCAACACACATGTAGTATGTGCGGGACAGTCTACGATTTTGTATGGAAAGAGGGAACACCTTTACCGAAAAACTTCCCTTTCTGTAGCACTCGGTGTAAAGCAGCAGACTTGTCAAAATGGTTGAACGAGGAATACACGATTGCCACCGAACTACCAAATCCGATGCTATCGGACACCGAGCATGAAATTCTTGCCGAACTCGCCGCATTGGGCGTGCGTCCTGACGATGACACCGACTAACAGATTGGCACAGGAAAAATACAGTAGAACAGAGCGGATATAAGAAAGGCGTGTCAAGGCGCAATCTCACGTCGTTTAACCGCAAGGTATAATTAAAAAATGAAGTGCACATTAGCGGAACTTCGGGCACATCCGAAGTCCATCGAGATTCAGAAATACCTCTCAGACAAACTGACCGAGAAACGCTATCAGCACGTCCTCTCTGTCCAAGAGATGAGCATTGATTTAGCACAGGTTCACGGAGCTGACAGCTGGCATGCCAACCTCGCGGCACTTTTGCATGATAGTGCAAAATGGATGAGTGTGCAAGAACTACACACGGAAATAAAACGCTATGAAATTCGTCTGGACCCGATCGAAAAGCAGAATCCGTCTCTTTTGCATCCCTTCATCGGCGTAAAAATTGCAATAGAAAAGTTTGCTGTAACGGAACTCGAAATTCTTGAAGCCATTCGGAACCATACCACAGGTAGCCCCTCGATGGGTATTATTGCACAGATATTATATGTGGCGGACTTCGCAGAACCAACGCGTACCCATAAAGAGGTCAATGTCGTCCGAGAGTTAGCTTATACAGATTTACACCGAGCCGTGCACTCTGTCGCGCGTAGGAAGATGGTGTATCTCTTAGAGAAAGGGGTGTTGATTCATCCGAACACGCTGCATACCTACAACAAGACATTAGAAGGTGGCGAGATTTAACACTCCCCGTCAAATGCCAAACGAACCTGACCGAACCGCAAAGGGGCCACATCTTGATAATACCAAAAACGTAAGCCCAAGCAACGCGCCGGACTGGCTCTACGGAAAGGCACATCAAATGCCAAACGAACCTGATCGAACCGCAAGGAATAATTAAAAGATGGAAACCCAAAAGAATACGTTAGATATGGTGAAGGCCGCGGCATCTGCAGCAATGAGTCGACGCGCACAGGACGGCGTCATTCTCGACCTGCGGGAACTGGATGGCTTCACGGATTTTTTTGCAATCTTTAGCGGCACCTCTGATATTCAAGTAGAAGGTATATCACAAGCCGTTATTGAGGAACTCGAAACCAACTGGGCACAGCGACCTTGGCATCAGGAAGGGGAGCGCAAAGCAGATTGGATCCTCTTAGACTACGTGGACTTCGTCGTCCATGTTTTTCTGTCCGATAGGCGTTCCTACTATAACCTTGAACGCTTGTGGGCTGAGGCAAGTCAAATTGAATTGCCAAAACTAACGAGACCGGTTCACCAAGAAACATGGGAAGAAGATATGGACCCGGATGGCGCGCTGGTTTTTGGTGAACAGGAGAAAACCACGCCAGACGGATAAACGCGTCTCGTTAAAAATTTGAAGGAGAGGAAATACGGAATATTCGGAAGGTAGGTTAATCGATAGCGAAGAGGAGAACCGTGACGTTATCGGTGCCTCCGTAATCGAGGGCTTTGTTGAGAAGATTTTCTGACGCTTCTTCAATATTCCGGGACGCCATAATAATCTCAGCAATCTCATTATCGTTGACAATCATGTCATGCAAGCCATCGGTACACGCAAGCACGATGTCACCTGGACCCAGCGGATAGGCATCAGCACTGACGGTGACAGTGGGCATCAAACCGACAGCCTGGGTGACAATATTGCGTTTTTCGTGAACGCGACTCTCTTCGGGCGTTATTTCGCCCTTTTCGACCATCTTTTGAACGAATGTATCATCTGTTGTTATTTGGGTGATCTTGCCATCGCGTAGCACGTAAAGGCGGCTATCCCCGACATGGACATAGGTGAGGTAACTGAAAGTAACAAAGCCCGCGATGAGGGTGGTGCCCATGCCACGTGCCTTGCCACTGTTCTCCGCTGTCGTATAGATACGCTGATTCGCTTCCTCCGCGAGCTCGGTCAAAACCGCAAGTCTTTTCATGGGACCCAAATCGCTCTGTGGAGATGCTTGGGTTTTCGCCCACTCCTGAATAATCTCAAGAGCGATAAGACTCGCGATATCGCCGCTCTCATGCCCACTCATACCATCAGCGATGGCAAATAACTGGAGTTGCGTATCAAAATAGTATCGGTCTTCGTTTCTCTCACGAAGTTTACCTGTATCTGTTTTTGCTGCAAACTGCATCTTTCTATCGCTCGGGTCGTCTGTGGTTAAGAATATAAAAGGCTTATGAGTGCTGATTCAGGAAGGGACCAGATGCATTCACGAGAACCACATATTTTGTTTGGAGTGTCGACTGCATAGAAAAACGATGAAACTAAAATACGGTTTCAAAATTCACAGCGAAAGTGAAAAAAATATATTGGGTCAGTCATTCCAATTATAGGAAAGTGAAAAAATAAATTGACTTCTGTAGCATAAACTGTTAGTTTGTGCATCTTTAGCACGCAGACGCACAGGCGACGCCACAATGGCAGTGTTCACGTAATTATGGATTTTAGATAATAAGGGAAACATGCACATACAGAGGGTATCCACCAGTCCAAAACACCATTTCTTCGGATATTACGGTATTAATCCGTGGGACAACACAACCCAGTACCACCTCGCGTTAGAGACAGATTTTCATACACACCGTCCGCTACCCGAAGATATAGCAACAGTTGGACTGATTCATCGCGAAACGCACGAATTTATCCCATACGCCAAAACTGCCGCTTTTAACCTCCAACAGGGAAGTATGCTCCACTGGATAAACGGCAGCGGGAACGTCGAACACGACGCTATCCGCGCGGAATTCACGTTCAACGATTGGGAAGATGGCACGCTCGTGTCGCGTGCTTTAAATCCGAGGACGGGGACCCTCCGAACAATTCAGGGCGCGATTGCAGCTGTGTCCCCAACTGCTCCACTCGCTATTGGGCTTAATTACGGACGGATGGCACACTGCAGGGCTGTTGTCGGCTACGCGATGCACACGAAATCCAGTGAGGTCATAGCACAACCCGAAGATGATGGCTTATATCAACTCAACCTCCAAGATGGAGGTTCGCAGCTTGTCCTCTCTATCGCAGCGGTCATCCGAGCGAGCGGGGACGAACGGATGGTAGGCAAACGCGCTTGGTTCAATCACGTGCTCTTTAATACAGATGGAACACGACTTCTATTCTTCTGTCGAGTGCGTCGAGAAAATGGGCATTACACCTCACTTTGGACGGTCAATCCTGATGGTTCTGATTTGGAAATGCAAATCCCATTCGACTATCGCGTGTCCCATTTCGACTGGCGGACGCCTACGCGCATTCTTGTTTCTTCAGATATATCCGGTGAGATGGGATTTGTCGAATTCACAGACGGGGTCAGAGACTTCACGCCGATTGGACGCGGGGTCCTCCCGAGTGATGGACACGCTTCATTCTCACCAGATCGCGAGTGGTTACTGTGTGATACTTACCCGCGGGGGACAGAACGTTTGGCACAACTGATGATTTACAATATCGCTGAAAACCGAAAAATTCTCTTGGGCGAATTCCATCACGAAGAACAGTTTGTTGGGGATATCCGGTGCGATCTACATCCGCGCTGGGCACCCGATGGAAAAACGATTACCTTCGACTCAGTTCATGAAGGCTCCCGACAGATATATCTCGTGGAAATACCACATAAAATGGAGAGCGGTCCAGGGACCATAAATTAAAAAATGTTGCGTGATGATTGTTCTCATGAAAAAATTGGACGATTGCCAAGTATTGTAAGATGCCCCATTGCAAATGTTAGGGAGCATCGTGAGGCTTTCGTTCTAACAACGGATCCGGCGTGGAAAGCTGTTGGTGATATTGACATTAACACGCAACATCCGCGCTACGTTCAGGGGAATACGCAGGCAGATATGGCTGCGCTCGCCGACGCATGTACGGGTGAAGTGGTCTACGGTATCGGTGGAGGCTTGGCAATTGATACCGCCAAATATGTTGCTGCTGCAAAAGGAATCCCACTCGTAGCACTCCCCACCATTCTATCAACGGATGCTTTTCTGACGGATGCAACAGGTGTTAGAGAAAATGAGTGTGTCCGTTATCTGCTCTCAAAGGCACCGGATACTGTGATTATAGATATGGAGGTCTTGTGCAATGCCCCTCCCGCAATGCGAGCAAGTGGCGCTGCGGATGTCCTCTCAATCGCCACAGCACTCTGGGATTGGCAGGAGGCTGAGAAGATGGGGGCGAACCCATCAAATGAACAACCGACACCACAAGCGATTGGCATAGCAAGTACGCTGCTCCAAACGCTTCTGGATAACGCACGGGAAATCGGACGCGGGACGCCAACCGGTTTGAAACTCCTACTCGATCTGCTCTGTATGGAGGTCCAACTCTGCTACCAATGCGGACATAGCCGTGTTGAAGAGGGAAGTGAACATTACTTTGTCTATGCCATTGAGAACCATTTGACACCCCCTGAAGAGGGCGGCATAAATGCGGAACCCCTTTTACACGGTGAATTGGTTGGGCTTGGCATCCTCCTGATGGCTGTGTTGCAATCGCAACCTTGGACACAGTACCGTCACGCTTTGGAGTGTTTGCAGATTAACTATTTTCCAGCGGTTATTGCCCGTGATGCAATTGCCGAAACGCTTATTAACCTATCCGACTACGTCGCGCAACACCAACTTCCCTATACCGTGGCGACATCTTTACGGATCACCCCTGATATTGCTGAACGGACGATACAAACGATATTAGATTAAGCCTGAGGACATGGAGAAAAAAACGAGAAAATGACATTAAACACGCAAATTTCCGAACTGCACAAGCAGGCACTCGTGATAGATTCGCATAACGATGCCATCGTGGCGCACATCCGGCGAGGGGTCGGGGTTGGGGCACCCAACCCCTGTGCCGAAAACACCCAAAATACCACGGATCCCGTTGGGACTATCGCTTACCTTCGCGGTCCCGTTCCACCGGAAGAGGAAGCCATAGGCATCCAACTCAACATACCGAAAATGCACCAGGGCGGTATTGATGCTGCCTTTTTCGCTGTTGACGTGACACGCGCATGGAAAAATCATCTCGCCTATGCGTTAGATGCCTTCGGGTGGTTCGAGACAGAAGTCACAGCAAACGCCGATGACATCTGTATCGCACGCAAGGCAAGCGACATCCGAGAAGCGAAAGCCTCTGGCAAGCTCGCTGCGGTCCTTGTGATTGAAAATAGCGAAGCCGTTGAAAGAAGTCTTAACATTCTCCGATCGCTCTATACGCTTGGGGTTCGCTCGATTGGATTAACCCATAATCTCAATACGTGGGCATCGACTGGAAACGATGAAGAGGATCTCGGCGGGGGCTTGACGCGATTCGGTATGGCATTGGTCAAAGAGATGAATCGCCTTGGAATGCTTGTGGATGTTTCCCATATTAGTGAGCGTGGATTTTGGGACGTTCTGGAGATTTCGGAACACCCTGTCATCGCGTCCCATAGCAACTGCAAGACGTTGTGTCGGCATCCGCGAAACCTCAGCAATGAACAATTAAAGGCGTTAGCCGCTAACGGCGGCGTCGTTGGTATTACTTTTGTGCCGGGATTTATCACTACCGATGGGTGGACGAAGATGCCGCCCTTGGCGCAACTCCTCAATCATTTCGCCTACGCAATTGACATCGCTGGCATCGATCATGTTGGCATCGGATCAGATTTCGACGGGGGTGGCGACCTACTCAAGGATGCCAGTGAGTTCATCAAGATTGCTGAAGGTTTAAGCGAGCGGGGGTATTCTGACGAAGATATCCGAAAAGTGTTGGGCGAGAATCACCTACGCGTTTTTGAGGCTGCCTGCGGATGAGGTAAGGGTGGCGGAAATAGACTGCCACACCTCGTCTACAGTAATTTTTTTCATACAGATATTATCTTTACATTTATCCGTGAATTGCTTACAAGGACTGCACGGAACATCGTGGCGGATAGTTTGATGCAACCCACCGAGCGGTTGAAAGCGGATATGATTGCCGGGACCAAACAACGATACAGTCGGCGTTCCGACCGCTGCGGCAATGTGCATCGGACCCGTATCGTTTGTGAGAAAAAGATCGCACTTTTCAATACAGGCAGCTAACTCCCGAACCTGAAGATTGCCAGCGAACGGGACAGCACGCGCATCCATCAGATTCGCAACACTGTGCACGAGGGCCGCCTCCTTTTGTCCACCAAAAATCAGGACCTCGGCATTGAAGTGCCGAACCAGTCTGTCCCCAATAGCCGCGAAGCGATCGGGCATCCATTCGCGCAACTGCCACCCCGCCCCCGGGAAAATCCCGACCTTTAAACCCTTCTCTGGGACACCCATAGCATCAAATCGCTGTGAAGCATCTCTGCGTTCAGATGCATCAAGAAACACTTCAAGCCTTTGATCTACCGCTGGGATTCCGACTGCATGCAACAGATCAAGGTAGTGTGTTGTGGCGTGTTTGTTCCCCTGCTCAAGCACCCGAACAGTACACAGCGCACCTTTACCAACACGTTCGGCGGCACCGCTGCAATACATCAGCAGCTCCGTCCGGAACTTCCGCTGTAGATCGATAGCCAGCGTGAATTTGCGTTCACGTAGGACGCGGACGGTCCGCAACATCTCGCCGGTATCCTTGTGCTTCGCGCCCCGATCAAACGTAATTATCTCATCAAGGTGTGGATTTTCTCGGAGGACATCCGCCGACTGTTTTCCGACGAGCATAGCGATATAGGCATCCGCGAAATGGGCACGCACGGCTCGAATCGCAGGGGTTGTTAGCACGATATCACCAAGGGAACTGAGACGAATGAGCAGTATTTTTTCAGAAACCATCTTTTCAACCGACAATCTGTTTTTCAAGATTATTTAACGCCGCTTCAACCAACCCGTCTATATCCAAACTCGATTCTGCGTCCTCTAATTCCGTGAGCGATGCCCGAGTAGCCGGATGCTTGGGGACAAAAAGGGAGCAACAATCCTGATGGGGACGTGTGGATACGTCAAAAGTACCGATCCGCTGTGCTTTTTCGATAATTTCAGCCTTGTCCTCGCCGATAAGTGGACGCAAAATTGGGAGCTCGGCAATCGCTTCAATCGTTCTGAGGTTTGTTAAGGTTTGAGAAGCGACCTGTGCGAGACTTTCGCCAGTGACGAGTGCCTCTGCATTCGCCAGGGTCGCAATGCGCTGGGCAATTCGGGTCATCATTCGCCGATACAGCACCACTCGGAAGGGAGCCGGTGTCGCAGCGACGATAACTTGCTGGAGCTCAGCGAATGGAACCAGATAAAGCGTGCTCCGATAGTTTGATACCCCTAAAATCTCAACGAGTTCAATCACCTTCTCCAAAGAGGCTTTATCGGTATACGGGTAGCTGTAAAAGTGAATAAAAACGGCTTTCGCACCACGTTTTATCATTTGCCACGCCGCAACAGGGGAATCAATGCCGCCGGACAGCATAACGAGCACTTTACCACTCACACCGACCGGCAACCCCCCAATCCCTGGAATCTTCTCGGTGGAAATATACGCCGCATTATGGGTTATTTTCACCCAGCAAACTAAATCCGGGGTATGCATATCCGCTCTCGTCCCTGTTTCCTGGACGAGATAACCACCAACCTCTGCACTCACCTGCGGAGAGGTTAACGGAAACGTTTTATCTGTCCGTCGTGTCTCGACTTTAAGGGATTCGTAAGCATCATTTTGGATGTGGCGGAGGGCAGCCGCTTTAATAGCGGTGATGTCTCTTTCGGTCCGGCAGGCGAGTTGAAAATAAGCGATACCCATAACCCGCTGCAGCCGTCTCTTAACTTCCGCGATGTCAGCCCTTGGTCCAAGATGCACAAGAATTCTATCGTGAAGTCGCTCTACCTCGGCATATCCCGTACCCCGCAAGGCGAGTTTGATGTTATTCACAAGGCGTTTCTCAAAAAACACTCTGTTTTTGCCTTTGAGTCCAACTTCGGCATAATGAACACTAAATAAGTCTTCCATCTTTTTAAGTAATTGCTCCTGGTCTAATCCAAAGCGCGTAGCTCGCAATGAAATGGAGAGCGGATCCGAGAAGGGAACGTTAATGCACAAACCCCCCTCATTTAACCGCAAGGAATAATTAAAAATTAACCGCAAGGAATAATTAAAAAACGGCATCTGTTAGACGAAAATGGAGTTTCGCAACGTTCCCCAACGCACGACTCCCATGCATCGCGACAAATTCTTTACCCGCCGCCACGACTTGATACGAGCCTCTCGGCAAACAAATCCCGTATGTTTCGGACAAGGTGTCCATCGCCTTCAGAAAAGCATCTCGAGCGATGATAGAGGCGGCGGCAACCGCAATATCGCGTTCCGCTTTCGGAACCTGTATTATCTCGATTCCTAAGGGGATATCACGGGAAATTCCACCTTGAAATGGAACAGACGCATCTCGTTGAAAACGGGGTTTTCCGCGCATCCGTTGGCCGAGTTCCTGCGTGATGAGGTCGTCCTTAGAAAATCTGTCAACAAGCGCGTGTTTCGCACCGACCCGAGCCGCTAAAGTATGAATGGCTTCTGCATGGAGCGATGCCAGAAGATGATTTAAGTTTTGTCCGCGTCTACGGAAATCGGTATAAAGGGAATTATACGCCTCGGGCATCCTTTCCACGACAACGATATGCCTTTCATAGCGCTCGCGCATCAATTCAGCGAGGTCCCGAATACGGCGATTTGACAGTGTTTTCCCATCAGCAATTCCCAAATCGGAGAGGGTTTCTCGACAGTCCGCATCCACATAAACCGCTGCGACGACGAGCGAACCGAAATAATCACCCTTTCCTGCTTCATCTGTCCCGAGCCATGCGTTCCAATTGTGTATGTCGTTCATTGTGTTTGTTGGATTTTGTTCGCTATCTGTTTCTGTCTCGGTCCTGTTCTTATACTGAATTCCGAAGTGCAGCGAATTTAGTAACCTGTTCGCCTACGGCTTTGACGCGCGCCGTCAATTCAGCATCGTATAAATTACCGTCCGCATCAAACGCCTCAGATGAGTTCGGAATTGATGCATCGTTCGGGACAACCCATGCGTGAAGGGCAGTGCCAACTGTCCGTAACATAGAAAGCGCGTTCACCGCACCCATGCGGCCCCCGGATACACCGATCAGTCCGATCACTTTATTCTCAAATTCATCGAATCCCATCAAATCGAGGGCACTTTTAAGGACACCGCTGAAACTCCCGTGGTATTCAGGCGATCCGAGAAGTATACCATGTGCGCGTTTCACCTTTTCCCGTAACTTGAAAACCCCAGGCGGATAATCACTTTCGCTCGCCACGGAACCTTGGAAGACGAGGTCGTATTCGCCGAGTTCAAGCAACTCGACCTCGGCACCCGCGGCTTTCGCTGCGGAGAGGGCAATTTGGAGCGCAGCATGCGTCGAGCTGCCCTGTCGCAGACTCCCACAGATGGCAACAACATAGATAGATCGATCATCAGTACTCTTCATTTCGGCATCCCTTTCAGAAAAAATAAAATCGGGCAATCCTCGCCAATTCATCTGCCATAAACATCAGGACTAAAGCGCTTTTCCTACACATCTTAGCATACCACAGAAATCAGGGTATGTCAAAGGATTTTTAGTTGTTTCCATCGGAAATTACGCGCAGGTAGGTTTTCCTTGAACTATTTAAGTTTTTTGGTGTATCATATTCTCATGCGTTAAAACGCGGGTCTCTTTTTGAGGTTCGCACGGTATGTTAATTTTGTTTTAGACCTGAGGAGGTTTACCTGTGCGTTTAATCTTGTATCTATTTGCCGTTGCATGCCTAATGGGAGGCAGCGCGCTCACTACATACGCCGTAGTCCAAGATGATGGCTTAATCCTTTACTTCAGTTTCGATGACGCGACAAACGGGACAGTTATGGATGAAACAGGCGGCGGAAATGATGGGGCAATTGATGGAGCAGAAATTGCCACCGATCAAGTCGTCTACGGCAAGGGATCGTTGTTGTGCGATGACGGTAATGACGGTGTATCGGTCGATTCTTTTCCGGCATTAGAGGAATATACAGACAATTCCTATCTCTTCTGGCTCAATTTCACCGATGTGAATTCCGGCGCATGGAATCAAATTATAGCAAAAAAAGCACCCGGTTCTGACCGTTCACCTGGGATATGGACCTGTAACCGCGCCAGTTTGCATATCCACTATCGGTTCAATCCCGGCAACCAAGGCACCCTCTGTGCAGGTCCCGATGGAGAAGATGACGAATTTGCTGTCGGCGACTGGCATCACATCGCAGGCGTCAAAGAAGGGGACAAGTTGAGGTTCTATGTCGATGGAGAAGAAGTCGTGGAACAGACTGTTCCGGCGAGCCACGCACAAGGCACAGAAAAACTCTATATCGGGAAAACGGGGTATGCCTCTGCACTCTTTTATATCGATGACCTTTATGTCTACGATAGAGCCGTCAGTGCCGATGAGGTGGCAATTGTCATGGACGGTGGGCTTCTCACCCCTGTGGAACCCCAAAACAAACTCGCTACGACGTGGGGACACCTGAAAACACGTCGTGATTAACTTCACATCACAAAATGTGGGATGGCTCTCACGTCGTCCCACATTTACTTTTCCATCTGTGCCGACTTGTTCCACAAAGTCTTGCCTGTTTCTCAGACCGAAGCCTGTTCTTCCATCGCTACATCAGAATATTCCAACCGCAGAATTTTCTTGACATCTTTAACTATTTTCTTTATGATAATACTTAATGGGTTAAAGCGCGGGTTTCTTAGTGTTTCAAAGTAGGCTTGAAAGCCATGCGCTATAAGCAGCTCGCACGGCACGTTAATTTTGCTTAGACATGAGGAGGTTACTCATGCGTTTAGTTATGTATGTACTCGCCGTTGCCTTATTAATAATAGGCAGCGCACTCACCACACATGCCGCAAATGTCCAAGATGACGGCTTAATCCTTTACTTCAGTTTCGATGAAGCGAAAGGCGGAAATCTTGTAGATGGAACCGGTGGCGGAAATGATGG